>NZ_JBSLYH010000010.1:0-181764 GCF_055793305.1 Calyptranema fuscum S582
CCACACCCACACCCACACCCATCCCCAATGATCCACGGATCGATACCCCGCCTCCCGTCCTGCCGCCACCAACGTTGATCGATACCACCGACACCATCGATACCAACGTCACAACTCTGGAAGACGGATTGACTGGAGAGTATACGACTTATCTGGGCGTGGCAGAACCTCCGATCAAAACCCTGGATGATGCCAGAGATATTGCCAGAGAAATCGAAGACGCGACCGGAGCGAGACCCGCCTTTATTTACATCAACTTTGTTCCGGCGACACTTGGTTTAGACGAAAATCCAGCGCCTCAAGATACAGATCAACTGGAGTTGGTCGTTGTCACGGCGAGAGGCGAGTTAATCCGCATCCGGGTTTCCGATGCCACAAGGGCTACCGTATTGGCGATCGCGAATGAGTTTCGTAGTGAAATCACCAATCCCAGACGCACCTTAACCACTACCTATTTACCCTCTGCCCAACAACTGTATCAATGGCTGATTGCCCCAATTCAGTCAGAGCTGCAAGCCAGACAAATTACCAATCTGGTGTTTTTGCCACCCACGGGGTTGCGATCGCTTCCCTTTGCGGCACTGCACGACGGGCAACAATTCTTAGTCGAGCACTATAGCATCGGCTTAATGCCCAGCCTCAGTCTGACGGATACGCGCTATGTCGATATCCGCAATTCTCAAATTCTGGCATTAGGCATATCGGAAGGCGTGCAAGGGCAGGTGCCTTTACCCTCCGTTCCTTTAGAAATTTCCACATTGGTGCTCGACCTATGGAAAGGCGGCAGAATCTTTTTGAACCAGACGGCGACGCTAGATAACTTGCGTGAAATTCGTCAAGAACAGCCCTTTGGCATTATCCATATGGCAACCCATGCCGACTTTGTTCCCGGTACGGCTGACAATTCCTATATCCAACTATGGGATCGAAAATTGCATATGGATCAAATCCGGCAATTGGGATGGAGCGATCCGCCGGTAGAAATGTTGGTGCTGAGTGCCTGCCGCACAGCGTTGGGAGATGAACAGGCTGAACTGGGCTTTGCCGGAATGGCAGTGCAAACGGGGGTCAAAACAGCGATCGCCAGTTTGTGGTATGTCAGTGATGCCGCTACATCTGCCCTGATGACCGAGTTTTATCAGTCGTTGAGCCAGGCTCCTATTAAAGCCGAAGCACTCCGAGCCGCCCAGCTCGCCATGATCAGAGGGCAAATCTACGTCGAAAATAATCAATTGCAGGGTTTAACGACGGTAGGAAACTTACCACTGCCCAACAGCAGTCTTGCCGATGGAGAACAAAAACTTTCACACCCCTACTATTGGGCAGCCTTTACCATCGTGGGCAATCCCTGGTAATGCGCTATCGTGCTTTGCGCTCCAACCTGACACGGCTGGATCCCGCGATGAAATTTAGTGGGAGTACCGCACGGCGTGCGGTACTCCCACTAAATTTCATCACCCAAATCAGCAACGCCGCAATTCCCAATGGCGTCACAGACAAGCTGTTGAGAGAGCCGCGCTCTGCGCGGCTCTCTCAACAGCCGTACTCTATTCCCTTAACGGCAGGTAAAACTACGATTTTGATTGACCGACAAAAAAGCCGCTCTCAAACGCGAGATCAATTTTCGTTTAATCTTGCTTAAACCTGGGTTGCGGCGTACACCCAACGCTTTGTCATAGCAGGCATAGGCTTCGTCGTACCGCTTGAGCTGCTGTAACGCCGCCCCTTTAAATATCCAGGCTTCCGTGTTTTTGGGTTCAAGCTCGATCGCGCGATCGCAACTCTCTAACGCCTCCTGATATCGACCCAGATGAATTAACTCTGCGCCTCGAAATACCCAAGCGGCACAGTAAACCGGCTGAAGCTGTACAGCTCGATTAAAACAAGCTAAAGCTTCTGCATGACGACCCGCGTTAGCCAATTCATCACCCTTTTCATACCAAGCAGTGCTATCCGCAGGATTAGTGTTCAGGGTTTGATCCAATTCCGTAAAAGATTTGTGCATGGTGTAGTGATCGTTGAATGGAGCGATAATGTGCACCCTGAGAGTCGAACTGTGCCGAGCTATAGCGGTAGCTCGTTGGCTTAGCCGAGTCAACCTGATCTAGGAGTTTGGCTGAAAAGTAGCGTTGCGAACCCACCAAAACGCGATCGCAGATTTAATCTTGAAAGACACCCTGTGCTAAACCTAGCTGTTGCCTGCGATCGCTAATTCCGTCATCAAATTGTTATTTGAGTCGGATCTGGGCATCCAATTGACCCCAGCTTCCGTAACTGTACTTGAATAGTAACGCTTGTCTTCATTGAATTAATATTTTCTTTAAATCTATTTACGTTATTCTCTGTCCAAATCAGTAATCTCACCCAAAATACGTTGAAATTGCCCCTTGCTGCCGAGGTTTAACAGGGTAATTACGTATTTATACTTCATGATCCGTTAGCAGCCGGAATGAAAAATTCGGTAATTTAACGCAGAAAACACTAATTTTAAGTTCCTGAAATTTACTAATTAGGCATTAATTAATAGAAGCTTTACAAACATATTTAGGAAATAGTGAAATGAGGGCTCTCACCCCTATCACCACAAGTTTGTGATTCGATTATCTTTCTTATTGAGGGGCTAATAAATCCGTTTCTCAATTCTGCATATTTTGCTTAGAACGCAATTTAAAAGGCAAAGCTATTGATTTCGTGGCACTGCTTCAAAAACATGAAAAAACCTGTTGAGCTAGCTTCGAAATAGTTTGCTATGAATCAGACAGTAAGCCTTTTGGCTTTTTGTTTTTTACTAAATTTTCTTAAAAAGCGTAAGTGATTAATACTCGACTTAGCTTTTTTAGAAGAGTCATTCTATCAGAGGTTCATCGATTAGAAGACGCTAATTTGCGCCAACTATAGAGATGGGCTAATTTTTCTGCGCTGATAATTATTGGCGTTTGAATTCGACCGAAATCAGATGCTTAAGGTTTTAATTTAGCGGTATTAAATTCCATCGCCGTTCAAAATCAATCGAGCCAAATTGGGAATCAATCGTATTAAACAGCAACCATAGTCGGGTGAGGTGATGTATCAATGTTACGAGATGCCCTGGCAGTAGGGATTAATACTTATCAATATTTGCCGGGTTTACAGGCACCTGCTCATGATGCTGAAGCGATCGCTCAGCAACTACATACCTATGGAGAGTTTCGGGTTCATCGTCTACCGGAAGTTATCCAATCGGGTCAACCGCAGGTCGGTAAAAAAACACACGTGACATTGAAGGAGCTTGAGACGGCGCTGGTCAAGTTATTTAAACCCCAGGGCACTCATGTTCCGCATACGGCGCTGTTTTATTTTTCTGGGCATGGAATTCAAAAAGATGCCGGAATTCGAGAGGGCTATCTCGCCGTCAGCGACTCCAATCCCGATACAGGGTTTTATGGGTTGTCGTTGTTCTGGTTGCGGCGGTTGTTGCAAGAAAGCCCGGTACGCCAGCGGATTATCTGGCTCGATTGTTGCCATAGTGGGGAGTTGCTCAATTTCTTAGAAGCGGATCCGGGTGCGAACTCTGGCACCGATCGCCTGTTTATGGCAGCGTCTAGAGAATATGAGTTTGCCTACGAGTCGTTAGAGAGTCCCTACAGCGTCTTTACCCAGGCAATTTTGCAAGGTCTCGATCCAAAGCGGGTCGAAACCGGGGTGATCACCAATTATTCGCTGACCGATTGGGTCAGCCATTCACTCAAGGGCGAAATCCAGCAACCCCTGTTTGAAAATTCGGGCAGCGAAATCATTTTGACCCGGCAGACAGGTCTGGTGTCTCAGCCTCAACGCCCTAAAACTCAAGATATCTGTCCCTACCGGGGCTTGGAATTTTTTGATGAAGCCCATGCCGAGTATTTTTTTGGTCGAGAAACACTCACCGATCAACTGATTACAAAGCTCCGCACCGATCAATTTGTGGCGGTGGTCGGAGCCTCGGGTAGCGGCAAATCGTCTCTGGTGCGGGCAGGGTTGATTTGGGAATTGCGAGGCGGACAAAAGTTTTCGGGTAGCGATCGCTGGCGAATTAAACTGATTACGCCAACCGAGCATCCGTTGAGAAGTTTGGCAGCCTCCTTCATTGACCCCGATCTAAGCGCTTTAGAAAAAGCCGAACAGTTGCGCCGTGCCGAAGTATTTCTTCAGAATGGTGCGGTTGGATTTGCCCAACTGGTGCGTGCCAGTCTGCCAGCGGCAACCAGCATTTCGAGCCTCAATGCGGCGGATAGCCCCCGCTATTTGCTGGTCATCGACCAGTTTGAAGAAGTGTTTACCCTCTGTCAGGGACCACGGGCAGAGCGAGAGCGGCAACAATTTTTCGATTGTTTGCTCAAAGCCTTGCCGCTGGTGGGTGATCTGCTGCGCGTGGTAATTGTCTTGCGGGCAGATTTCTTTGCCAAATGTTCGCTCTACGACGCTCTGGTTCAACACATTCAACAAAGTCTGGTGGTTGTCACACCGCTGACCTACGAGCAAATTAAAGCAACAATTGTACGTCCGGCAGAAAAAGTTGGGTTAGTCTGCGAACCCAATCTGATCTACACGATGTTGCTAGATGTTATTGGCGCACCTGGGGAATTGCCGCTGTTGCAATACACCCTTTTAGAACTGTGGCAACGACGCCAGATTGACCCGGAAACCGAAATAGCCCGCCTTGCGCTGGATACCTATAACGAGTTAGGCGGGGTGCGAGGGACGCTGCAAACCCGTGCAACTCAAATTTTTTATGAACTCACCGCTGAAGAACAGGTTGTCGCAAAACGAATTTTTTTGGCATTAACTCAGTTGGGCGATGGCACAGAAGACACACGCCGACGGGTATCTAAAGCTGAGTTGGTCAGCTCGGTGTTTGGGCATGGGTTAGTCGAACGCACGCTGGAAAAGCTAGTAGCGGCAAAATTAGTCATTACCAACCAGGACAGTCGCACCACCTCTGATGCCGCAGGTGATGCAACGGTGCTGTACCCGGATATGAAAGCATCGCTATCAACGCGCCCGTCGGGTGAAACGATTGATGTGGCGCACGAGGCATTAATTCGCAATTGGGAACTTTTGCGCAGTTGGCTGGATGAAAATCGAGAAATGTTGCGTCGCCTCCGCCAGATTGAGCGGGCTGCCCAAGAATGGCAGAATGCCGGACAGCCGTCAGGTGTGGAATATTTGTTGCGGGGTGGGCGATTAGTTGATGCGGAAGATTTTATTTATACCTATCCCCATGAACTTTCGGAATTGGCTCAAAATTATATTGAAATCAGCCGCAACGAAAATCAGTCGGCAAAACGTGAATCTCGGTTATTACAAATTGCGGTGCCGTCGGTGTTGTTGATTGCGCTGATGACGACGTTTAATCAATATCGCAATATCTCGCAGACCCAAGCCCAGCAAGATTATCAACTTCAGGTGGCGACATCCCGAGAGCGAGCGGCGATCGCCCAGGCGATTTTGCAAGAACCGCAGAGTGACCCGACCACTGCCCTACTCATCAGTCGGTTTGCTGCCGAACAAACCGAGCCAACCTACGAGGCGCAATCCAGTTTACGGGCAGCCTTGCAGGCATTGCGGTTGCAAGCGGAGTTCAAAGGTCATCAGGGCGATCTGACACAGATCCGGTTTAGTGCCGACCAAAAATATATTGCGACAGCCAATCAAGCGGGCATCATTCAAATCTGGTCGTTAACGGGTCGTGCCATCTATACCAACGGGGTTGAACCTACCAGGGTCTTTTCCTGGAATCCTCCGGCAACCGCCGTACAAACTCTGTCAACCGAGACTCCCTCAACCAAAACAGAGTCCAATTTAGCCAGTGAGCAAACCGATGAAGCAGATGAACCCGATGAATCTGTAGCCGCCCCCGTTGAGATTGCAGATCTGGCTATTAGTCCGGGGGGAGAGTGGGTAGCCGCGATCGCCAAAGATTCAACTCAGGTTAAAGTATGGTCCATCACATCGGGGCAGCAAGCCTATTTATTAGAACTGACCAAACCTGTCACTCAGGTTGCGTTTAGTCCCGATGGAGAATGGATTGTCACAGCTAGCGCTGACCAAACGATATCGATTTGGGGTGCCCGTACCGGACAGTTGCAAACCCATCTGACCACGACAGCAGCCATCAAAACCCTGCAATTTAGTAACTATAGTGGTGTGTTACTGGTGGGTGGCGATCGCACGGTTCAACTCTGGCGCGTGGTATCACAACCCAGTTCATCCGATAGCCCGACCCTTAAGCTAGAACCGCTGCCCTCGATGCCTCACTCTGCCCAGATCAACAGCATCAGCGTTAGCCCCAGTGGTCAATGGCTCGTGACAGCGGGTGAAGATGGTTTGACCCGATTGTGGAATACCACCACTGGAAAAATGCAGCGAGTGTTTGCCATAAATGCGGCAGCTCATGGGATGCCTACGGCAACGACAGCGACGTTATCCGATGGATCTGTGTCCGGTCGTGTGCCTGCCTTGCGATCGCTGATCAGCCCCGATGAAAAAACGGTTGCTACAGTAGACGGTCAGCACCAGGTCTGGTTTTGGGATCTGGCGACAGGACAGTTGAAACGAACCTTGCCCATGCAGGAACAGATTACCAACGGCGTTTCTAATAACGTTGCTGGCAACGTTTTCAGTAGCGTTTCCAATAACGTTAAAAATGACGTAGAAGCGATCGCATTTAGTCCTGATAGCCGTCTTGTAATTTTGGCAAGTCCCAATCAATCTCAGGCAGATGGCTTGTATGAAGCCTCGCTGTGGAATGTGCAAAGTGGTCACAAAGTCGGAGTGTTACAAGGGCATGCGAAAGAAATTGTTGCCACAGAATTTAGCCCAGATGGAACTTATACCCTCACCGCCAGCCGTGATGGGGCAGTGCGATTGTGGTCAACCACGATGGGGGGTGAATTGCCGACCCTTACCATGTCAGATGCGCCCATTCGCTGGCTGGCATTTGTGCAGCCCAATGCCGATCACGAAGCCAATGCCCCCAGTAAGATGGAGCTAGCGATCGCCAATTTAGTTACCGTCAGTGCCAACGGGCAATTGCAACAATGGCAATGGCAAAGCCATACTGCCCTGGATGTTGCCCCGATCTCTCCCGTGACAGACGTCTCTAGTTTATTGATTGACGATCAGGGGCAACAGGACAATCCACTTCGACCCGTTTTAGATTTACTCCAGTCGGTGTCGCAAAAGATTAACCCCGGTCAGTCGATTCTCGATAATCCCTATGCGTTTGCACCGTCGCTAGAGCAACCCACCAACCTAGAAGAGCCACCACCCGTTGATTCGTTGTCTTACCCAACCACCATTACGTCGCGGGGGGAAATTGTCTCAACGGCATTTAGTGGAGACGGTCATCGGCTGGCAACGGCAACCCAAGATGCTCAAATCGCCCTCTACCAATATCAGGCTGATCATCGGTTGCAATTGGTGCATCAATGGCAGGTGTCAACGGATCGGCTAATCTCCATCCGCCAACTGAGCTTTAGTCCTGACGGAAAGCAGCTATTGGGCATTGGTGATGATGCGATCGCCTATTTATGGGATGCGCAAACTGGACAACGACAGCATTCGCTGCAAGGGCACCAGGGTGCCATTCATACGGCTCGATTTAGCCCCGATGGTCGTTGGGTGATTACGGCAGGAGCCGACCACACGGCTCGAATTTGGGATGCGCGTTCGGGGGCGGAAGTGCATACCCTCAACCAGGCTCAATCCGTTACCAGCGCCAGTTTTAGCCCCAACGGACAATCGGTATTAACCACCAGCCAAGATGGCAATACAAAAATTTTAGATTGGAAAACAGGACAATTGCAGCTGGTGTTGCCTGAACAAACGGTAGGGCTAATTGATGCGCAATATAGCCCCAACGGCAAGTTGATTGCGACTGTTAGCACTGACAATATTGTGCATTTGTGGAATGTCCAGATGGGCATCGAACAGGCTCAGCTCAATCCGACCAATGAAAAAGGGGATGCCTTACGGATTCAGCAAGTCTTTTTTACGCCCGATAGTCGTTATGTTGCCACCCTGACGCAAAATGGCGAAGTGCAGCTCTGGGCAGCAACCTGGGAAGCTTTGTTGAAATTGGCACGCGATCGCACCCCCCGTCAACTGACTCCCGACGAATGTAGCCGTTATTTGCGGTTACCCGCAGCCGATTGCCCAAAGTTTGAAGGGTAACTGTAGATAGCAAGTTGCCATCAAGTAGTGTACAGATTATTTTTTGAAAGCCATGCGGAGCATGGCTTTCAAAAAATAATGTAACTTTAGCCAAGCGCGAAGCACTATAAAATGTGTGGGCAGAATGATGTGCAGGGGTGATTCATGGTTCAGTCTCCTATTGGGGTCGCCGTAGTTGGCACCGGATTTGGGCAAAAAATTCATATTCCTGGGTTGCAGATTCATCATCGGACGCAGGTCGTTGCCGTGCATCATCGAGATTTAGAAACCGCCAGGGCGATCGCCCAAACCCACACTATTCCTCATGCCTGTCAGACGATTGAGGAACTGGTGGCACTGCCAGAGGTGCAAGCCGTCAGCATTTCTACCCCGCCGTTTTTGCATTACGACATGGCAAAGACCGTCTTACAAGCGGGCAAACATTTATTGTTAGAAAAACCGACGACTCTGATCGCCCAGGAAGCCATTGAGTTACAGCAATTGGCGATCGCTCACAATGCCATCACGACGATGGATTTTGAGTTTCGGTTTGTGCCGGCATGGCAACACTTAGCCGAGCTGTTGGCTGAAGGATTTGTCGGACAAAAGCGATTAATTAAAATCGATTGGCTGGTGGCAGGTCGTGCCGATGCCAGCCGTCCCTGGAACTGGTATGCCCGCAAAGATCAGGGCGGGGGTGCATTAGGGGCGATCGGTTCCCATGTATTTGATTACATCCGTTGGTTATTTGGGCCCGTGAAACGGTTGTGCGGTCGCCTCAGCACAGCGATCGCCACTCGCCCTGACCCGATCACAGGGGAAGCGAAACCTGTTGATGCCGATGATACGGTTAGCCTGATGCTAGAAGTGGCAGATGGTACGCCCTGTCAGGTGTTGCTCAGTGCCGTCACTTACCAGGGGCGCGGACATTGGGTCGAAGTCTATGGCGATCGCGGCACGCTGATCTTGGGCAGCGACCACCAGACGGATTATGTACATGGCTTCAAGCTCTGGGCAAGCCAACCTGGCTCCCCTGCCGTCGAGGTCGAAATTCCAGAGCGACTGGCATTCCCCAAAACCTATGCCGATGGTCGCCTTGCCCCCTTCATTCGCGTGGTCGATCACTGGGTAAATAGTATTGATCAGGGAGTTTCTGCAACGCCGTCACTCCAGGAAGGCATCGATTCGCAATTGCTGATGGATCTGACCCACCAATCGAATGAATCGGGTCAATGGGTCGATGTGCCAGAGGTTAGGAATTAAGGATCAGGTAGAGACGCGATGAATCGCGTCTCTACCTGATCGTGTTTATTATGAATGAGGCGATCGCCCTTCGCCCTTACATTCCACAGGTAAACCTATGACCTCTGATGCGTCTTCTCCCAATATCACTCAAAGCATTGGCACCAACACCGGATCTGTAAACGCTGTCGCAGCTGGACGAGATGCGATCGTGACACAACAAACCACCCAGGCAGCCACCGTCGCCTTGACCCAAGATCAGGCAGTTGAACTGCTCCAGCACATCTTGACGTTGATCAAAACGGCTGAGTTACCAGATGAGGCACTGGCAGAAGCCGAGAGCTATGCCCAATTAGCCCAAACAGAAGCCAAAAAACCTGAACCCAACAAATCACGCATTGTTGGCAACCTGGAAGGAGCTACCGACCTGATCAAAAAACTCAGCGGCACCACCGACGCTGCTAAAGACCTGATCATCAAACTCAAAGACCCCATGCTGAAACTGGCGGGGTGGCTGGGCGTTGCTGCTGTCCATTTTTTCGGTTAAGGTTTTGCTATCGAAAATATTTTAGATCCCCGGCATCTTGCAGATGCCGGGGATCTTGAGCCTTTGCTGACCCAACTGATATGACCGACCCCACTGACCCTATACCTGCACCGCAAACTATCGATCAGACGGTTGGTACCAACCAGGGCGAGATCCAGGCAGTCTCAGCAGGGCGAGATGCTAATGTCATCCAAAAACTGGTAATCGAAGCACTAAATGTTTTTGGTAAGTCAGACTCTCAGCCCTCAGGCGAAACCACTCGACCCCGCGAAGAAAAGCTTTTACTCATCCAGGTCAAAAACGAAGTCCACTCGCGACTGAAGCAATCGCTACACAATGCCGTTTTAATTAACCTGCATAAAGAACAACAACCGCAACAGGTGAAACGCCCCTGGGATGCCGATATCAAAATTGGCGGTGGACCTGCCGAACCCCTGCCGGACGACACCTCAATTGTGCAGGTATTTGATCGAGAGGATGTTAGCGGCAAGTTACTGATTTTGGGGTCACCAGGTTCGGGTAAAACCACGACAATGCTGGATCTAGCAAAAGCTTTACTGATACGAGCAGATCGTCAGTCAGAATATCCAGTACCAGTTTTATTTAATCTTTCAACATGGAAAGATGATCGACAAAATATTTTTGATTGGTTGCTAGAAGAGCTCAAATCAAAGTATAAAATCTCAAAACGCATCGGTAAAAGTTGGATCCTAGAAAAACGTTTATTACCAATGCTAGATGGACTTGATGAATTACAAAGTCATCGACAAAGACTTTGCGTACAAGCAATTAATCATTTTTTATCATTAGAGTACTGTCCACAATACCTCCTAATTTGCAGTCGATGGGAAGAATACAATTTTCACAGAACATCTCTTAATTTGAACAATTCAGTCCATCTAAAAGAGCTTAAAAATGATCAGATTCAAATCTACTTAGATAAGATAAATCGTTCAGATTTATGGAAAGTATTAAGCCAAGATTCTTCCTTATTACAAATGGTAAGAACTCCACTATGGTTAAGTATTTTAATATTGTCAGAACGAGAAATAGGGAATGAAAATTGGAGATATTTAACGACTACCGAAGCACGTATATTAAATTTATTAGAATCATATATTCAATGCATGTTAACTAGAGAGATTAATACTCATCAATACCCACAAGAATATCAGCCAACCAGACGTCAAACAAAAAAATGGTTAAGTTACTTAGCTAGAAAAATGGGAGAGGAATATGAAACGGAATTTCTAATTGAATACATTCAACCCATTTGGCTCTCAGAGCGCTACACTAAACGCATTTATAAAAGCTTAAACAGCTTATTTTTTGGTTCATTCATAGGACTTTTCCTGACTTTATTTATATATTTATTTTTAGGTAACTCTTTTGGGTTTGCCGTCCCCATAATTAGTTTTATACTAGGGCTATTAATAGGAGTTAGTACTGAGTTTAATAAATCAATTACATTAGTAGATACTTTAAAGTGGTCTTGGCAAAGTTTTAGAATTGGTTGTCGTGAAGGAATAGATAAAGGATTACAGTTTTCAATAAAAGTTGCATTGATTGAAAGGTCAGAAAATAGCTATATCTTCTTCAGAAGCAAGCTGCATAAATTCTGGCATCGCTTTCGTAAAATTATTTGGTCAATATGGACAGCCATATGGTTAGCCATAGGATTGTTATCCGGGGTTTTAATCGGTATATTTATTGGTTCTATAAAAGGTTTGACCAACGAATCAGATATAGAGAACAGAATGATTCCTAATCAAGGAATTTGGAGTTCCGCCAACAATATTATTGGTTTTATTATTGCATGGGTAATAATATCAGGATTGACTTTAGGACTAGCAAATAAGCTTATTTTTAATTCACCTGAAAGTTTCATTACAGGATTCTTAAGTGGGGCAAGTCTGGGAGTAGTAATAGGTATGCTTGCAGGTTTAGAAAAAGGCGGTAGAGCTTGCATTCAACATTTCACTCTCAGGGTTTTACTTTATTACAGCGGTTCTGTTCCCTGGAACTATGCCCGGTTTCTCGACTACTGCACCGATCGCCTGTTGCTTCAGCGGGTGGGCGGTCGCTATCGGTTTGTCCATAAGTTGCTGCAAGAGCATTTTGCCCAGATGTAGAGGTCAATCCTGTTAAGACGCGATCGCTGGCGTCTCTATAGATTCATCAGTTGACCCTGATAAAGATAACCATTATCATTTTTGATGACGGTTGCCTTTTGAGTGTGGAACAATGCAGAACCAATATCCCATCAATCGCTTCCTTCCCAGTTCTCCGTTGTCCCAGCGGTTGTGGCTAACGGTGATAGCGATGACCGTTTCTGCGGTTGGGCTGAGCAGTTGCACTCGCAATCCAACCGCAGCAGGGCTGTCTTCCGCCCAACCTCAGACGGATGAACCACCAACCGATGAATTGGTGATCGTGACATCGACGTTACCCGTGACCAATTTCACTAAGGCAGTAGCGGGCGATCGCGCTGAGGTGACTTACCTGCTGCCTACCCATGTGGGACCCCATGACTACCAGGCAAAACCTGGAGATGTCAGGCTTTTGGCAGAAGCCGATGTGCTGGTAAAAAATGGACTGGGGATCGATGCCTATCTCGATAGTTTGGTAGACAATGCCAATAACGCAGAGTTAACGGTGATTGATACGAGCATAGGGATAGAACCGATCGCCAATGAAACGGATGAAGACCATGCTGAGTCAGAGCATTCAGATGCTGATGATCATGCTGCCGAACAGACTGCCAACCCTGAAGCGGCGGGGCATGACCATGACGACGAATTTAATCCGCATATCTGGCTTGACCCGGAGCGGGCGATCGCCCAGGTCGAACAGATTCGAGATGGCTTGATTGCGGTCGATCCAGAAGGTCAGGAAACCTACACGGCAAATGCGGCGGCTTATATTGACCAGCTCAACGCCCTGGATGACGCGATCGCCACAACTCTGCAACCTTACGCAGGCAAAGCATTTGTGACGTACCATGACTTTGCTCCCTATTTTGCTCAGCGATATCGTCTCCAGGTGGAATATTTAGTGGATGTCCCCGAAGACAACCCATCGCCGATGGATGTGCAACATGTGCTGAATGCGGCGAAGGCATCGGATTTGAAAACGTTGTTAACAGAACCGCAAGCGACTGGCAATCCATTTGAGGCTCTGGCTCAAGATCTTCAGGTTGGCATCAGTCCGTTTGACCCGATGGAAACCAGCGGGCCGGAAGGACTCGAACCCGACTATTACCTCACCGTGATGCGTCAAAATTTGGAACATCTCAAGCAGGCATTGGGTGCATCACCCGTGCGATCGCCATAACTTTGCATATGTAGCAGTACCCGCTTGAGTTAAGTACGGGGTGGGGGGGTGAACCCCCACGCAGGGGGCACCGCCCCCTGCACCCCCCTATACTTAATCAACTTGCACATTGCTATATTCAACGCTTATATTCGGCAGCAATTGGGACGGGCAGGGCAATGGAAACCATCTTAGACGTCAAGCAACTCAACGTGTATCGAGGCGATTATGCAGCGGTGCGCGATGTCTCATTTGCATTGCAAGCCCAAACCGATACGGCGTTGATTGGACCCAATGGTGCCGGGAAAAGTACGCTGGTGAAAGCCGTTCTGGGTATTTTGCCACGACAATCGGGGATGATTTCGATCTTGGGTCAACCTATGTCGGCAAAGGCTGGACGCAATTCTTATTGGCAGCAACAAATTGCCTATCTGCCGCAAAACTTTTTGTTTGATCGCAATATTCCAATGACGGTGGCAGAGGTCGTAGATCTGGGCTGGGGCAAGTCGGGCTTAAGTCTGCCCTGGCAAGCCAGAAAGCAACGGCGGCAAGCTATAGAGCGATCGCTGGCTCAAGTCAATGCCAGTTATTTGATCGATCAATCGATTAAAGGCTTGTCGGGTGGCGAAATCAAACGAGTGTTATTAGCATATTGTTTGGTGCGACCGCGCCGCTTGCTGATTTTAGACGAAGCCCCTGCCGGACTGGACTATCGCGGTGAATTAGAGTTTTATCAACTGCTCAACCAGCTCAAACTTGAACAGGGTTGGGCAATTTTACAAATCTCTCACGACTTAGATATGGTCAGTCGGCATTGCGATCAAGTGATTTGCCTGAATCGCCATATCGTTTGTCAGGGGGCACCCGAGGTTGCCCTATCGCCCGAAAACCTGATGAATGCGTATGGCCCAGAATTCACCCGCTACCGCCATTCCCACTAAATCTAGCAATCCCCAAGGGGCTGTGAGAGGCGCACCCCGATGGGGTGTGCCGCTTACCAGCCGCTTACCTGACACCTCATTTAGACCTGTTGCATATGGATGATTTGACTCGCTTGCTTGAATTATTGCAATTTCCTTTTATGCAGCGATCGCTGTTAGGCGGCGTGATTTTAGGAGTGCTAGGTGGCTTTTTGGGAAGCTTTGCTATTTTGCGGCAGCTTTCGTTCTTCAGCCACACCGTGGGTCATGCGGCACTGTTGGGCATTGTTTTGGGGGTGTTGCTCAACCTCGATCCGACTCTGACGTTGCTGCCGTTCACCGTCCTGTTTGGCTTGGGGGTGATCTACCTGATTTCGCAGACTGATCTATGGAGCGACACCATTCTCAATATCGTTTTTTCGGCATCATTGGCATCAGCCGTGATTGCGCTGAGTTTTGTGAAAAGCTACCAGGGCAACCTGATGAACTTGCTGTTTGGCGATATTTTAGCCATCCAAACCAGCGATTTGGGCTTAAGTTTGGCAGTATTACTCATCAGTGTGGTGTCCCTGGGGTTGACGCTGTGGGCACAGACGTTGCTGACATTGCACGAAGAAATGGCGAAAGCCCAGGGTGTTGCCGTGCGGCTTCACCAAACCTGGTTTATTGTCTTGCTGTCGCTGGCAGTAGCCGTGGCAATTAAAGCAGTCGGGGTGCTGTTGGTAAATGCATTTTTGGTGATCCCAGCAGCAACGGCGAAGTTGATCAGCCGAAAATTTGCGGTATTTGTCATACTATCAGCGGCGATCGGGGCGGTAAGTGCCGTGGTCGGCATTGTTTCGTCAGCTGCACTCAATATTGCATCAGGTCCCAGCATTGTCATTGCTCAGTTCAGCTTGTTTTTGATCGCTGTAATTGTGTCTCGGTTTCGCGTTCAGCCTCGCCGCAGACCCGTCACAGACTCATAGCAAGGTATTAGACCTCCGAGGTTTGCAAACCTCGGAGGTCTTGGGGAGTGCAATCCACTAGTCCATCTCAATCTGATCCTCAGAGAGTTTTGTATCAGGAATTTTCGTATCAGGAATATGCTGTAAACCCCAAACTGTAATTCCTTTTAAAATTGGGCGTAGACTCTGACCCTGTTTGGTTAAGGAGTAGTTCATCCGGCGGGAATGGTTGCTGTAGGGGTGCTTTTCAATCAATCCCATTTCTTCTAAGGCTTTGAGGCGACTGGTAAGAATATTTGAAGAAATGCCTTCGGGAGAGTCTAAAAACTCTTCAAATCGCTGTTTGTTAAAAAACATCATGTCGCGGATCACAAGCAGTGTCCAGCGATCGCCAATCAGATCGAGGGTGCAAGCAATGGGGCAGGGAGATCGTCGAATTTGCGTCACAGCCAAAACAAAATGAATCCTATCACTTGCATTTTACAAGTTATCTCTTGTATAGTGATTTTAACTTGCAACTTGCAATTTAGAAGTTAGTGAGAGTCACCATGCTTGAAACATTACTCGCCACGACCACCGGGCAACACTTTTCTGCCGTCGATTTAGGCTTGTTTTCTGGACTGCGTCAGTTTACCTTTGAAGCGCCCGAAAAATCGATCAAGGCAGATGGGAAAGTTTTTCTCAAACAATTGCTCAACCTTACCAGTGCCGAAATTTCGATCAACAGCTTGCCACCGTCCACGTCGATTCCGTTCTATCACAAGCATCAATTAAATGAAGAGGTCTATCTTTTTCTCAGCGGAGAAGGTGAGTTTCAGGTAGATAGCTCTACATTTGCTGTGCATCAGGGCACCGTGGTTCGGGTAGACCCAGAGGGAGAGCGGTGTCTGCGAAATACCTCAACCGTTGAAGATCTGCGTTGGGTTGTGGTGCAGGCACGGGCAGGGTCTTACTCAGACCATACGATTCAAGATGGGGTTGGGGTAAATCGGCAGGTCAGCTGGGTGGAAACACCGCAGGGCTAAAAATCATCGTCAAAGACGTCTTCTGAAAACGTTGAATCTGCTGCCCAGGGTGCGACTTCTTTATCGGCACAAGTATCCGTTCCCGACTCCAACCCGTAAGGATGCATGGCACAAACCAGCAGATTGCCGCCATAGATTCGCCCATGGTAATGACGACATCCGACACAAACGGGGTGCTGTTCTGGTAAAGGGTGCAGGGTTGGATCGTTGAGTTCCGCCATTTCCGGGAACACATCTGGGAACAGATCAGGAAACGGCAGTTCTGGTGGCAGAAACGTTTGGGCAAACAGCTCGATCTGCTGGAGGAACTGCGTATCAAGCTGATGGAGTGAAGGGGCGATCGCCTCCTGGACTTGCTCCGCCACGTCTTCAGAAAAGTCTAACAACGCATCCAGTGCGTCACCCATTTCTCTGGAGACATCCAGCACAAACCGTTCGGCATCATCCACTGCCGTCTCCCAAAATTTGATCCATTCCTGTTGCCAGTCGTCCATTGATCCAGTCGCAATTCTTAATTGCGTGAAGTTATTTGCATTGCTCTTATTCGCGATTGAGGCGACGCAATTCTTCTTGCAGCTTTTGCACCTGAGAACGCAGATCGCTAACGCTATCCGGTTGGGTACTGCTGGCAACGTCGTCTTCGTCGGTAAGAATTTCGATGCGTCGGGGTTCGCTAGGCTGGGTTTCTTGATTGCCCGTCGCTTCACCGGGTTGTTGTGCCCGGTTAATCATGTCATCCACCATACGTTTGGCTTCTTCGGTGGTGATTTCACCGCGAGCCACCATTTCATCGGCTAGCTTTTGAGCTTGCGATCGCAGTTCTGATAGCGTGCTGCCTGCCTTCTCACCCGCCAAAGAGGCAAAACCGACGCCTAAGTAAAATGCTTTTTGTACAATATCTCCAAAACCAGCCATGCTTGCTCCGGCTCCTTATGTGGGTTAGTCTGACGATTGGCTGTTGGCTACTACCAATCCACGATGAAACTGCAACGTTTTAAGAAGGGGGTGTGGGGGTTTCACCCCCACGAAGGGGGCAACGCCCCCTTCACCCCCTCTTTCTATAGGGCGCATTTTCATATAGAAACGGTGTGATAACCAATTCTCTTTTGCCAAACACTGGTGTACATCTTCGTTGCTAACAGCTAACGGCTAATCGCTATTAGCTATAGCATAGGAGCAAATTTACGCGATTGCCTACGGCAGTCAGCCTCAAACAGGGTGGGAATCCCGTACTTGGCGATGAAGATCGATCGCATTGACCATCTTGTGTTAACGGTTCGTAATATTGAAACCACCTGCGCCTTTTATACGCAGGTTTTGGGAATGCGGGTAGTGACCTTTGGGCAGGGTCGAACTGCCTTGCAATTTGGGCAGCAAAAGCTGAATTTACATGAAGTTGGGCATGAATTTGAACCCAAAGCACGTCATCCTGCACCCGGTTCCGTCGATCTTTGCCTGATTACCCAGACGCCATTGGCAAAGGTTATAGCGCACCTGGAAACCTGTGGGGTTGTGCCAGAGTCCGAAATAGTACCGCGTACGGGAGCCGTAGGAGCGATCGCGTCCATCTATATTCGTGACCCAGACGGCAATTTATTAGAAATCTCCAATTACATTAGTAGACCCAATTAAACGTCTGACAACGGGGTGCAGGGGTGGAACCCCTGCGTGGGGGCGAAGCCCCCACCCCCATGCTGCAATATTTAGTGTTTGCCACACCAGTTTGCAGTCGCTCTAAAACCGATAGCGGCAGGGCGTTGTGACTGCCCAAAGGGCGGTCACAACGCCCTGCCGCTATCGATCTGTCAATCCATGCGAATCACTTCTTTCATACCCAGCCAGTTATAGCGTTGGATGCCCCAGGGAAGCACGATTAAAACGGTGAGAAATACCAATCCAAAAGCGATCGCCATCGGCATTCCCATTGCCAGTTCTGATCCCATATAGGTCATTAAAAAGGTCGGGGGGATCATCCCTAGCAAGGTCGCGATCGCATAAATCGGGATAGATAACCCCGTGATGCCAGCTCCGTAGCTAATCAGGTCAAAGGAAAATACGGGAAACAGACGCGTAAAAAAGATCAGCCAACCGAGATAGTATTCACCCCGATGCTTAGAGAAATAGATGGCTTTCCCCGTGAAGGCACGAATAGTAGATCTGCCTAACGTTCGTCCTAAGAAATAGGCAATCATACTCCCCAGAAATCCACCCAGAACACTATAGATGCCCGCTGGTAAAGCACCCCAGACCGCTCCAGCCGCGATCGCCAACGGCACGCCGGGAATTTGGCTAACCACAACGGATAACGCCAGAATGCCCATGTAGAACAATGGACCCCAGATACCCAGGCGATCCACGGCGTGTTGAAATCCGGCTTTAGTGAACAGGTTGACTCCAAAGTGGTGCAATTGCCAAAACGCCAACCCACTCAAAAGGGCGATCGCCAAAGCGATGCCGTTCTGATAGGTGAGCAAGGCTCTCAGGTGTCGTGGAGTTCTCATGATTGGGAAATGGCTTCTTGCAATGGCTACGAGCGATCGCACATTCTTTCCAGACACGCGTTCCGGTGTTGCTGATGTTAGAGGTGTTTTTGTACGTGAAACCTATGGTTGCACGTGCAAAAACACCCCATCCTTAAATTCCATGCTAGGGTGCGAATACCTCAACATTCATCAACTCAACTCTCATGTGCAGGGATAGATTATGGATCGACGAACCTTTTTGACCTGGATCGGAATTGGTGGGTTAGCCAGCTCTATTCCGGTAGTCTTAGCTGCCTGTCAACCCAAATCCAATCAAACCGAGGTGACCTCTAGCGCCTCTCCTCGCCCAGACGGTTCTGCGGTCGTTGGCACCGCTGCGGATCTGGATGCTCAAGGGTTTTTGAAAAGCCAGCTGACCTTCGCACCCAATCCCGTTCTGGTGGTTCGCGATCCTGCGAATGCCGATATGCTCCATGCGGTAGATTCTAAATGCACCCACCAGGGGTGTGCGGTGGAATGGAAAGCGGATGTTACGCAATTTGTCTGTCCCTGTCATGACTCCAGGTTTGCCCTTGATGGCAGCGTCGTTCAGGGGCCCGCTAATCAACCCCTGGCGATTTATGCGGTCAGCGTCGAAGGCACAGACGTCATTGTTAAACCCAGTTAGGATCGTGAATTCATTAAAACCGCAAGGTTTGTGTTGTGAGGTGCGGCGGTGCCGCGCCTCACAACACAAACTTACAGCTTATTAAATCCATAATCCTTAGGTGTTCAGATCAGGACGAGTCACCCCCAGCCCCGGTAAGTCGTTAGGCATCAGGTAGCCGTCTTGCATCGCTGCACCGACAAACGGATCGTCGATTAAATTCAAATGGCTATCTAAATCGAGATGGGTAGCATAAGCACCGAGCTGAGCGGCTGCGGTATTGGACAACGTGCTGTCGGAATAGCAACCAAACATCAATTGCAGCCCAAACGCCTGAGCCGTATGGATCATCCGCACAGCTTCGCTCAAACCGCCCGATTTCATCAGCTTGATGTTGATGCCGTGAACCCGATCGGCGAGTTTGGGAATGTCCTGGCTATTGAAGCAACTTTCGTCCACAAAAATAGGTAAGGGCGATCGCCGATATAGCGTCACTAAATCGGCTTCTTGCCCCTGGGGCAGGGGTTGTTCGATGTAGGTAATCCCCTGATCGGCTAACCAATAGGAAAGGGCGATCGCATCTTCCAAGCACCAGCCACCGTTGGCATCAACGCTAACCTTGACATCGGGCGGAGTTTCAGCCAGAACAGCCATGAGCATCGCTTGATCGGCTTCAATTCCGGCGGGACTGCCGAGTTTAACCTTGATGGCTTTGACGGTGCAAAAATCCAGCCAGTTCAGTAAGCGTTGACGGGCAGCTGCCGGTGAGCTAATGCCAATGGTGACGGAGGTAGGAACAATCTGCTGGCGATCCAAGCCCCATAGTTGCCACAGGGGTAACCCCAGTCGTTTGCCCAACCAATCCTGCATGGCAATGTCCAAAGCAGCACGCGCCGCAGAGGGCAGATGGGCAGCCGTTAGAATTGGTGCGATCGCTTGCTGATCAAATGGACTGAACGGTTGTAATTGGGGCGCAACCTGACGCAGCGATCGCACAATATCATCCGTTGTTTGAGGATGCTGATCAATGGTAAAGGGCGACGCTTCACCCCAACCTTCGATGCCATCATGCTGCACGATCAGCCAAATATTGGTATTTTGGGTCGCTGTTCCCCGGCTAATCGTTAAGGGAAACCGCTTATTAACGGTGAACGTTTGAAGTTGAATCTGCATGGAACACGGATGATGGAGGTGTGTTGCAAATGAATTGTGATGGATGGGAACGCTCGCTGCGCGAGCGTTCCCATCCATCACAACCCGTCTAAAACAAGACCGTCTAGGGGCACGTCAGCCATTGAGTATGGTCAGCTTTAAGTAAAGCGATCGCCTCTTCAACCGTGGTGACACAGCGGGGAATCAAAATATCTGATGGACTGATCATCGGCACTTCGGTCGCCAGCATATGGTCTTTTGCCCACAGCACCAGATCGAGCCACATATCGCCAATCAAAATAAATGGCGTATTTTGCAACTTACGCACCTGAAGCAACTGCCAGATCATAAAGGCTTCCAGGGTTGTGCCCAACCCACCCGGCACCACGACAAAGGCATCGGATAGCAACACAAAATGGTGCAACCGGGAAAAAAATGAGCGATGGAAATATACCTGCTCGACAAATGGATTGGTCTCTTGCTCAAACCCCAAATCAATTCGCACGCCAATGGATTGGGTTTGGTTAGCCGGATCTGCCATGACACTACCTTCATTGGCAGCTTGCATCAAACCGGGACCGCCCCCGGTGACAATGTCACAGCCTAACAGCGTCAGTTCACTGGCAAGAAACCGTACTCCGTCGTACAACGGCATACCCGGTTGTAACCGGGCAGACCCAAAAATACTGACCCGATAGCGTTCTCGCTTGGGCGGTTGGATGCTCGACAACTGGTTGACTACATCCCAGAGATTCAACACTGAATTTTGTAAGATTTGAAAAATCGCATCCTGGTGGGTCATGCCGATCGTGTCACATCGAGGCGGTGGCAACGGTTCGCTGGGAAAAATATCTGGATTGGAGGTCATACGTTTAAAGCAATGTGGCAGCTCGTTCGGCTAGGGGCGATCGCTCACCTTTGACCAGCGTGATATGCCCCGCTAATGGTTCCTGCTTAAAGCGTTCGACCACATAGGTCAATCCATTACTCGCAGAATCAACATACGGGTTATCAATTTGCTCCAGATCACCTGTAAAGACGATTTTGGTGCCTTCCCCGGCGCGGGTCAAAATCGTTTTGACTTCATGGGGTGTCAGATTTTGGGCTTCATCGACAATCAAAAATTGCTTGGGAATGGTGCGTCCACGAATATACGTGAGGGGTTCAATCTGAAGGAAGCCACGCTCCATCAATTCTTCATAGCCACGCCGATGATAACTCGGCTTATGGATCGACTCCTGGGTATTGAGGATCAGATCGAAATTGTCATACAGCGGTTGCATCCAGGGGGTGAGTTTTTCGTTAACATCTCCAGGTAAAAAGCCCAAATCTCGTCCCATCGGCACCACCGGCCGGGAAATCAACAAGCGGCTATAGATGCGCTCATCGGCAACTTTTTGTAACCCCGCCGCGATCGCCAATAGGGTTTTTCCGGTGCCTGCTTTCCCCACTAACGTCACTAGTTGAATAGAGTCGCGCAATAGCAATTCCAAGGCAAACTTCTGCTCCCGGTTGCGAGCTTGAATGCGAGAAACACCGCCACTGGGCAAGGCGGTTAACGGGACAATTTGCTCCGCGCTGCCATTGACCAGCGCCAATGCCGTATGAGATGGATTGGTCGTATCCACCAGGGTCAAGCCTTCATTGGGATAAAATTTATCGTCTAAGGTAACGGTTTTGCGCTGATAAAACTCATCGATCACATCTGCGCTCACCAACACCTCGGCAGTCCCGGCGTAAAGTTCATCAACATCGACCTTATCCGTTTCATAGTCTTCTGCCGATAACCCCAGAGCATCTGCTTTGATCCGCAGATTGGTATCCTTGCTGACGAGAACCACGGGACTCTGCGACTGCCGTTTCAACTCTAGCGCCAGTGCCAAAATCGCATTATCACCGCGATCGCCTTCTAATTCGGCGGGCAATTCTGCCAGTGTTTCTCGATGACACAGGGCAACCCGCAACGTGCCGCCCCCCTTCAAACTAATGCCATCGATCAGATGACCCTGCTGACGAAATCCATCCAAACTACGAGATACTTGCCGTGCATTGCGACCCGTGACTTCCGGTTGTTTTTTAAACCGATCCAATTCCTCAATCACCGTAATCGGCAGGACGACATCATTGTCTTTAAACCGCAGCATCGCTGTCGGGTCATGCAACAACACATTCGTATCCAAAACAAATACTTTTTTCATAGTTAATATGGCGAGTGAATTACATTCACGTCGTTCAATATCGTTGAATAGGCACGGCATTGCTGATTTTAAGAATGAATTTGAACGTGAAACCTCCGGTTTCACGTTCAAATTCATCCCCTGATCGCGATGTTCAATCAAGGAGAATACAGATTATTTTTTGAACGCTTTGCGGAGCAAGGTGTTCAAAAAATAATCTGGTTCTAACCGAGCGTGAAACGCTGTATGACGCAATGCCACAGGTAAAACCTGCGCGACCTGGTTGCGGAGAGAGCGGGTAGCCTATATAACATTGACTGTATCGCGCTCTACGAATCTTTGGAAGGCTGTGTTGCAAGAACGCAACGATCCCGCCGACAATAGTAGGATGGCACGTTTACAACGAGTATGAACCACTGACTGCTCCTCAAGTACAACCGCTGACCCAAACGCCTCAGTGCTGGCATAGTCTAGAGGTTGAAACGCTCTTGTCTACTCTAGACAGTTCTGCGGCAACGGGTTTATCCCAGCAGTCTGCCCAGAGTCGATTACGTCAGTACGGACTCAACGTTATTCCCACAGCAGCCTCGCGATCGCGACTAAGAATATTTTTTGACCAGTTTAAGTCAACCCCCGTATTGCTCTTGAGTTTGGCTGCTGTAATTTCGCTACTGACCGGCAGTCGAGCAGATGCCCTGGTGATCATGGGGGTGGTGGGCATCAATGCGGTGATTGGCTATGCTACCGAAAGTCAGTCAGACCGGATCATTCACTCGCTCAAACATTTGGTCAAACCCTCTGCTCGACTACTGCGGCAGGGCAACCCGATAGAAGTCATGGCGCAGGACGTGGTACCGGGCGATATTTTGCTATTGCAACCGGGAACCTATGTCACGGCAGATGCCAGAGTGATTGAGTCAGAGGATTTGACCGTCGATGAATCGGCGTTGACGGGTGAGAGTTTGCCGATCAGCAAAACAGCGGCAGTTTTGCCCCAGCCAGAGCTGCCCTTGGGCGATCGCGTCAACATGGTCTACACCGGAACCCTGGTAACCGGCGGCAAAGGACGGGCGATCGTCGTTGCAACGGCGCGATCGACGGAAATGGGAACGATCCAAACCCTGATTGGCACAATTGACGCACCCAAAACCCCGATCGAAAGCCAGTTAGATCAGATTGGGAGTCAACTGGTTGTGGTATCGAGCGTCATTTGCGGCATTGTCTTTGCGATCGGCTTGGGGCGGGGGTATGACTGGCTTGATATGCTCAAAACGTCGATTTCTCTAGCCGTTGCGGCAGTACCGGAAGGATTACCTGCGGTCGCCACAACAACGCTGGCATTGGGCATTTGGACTATGCGTCGCCATAACGTGCTGATTCGTCGATTGGATGCGGTAGAAACCTTAGGCACGTTGCAGACACTTTGCCTGGATAAGACAGGCACCCTGACGGCAAACCACATGGCTGTGGTGGAACTTTACACGGCTAAAACACAGATTCCCGTTTTAGCCCATGCCGATAGCAGCCCTGATGCTCAGGCTCTGCTGTCCCATCCCACCTGTGTACAACTACTGCGGGTTATTACCTTATGCAACGACAGCGCCGTGAATGGTGGCGGTCATAGCCTGTTGCTCAAGGGGTCTTCGACCGAAAATGCCCTCTTGCAACTGGCGATCGATGCCGGGATTGATGTGCCCCATCTGCGCGAAAGTTATCCTCGTCTCTTCACCCAGGAGCGTTCCGGCGATCGCAACTTTATGACAACCCTACATCGCAGCCCCCAGCACACGGAATTCGTGGCGATGAAGGGAAATCCACTAGAGGTCTTGGCGCAGTGTCAGGCGTATTTGAATGGAGATGACGTAATACCCCTGCTACCCAGCGATCGCGATGAGATTGAGCAAACTAACGATCGCATGGCGCGCCGAGCATTGCGAGTTTTGGGAGTTGCCTATGGCGATGGGGTTGCGTCTTCAGCCGATGTGCCTCAGCCACTGATTTGGCTGGGCTTGGTGGGCATGAGCGATCCCATCCGACCGGGAGTAAAGCCTGTTATGGGTATATTGCACCAGGCAGGAATTGACACCATTATGGTCACGGGCGATCAACGCTCCACGGCCTATGCTATTGGACAGGCACTGGATTTGAGTCGGGGTCAGCCTTTGAGAGTAGTGGATAGCAGGGAGCTGGATCACCCTGAGACAACTGAACTCAACCTCAGCCAGCCGATTCACATTTTTGCCCGCATCAGTCCTACTCACAAACTTCAAGTGGTACAAGCCCTGCAACGAGTCGGAAAAGTGGTAGCCATGACGGGCGATGGCATTAATGATGCGCCTGCGTTGAAAGCTGCCGAAGTCGGCATTGCCATGGGGCAGTCTGGTACCGATGTGGCGCGTGAAGTGGCAGATGTGGTGTTAGAAGACGACAATTTAGCGACCCTGGCGATCGCCATTAGCCAAGGGCGCACCATTTATAGCAACATTCGCAAGTCAGTTCATTTTCTACTTGCCACGAATCTGAGCGAGATCATCGTCATGCTGGCAAGTACAACCTTGGGACTGGGGTATCCCTTAAACGCAGTGCAGTTGCTCTGGCTGAATCTGGTAACGGATATTTTTCCGGGCTTAGCCCTGGCGCTGGAAGCGGCAGAACCCACGGTGATGCAACAACACCCCCGTGATCCCCAGGAATCGATCATTCCCGTGAGCGACTTTAAGCGGATTGTGGGGGAATCGGCAGTGCTGGCGGTCAGTGCCTTGAGCGCCTATAGCTATGCCCTGTGGAACTATGGCATCGGCTCCCACGCCAGCACGATTGGATTTATGAGTCTGGTATTAGCACAATTGCTGCACGCCATCAGCTGCCGTGCCAAAACCCGCGTTTTGTTCAGCCCTATTCCCTTACCCTTTAACCAGGCTCTGGCGATCGCCCTGGTTGGGTCAATTGCCCTACAGTTAATCCCCTTAGCAATTCCGGGGTTGCGATCGCTGCTCAACGTCGTTCCCCTCAATCTTCTCGATTACGCCATTGTTGCGATGAGTGCGTTATTGCCCCTATTCGTAAACGAAGCCACAAAAGCCAAATAAAGGTGGAGTGAATGCGCGGAGCGCATTCACTCCACCAGCTCAAAATACTAAAGAGAGGGGGCGTTTTTCTTGCAGAAAAACGCCCCCTCTCAAGCAATCATCTCAATCAGTTCATGGCTCAATTGACCAGAGCTTTGGCATCAATTTCAGGTGCCGATTGAAAAGCAAACGCGGTTTCAGGCACCGGGCGATCGCTGGCAATATTCAGCGAACCCCGAATGCGAGCCGTCAGAGCAGATGCCGTAGAGTCATACATCTGAGTCACGAGCTTGGGATAAAAGCCAATGCCAATAATCGGGATCAGCAGACAGGCAATGATAAATACCTCACGCGGTTCTGCATCCACCAACTTTTCGTGGGAAGTGAGTTCCTTGTTTTCGGGTCCGTAGAAGATTTCTCGCAGCATCGAGAGCAGGTAAATAGGCGTCAAAATCACACCCACGGCTGCCAGAATTACTGCGATTAACTTAAACGTAAAACTGTAGGCATCACTGGTAGCAAACCCAACAAATACCATCAGTTCCGCGACAAAGCCGCTCATCCCAGGTAATGCCAACGATGCCATAGAACATACCGTAAACATGGCAAAAATCTTCGGCATTTGCTTCCCGACTCCGCCCATTTCATCCAAAATCAGGGTATGAGTGCGATCGTAGGTCGCACCCACCAGGAAGAACAGGCTGGCTCCAATTAAACCATGGGAAATCATTTGCAGCATGGCACCGCTCAGACCCAGGTCGGTAAACGATGCCATCCCAATCAAAACGAAGCCCATGTGGGAAATCGAAGAATAGGCAATTTTTCGCTTGAGATTTCGCTGGGCAAAGGAAGTCAGCGCCGCATAGATGATGTTGACAATACCCAGGATCACCAGGATCGGCGCAAAATAAACGTGGGCATCGGGTAACATCTGCACGTTCATCCGGAGCAGGGCATAGCCTCCCATCTTTAGGAGAATGCCAGCCAGCAACATATGCACAGGTGCTGTAGCCTCGCCGTGAGCATCGGGTAGCCAGGTATGCAGTGGGAAGATCGGCAGCTTAACCGCGTAGGCAATCAGAAACGCGCCATACATCAGCAATTGAAACTGCACGGAAAAATCCTTACCCATCAGCGATCGCATATCAAAGGTGACCGTGTCACCGTAGAATGCCATTGCTAACGCGGCTACCAAAATAAACAGCGATCCCCCAGCCGTATAGAGAATAAATTTAGTCGCCGCATAGAGCCGCTTGTAGCCGCCCCAAATGGATAGGAGCAGGTAAACCGGGATCAGTTCCAACTCCCACATAAAGAAAAATAGCAACATATCCTGGACGGCAAACACCCCAATTTGCCCGCCATACATTGCCAACATCAAAAAATAAAATAGCTTTGGCTTCAGGGTTACAGGCCAGGATGCCAAAATTGCCAGGGTTGTAATGAAACCCGTAAGCAAAATCAAGGGCATCGACAACCCATCTGCCCCGACCGACCATTTCAGATCCAGTGAGCTAATCCAAGAATAACTCTCGACCAGTTGCAGGTCTGGGTTAGAAAAGTCGTATTGCGTATAGAAGGCATACACAATCAAAACAAAGTCAATCAAGCCGACAGTAAGGGCATACCAGCGTACCGTTTTCCCCTCTTTATCTGGAATAAACGGAATAAAGAGAGCCGCAATGACTGGAAATAGGATGATTGTCGTTAGCCAGGGAAAATTAGCAGTATCCATCGCAATCTTGTTATAAGAATCTGGGAATAGCGATTAGTTATTAGCTATTAGCTGTTAGCTATTGGCTGTTAGCTATGAGCTATTAGCTGTTAGATAATCGCCATAGCCATGGTATGGAGGAGGGAAACAGATTATTTTTGAAACCACAGGAATGTCAGCGCTTTCAAAAATAACCTTCGATTAACAGCTCATCGGCAGTCGCTATTAAGTACCTATCCGGGCATTGCTGGTTTATTTCCATAGAGTACGCCCCAGCAATATGTCTCAGCACGGTTCGGATAGGGTCTAAGGATCTCGAATGAAATAGAACCTGGCGTTTATTTTAGGAAGCGCGGCGTCGCCGTGCTTCCTAAAATAAAGCTTTGGCTTGTTTAAATCCACGAGCCTAAGTGATACCGGAAACCAGGACTAAGCCTAAAACTGCCCCAAACACAATCAGGGCATAAAATTGCACCCGTCCATTTTCCAGATATTTCAGCGCTTCACCTGTGACCAGGGTGACAAAGCCTGCCAAATTGACCAGACCATCTACAATGCGGACGTCTACTTCTAACACTTGGCGTGCCAGACGTCGGCTTCCCTGCACGAAGACTGAGTTATAGATATCGTCGATATACCACTTGTTAAGCGACAGTTGGTAGAGCGGTTGAATCTGTTTGGCGATCGCCCCCGCATCAATCTTCCGACTGAGATACATCAGCGATGCCAACGTAATGCCAATCAGGGCAATGCCGACAGAACTGCCTGCCATGAGCCCAAATTCAGCCCACTCAAAATCAGCAGGAATGCCAAGCGACGGCATTTCGTGAACGACTTCACTCGGCGGATGCACAAAGGCTTCAAAGAAATTGCCAAAGGGGGTACCCACCAATCCAATCAAGATCGAGGGTACTGCCAACGTAATCAGAGGCAAGGTCATACTGGCAGGAGACTCATGGGGAAACTCGCTGTGGTGGGCGTGGTCATCATGAGCATCGGCGTGGTGATCATCATGAGCTTCTGTCGGTTCGACCGTCAACTCTCTGGGATCCATCGCACCCGGACCAAATGCCAGCCCCATGCGCTGCAATTGCTCGGTCTTGAGTTGCTGTTTAACCGTTGCGTCTTTACCCCGGAAGGAACCTTCAAAGGTAGAGAAATACATGCGAAACATGTAGAAAGCCGTGATCCCCGCTGTCAGCCAGCCCACTAACCACAGGGCAGGATTTGCAGAAAACACCGATCCTAAAATCTCATCTTTTGACCAAAACCCTGCAAAGGGGGGAACGCCACAAATTGCCAACGTTCCAATCAAAAAGGTAAATGCTGTGACGGGCATATACTTGCGTAAGCCACCCATCAGCCGCATGTCTTGGGCATAAACCGGATCATGACCCACGACTCCTTCCATGCCGTGGATGACCGATCCAGAACAGAGAAATAGCATTGCCTTAAAGTAAGCATGGGTCATCAGGTGAAATAACCCTGCGCCGTAGGCACCAACACCCATTGCCATGACCATGTAGCCCAGCTGAGACATGGTGGAATAGGCTAAGCCCTTCTTAATATCATTTTGGGTGATCGCGATCGTTGCCCCTAAAAAGGCTGTTGTTGCGCCAGTCCAGGCGATCACACTCATGGCTGTAGGAACGTGCTCAAACACCGGGAACATGCGGGCGATCAAGAACACACCTGCTGCCACCATCGTTGCAGCGTGGATCAACGCGGAAATTGGCGTTGGACCTTCCATGGCATCCGGTAGCCAAACATGCAGAGGAAACTGAGCCGATTTCGCTACAGGCCCTAAGAAAACTAGAACAGCAAAGAATGCAGCCAGACCTGCACTTAAGGCACCAGACTCGATCAACTCTTGGAGGCGATCGCCAATGACCTCAAATTCAAAACTTCCGGTCGCCCAATAGAGCGCCAGAATTCCTAGTAATAACCCAAAGTCACCCACACGGTTGGTGACAAATGCCTTCTGGCAAGCATCTGCCGCCGCCTTGCGGTCATACCAAAACCCGATGAGCAGGTAAGAACACATGCCGACCAGTTCCCAAAAGATGTAGATCTGCACCAAATTTGGGCTGATGACCAGACCTAACATGGAGGAACTAAACAGGCTGAGATACGCATAAAAGCGCACATAGCCAGGATCATGCGACATGTAGCCATCGGTGTAGATCATCACCAAAAACGCTACGGTTGTGACGATCACCAACATGACAGCAGTGAGATGGTCAATGGTGTACCCCATGCTCAGGTGGAAGTCACCGGCTGCTGCCCAATCAATCATGCGCGTGTAGGGAACATGTCCCTGAATTTGGCTCCACAACAACGCAAAAGACAGCACCATCGTCGCGCCTAGCGTAGAAACGATGAACAGGGCACTGGCTTTACGAAGTTGATTCGTCGCCTTGTTATATGAGATCAAACCCAAGCCGATGAACATTGCCGCTAACAAGGGCAACACCGGGATCAGCCAGGCATATTGGTATATCGATTCCATGACTCACGCCTTCTTCAAATTGCTTCGAATTGGCAAAACCGCTTACAGACTTTAACACGTTACAAAAGTACGTCTTCCAACGTTCCCTTGCAAGAATAACCTAGACTAGCCTACTCCTGCTTGTATCTTTTGTACTCTTTCACTATTTCTCTATAAAGTTGTCGCGTAAATTGCCCTGCATTTTTTCATCCCTTTAACACCGACAAATGCCCACTGTATCGAGGGTGTGTTTTAAAACTTACTAAGGGGGTTGTTTTTTCGGGCGCGAAGCGCCCGAAAAAACAGCTTTCAAAACAGACCCTAGTAAGCTCAATCAAAAATTTTGTAACTAGGTACAGGAGTTCTATCCCTGCACCCCGCCCTCAAAGGTCATCCCAGCAAATCATAGGGGCGAACGGCCGTTCGCCCCTACGGCAAATCATCGAAGTTATGAATTCCCATTTCTAAGCATCCTCTACAGATCTAAATTGCCCTGATGCTCGCATTGAAATCCCTCCTGCCGCCATTTTTGCCAATCCTGGAGATTGACATCTGCCAACCGGGTCATCTCTTGACAGTGGGGTTGATAAACCTGACTGACGACTGCCCAGAGTAAACTGCGACTGATATCCAGCCCTGTTTTTAACCAGGATTCTTGATTGGCTGGCACCCCCTCTTCAGGGGCGATCGCAGGTTCTACCCAGATGCCATGCGCACCCAGAAGAATTTGAGCCATCCACAGTGCCCTGGGCAGATGAGAGTCAGAGGTAATTAGCTTGACTCGATGAACTCCCCATTGCCGCAGGATAGGAAGTCCAAAAAAAAAGTTGCTAAAGGTAGAATCTGCACATTTTTCCAACCAGATCGAATTTAGCGATGCCTGCGCCCGCTGGAAAATTAACAAGATGCAGGGATCGGCGGAACCTTGAGAGATCAAGACGGGCAATTCGGGGGTTTGCTTAGAGAGTTCGGCGACATACATTTCGCGTTTGATGCTCCCTCCTAACACAAAGTAAGCATCGATTGGTTTGGCGGCAGCGAGCTTCAGGTTAACGGCTGCGGTTGATAGCCAGATGAGCAAAAGCCCACCTATCACCAGACCGATCGAGCGGAATGGGTGGGAGCGCAGCCAATGGCTGACTCTCCCAAAAATTCCCTGACGTTGGTAGCGTTTGCGTCTGGACATATCTGTGCCTGAATTCTGTGCCTGAATGCAACGGCTATTCCCAATGCTCTAAAGTCTCATGCCCTGTTCCAGAGCAAATCAACCGATCAAGGTACCGGGCGATCGCATCATTTTTAATCAACGTTTAAGCAAGGAAGAACGCCACCTCTGCAATCCTAGTAGTATGGCAAAATCTCTGCTGACAAAATTGAGCAGCAACCTGCTGAGAAACGCCTGAAACCCGTCTCCAATTCTACGTTTCAGTACTGCTTTAAAGATTTCATGAATTTTATCCATTAATACCTAAACTAAATTCGATGAGTCGGGTTACATTAACAGGTAAAGAACAGCGTTAAGCCCTACCCGTTTTGGGAACTAGAGGTTTGCTAGAGACAAGGCTCCAGATCCCAAAGCTCAGGTTTACTTTCTCTGCATCCGTGGTTGTGAGGAATTTCGGCTCAATTGTTCAAGACACTACTCAAAACTGGCACACAGTTGACCCAATTCTACTCAGCAGTCTGGGTATCTTTAAGCCAACTCCCGTCAGTCGCGCATCAATCTGAAAACGGAGTTTGTTAGTGAACTGAGGAATAGAAAGTGCCATGGCGATCGCTACCCTTAGTTTAGAAAGCGAGCCAGCTGCGTCACTTCCTTTCTGCTCCGGTTCATTTTGCGTAAACCCCAAATCTTATCCCTGGTACTGACCTTTACTCATCTCTTTTGCCTAGCCAACGCCCATGAAGCTATCCCAAGGAATTTCTAACCTGCTGCGTCACTCCTATCTGATCAAAACAGTTGTCACGTCCACCACGTTGGCACTGCTAGGTTCAACCCTGAGCCTTCCTGCTCAAGCTTCGTTTCAAGACAGTCCCAAGGCACTTCTAGATGAAGCTTGGCAAATCGTCAATCGGGAATATGTAGACACGACATTCAACCACACCGACTGGCAAACCGTGCGCCAAGAGTTGCTGAGTCGTGAGTATAGCTCTCGTCAAGAAGCGTATGATGCGCTGCGAGCTGCCCTCCAGCAGTTAGAAGATCCTTACACACGGTTTATGGACCCCGGCCAATATGAGCAACTGACTCGGCAGACCTCAGGTGAGTTGTCGGGTGTAGGAATTCGTTTGCGGGTCGATCAAACTTCTGGGGCAATGGTGGTCGTCGAATCTTTGCCTAATTCCCCTGCAACACGGGCAGGAATCCGGTCGGGCGATCGCATTTTAGAAATTGAAGGTCGGTCAACTCAGGGAATGCCCGTTGAAGCGGCATCCAACATGATCCGGGGAGATGCTGGCACTCTGATTACCTTACGCATTAGCCGCGACGGAGAAGACCCGTTTGATTTATCGCTGACCCGCGCCCGGATTGAATTGCCGACTGTTCGCTATGCCTTGCGGCAAGAAGCAGGAAATCGGATTGGTTACATCCGCCTGGGCGAATTTAGTAGCCACGCCTCTGATCAAATGCGCCATGCCATTGAAGACCTCAATCAGCAGGGCGTAGATGCCTTTGTGCTAGATTTACGAGGCAATCCGGGTGGGTTGTTGCAAGCCAGTATCGATATTTCGCGCATGTGGATTAATAACGGCTCGATCGTACGAACCGTCGATCGGGTCGGCTCTAGCGAAGAAATTGAAGCCAACCATACCGCACTGACCGATTTACCGTTGGCAGTTTTAGTCGATGGCAATTCAGCCAGCTCCAGCGAAATTTTGACCGGGGCATTGATGGATAACAATCGTGCCACCGTTGTCGGCAGCCAAACCTTCGGGAAAGCATTAGTGCAAGCGGTTCATTCCCTATCCGATGGGTCTGGGTTAGCGGTGACGATCGCCCATTACTACACACCCAATGGCACCGACATTAGCCATCTGGGGTTGAGTCCTAATGTGCGGATTGATCTGACGGATAACCAACGGCAACGACTGGTAGCCAATCCTCATTTGGTGGCAACCAATGCTGATCCCCAATATGTGCAGGCGATCGCAACGTTGCATGACACCATTGTTGCTAACCAGTTGAGCCGCCAAACTCCCCAGAGGATTAGTGTGGGTCAAGACCAGGGAACCACGAACGGTTCAAATTAGTAGCCAATCTGAAAAAAAGGAGTGTAGGTGCCCTGCGGGCACCCACACTCCTTTTTTATAAGCTCTTATACCAATCTTTTATGAAGTTGCGCCAAACCAGAACCCCCTGTAGTTCCCTTTGGCAAAGGAAACGGTGACAGCCGGAGGTAAATCAGGCGCAGCCTCATATAAAAACGGTATAAGTACAGAAACGGTGCTGTGGGGCACGGAGCGCCCCACAGCACCGTACTGCATCAAGATGCTTAAACCAGAGCTTGCAACAATGCCTGAAGTTTGAGTTTGACCTCTGCCAGTTCGCGTTCGGGGTTTGACCCCGCCACAATTCCAGCTCCGGCATAGAGGCGAGCGTGACAGCCTTCGATAAACGCAGAACGGATGCCAACAATAAACTCAGCATTGCCTTGAGTGTCCACCCAGCCCAGCGGTGCTGCATAAAGCGATCGCTCGAACGGTTCGTAGCGACGAATATAGTGGCAGGCTCGATCTCTAGGAATTCCGGCAACCGCAGGAGTAGGATGCAGTTCTGCCAGGATATCTAACGGATGCAGGTTAGCGGAAATGGCAGCCCGAATGGGGGTATGGAGGTGCTGAATATTAGAAAGCTGGAGCAGAGTCGGCACCGAGGCAAATTGAGGATCTAGCCCTAAATGAGCCAGCCGTTGCCGCATAAAATCAACCACCACCTGATGTTCGTGCCGTTCTTTATTACTGCTCAACAGGTGGTTGGCAAAATTGGCATCGTCACTCGGAGTTTTGCCCCGAGGGGCAGAACCCGCTAACGCATCGGTAATTAAATGGCGATCGCTAATACTAATTAATCGTTCTGGACTGGCACCAATAAAACTTTTGCGATCGCCATTGCTGACTGAAAAAATATGACAGTCTGGATGTAAATGACGCAGATTATCGAGTGAATGAATCCAATGAAATGGTAGAGCTGACTCTACATCAATGGCATGCGCTAAAACGACTTTTCCCATCTGTTGCGTTTGGATGGTTTTCAGGGCATCGGTTACTCTAGCTTTAAAATCATAAGTGTCTTTAATAGTCCAGCGTTGAAGCTGTCGTCGAATATCATTAGGAATGTGAAAGAGTTGATATCGTGTCGGTCGAATCGTCTGAAATTGTAGCCAGACGTCTTCCGTTAATTGAGTCAGATTAATTTGAGGATGAATTAATAGATTGACAGTTAAAAAATAGCAGTCCTGTTGCCGAATAATCTGCCAGCTTGGCAAGAAAACATTAGCAGAAGGGATGCTGGATACATCATCAGAATGAAGAGAATGGGGTTGATCAAAAAACGTAAATGCACAGAAAAATCGTGGTTCAATCTGTGCTTGTTTGGAGGTGGCAATGGAGACTAAATCATCCTTGCAGGTTTCAATAAAGTGTTGGATTTGGCTAAAGCGTTGACTACCAGATGCTTGAAACGAAACCACTGCACCAATAGCGGCGATCGCCATTGACTGAAGCGGCTTTTCGAAATAGAAATGAGGTTGCTCAGGGTCAATCCTATGCTGAAGTAGAGACAGCGGATCAATCGGATCAATCTCCACAGAAATACTGGCAATTTGCGGATAGCATTTTGCGACAGATCGTTCCTGACAACCTAACAGAAATTGATAAAGATCCTTACGATTCTGAAAAAGATTAGAACGACAGGGTATGACTGGCATGGAAATGAAGATATCAAACGGCAAGCATACCTGGAAAACATCAATTGGCAATGGGGAAGGTTCTAAACGTATTGTTGATGGTTGAGAAAACCTGCGACGCAGGTTTTCTCAACCATCAACAACATTTTTAAAGCGCTACCTGGCAATGCTCTCGATTAATGGAGATTGTAGGTCAGTTTTCAGATATGTCTATTACACGTAACACACTTCGCTAGCCCTATCGCGATTTGTACTCTATTTTTTTGCGCTAGGGTGACGCTGAAAGACGTAGAATGATGAGGTTTTCAGCAGTTCAGTTTTGTGTGATGACCGTCAAGCCTCTGAACGCTCCCAAGTCTAAGCTCTGGCTTGCAGCAATCAAGCCACCGATGTATAGCGTTGCAATCATGCCCATTTGTCTCGGCAGCGCTATAGCATTTGCTGTAACCGGCACATTTAACCGTTCAATATTCTTCATCTTTCTAATCTCTGCCATTCTCATTCTTGGCTGGGAAAACTTGAGCAATGATGTGTTTGATTCTGAAACCGGAATCGATCGCAACAAGCATCATTCGTTAGTTAACCTCACCCGCAATAAGTCGCTGATTTCGGCATTAGCACTCCTGTGTTTGGGGTTGGGAATTATTGGCATTGTGGCGATCGCCTGGTGGCAACGCGATCCAACCATTTTAGGCATCATCTTAATGTGTTGCGCTCTGGGCTATGCCTATCAGGGCCCGCCCTTTCGCCTGGGCTACCAGGGGTTGGGTGAAATTCTCTGCTTCTTTAGCTTCGGCCCCCTGGGGGTAACGGCAGCTTACTATAGCCAGACTCAGGCCTGGTCATTAACTCCTCTGTCCGCTTCTATTGTGTTGGGGATTACCACGACCCTGATTTTATTTTGCTCGCACTTCCACCAGATAGAAGATGACATTGCCGCAGGGAAGCGATCGCCCATTGTTCGTTTGGGGTCTCGGCGAGGTGCCCAGATCCTATCCTGGGCATGTGCCAGTGTATTTGGCTTAACGGCTGTATTTGTGGCGCTGAAGCTCCTGCCGATTTGGAGCCTGCTGATCTTTGCCAGCATTCTCCCGGCACTAAAACTGTGCCGTCACGTTTCTGCCTACCACGACCAACCTGAACGGGTCAGCAATTCTAAATTTATTGCCGTGTCATTTCACTTTTGGAGTGGCGTGCTGCTGTGTGCAGGGTTCATTTTAGGCTCAACTTGAGCCGGATGGGCAGCCTGGCAGAGCTGTACGATGCTCCAATATTGAAAATCGTGGTTCAACTGTCGGAGGTAGGCACTCAACCCACCCTGGTCGCTGGGGATTTGTTGGATCAGAGCCGCAACCGCTTCTGAATGCCCCAACAAAGCAGACTGCTGCAACGCCGCTACCCATTCCTCCGGCATCCCTTGTAAATCGATCGGGTGGAGTTCATCGACCGGCTCCACATCCACCGTTGCCTGCGATCGCTCAGCCGTTTCTGTATACAGGTATTGCAGTCCCAGATGCTCCTGCATTTTACGAAACAGCAAGGCTTCTTGAACGGGTTTTGTGACAAAATCATCGCAGCCTGCTTCAAGGGCACGCTGTTGATCCTCTGAGAAAGCTTGAGCCGTCAGGGCAATAATTTTTGTCGGGTGAGGGGTAGGGTGAGTGGATGACAGGGCACGAATGTGTCGGGTTGCCTCTAGCCCATCCATCCCCGGCATCCGCAGATCCATCCAGATCAAATCGGGGTGCCACGTCTGCCATTGTTGCACCGCATCTTCGCCATTGACAGCCTGATGCACCTCTAACCCGACACGGCTCATAATAGCCATCAGCAATTGCCGGTTAATCGGTTGATCATCGACAACCAAAATCCGGTAGTTGGGTTGACCCGGCATAATTCCATAAATAGGGCGATCGCGATCGAGTGTCTGTATGGCTGTTTCAACCCGTTTGACGGGAATCTGCAAGGTGAAGGTGCTACCCTGACCAAGCGTGCTGTGGGCAGATAGGTCACCGCCCAACAGTTGAGTAAACCGACGGCTGATAGATAAGCCCAGCCCTGTGCCATCAATCGTTTTCCGACCTAACTGAGCTTGCACAAAGGCATCAAAAATAGTCTCGATTTCTTCGGGCGCAATGCCGATCCCTGTGTCTTCTACCGCAAAACTCAACATCATGTCCGATGTGGATGCCAACGTTGAAGCCTCAGCGCCCAGCAACGGACTCACTGCCGGAGTCACCCGCAAGGTAACGTTACCCCTGGTCGTAAATTTAATGGCATTGCTGAGCAGGTTGATCAACACCTGCCGGAGTTTGTTGGCATCGGTAGAAACATACTGCGGCACGCCCGACGCAATCTCTAAGATAAACTGCAACCCCTTATCTACTGCCCGCTGTTGAAACATATCTTGCAGGGTATGCAACAGACTCATTAAGTCAAAATCGGCTGGATCGAGCGTGATGCATCCGGCTTCAATTTTTGACAGGTCTAAAATGTCGTTAATTAACGCCAGCAGGTGGTCGCCGCTGTGCTGAATCGTGGCAAGCGTTTCTTTTTGATCTGGAGTGAGAGAACTGTCATAGCTCATCAACTGGGTAAAGCCCAGGATCACATTTAACGGCGATCGCAACTCGTGGCTCATATTCGCCAGGAAAATACTTTTGGACTGATTGGCAATTTCGGCACTTTCCTTGGCTTGTTGCAGTTCTAATTCGGCACGTTTGCGAACAGTGATATCCTGCCCCGTCCCAAATAGCTTAATCACCTTGCCCTGGGCGTCACGCAGGGCTTTGCCTTTGGTCAACGTCCACCCGATTGAGCCATTGGGTCGAATAAACCGATGCTCCATTTTATAAGAGGCTCCAGTGGCGATCGCCTGACTCACCAGATCTTGAAAAGGTTGGCGATCTTCTAGGGGTAGAAGTTTGAGGAAACTAGAATAGTCGGGAACGGTTTGGGCAAGGTCAAGCCCATAAATGCGCAAAAGTTCTTTAGACCAGGTAATTTTTTGCGACTCTAAATCAAATTCCCAATTGCCCAAATGGGCAATTCGCTGGGCTTCTTCTAATGCCGCTTCACTATTCCGCAGGTTTTCTTCTGCTCGTTTAGACGCGGTAATATCCACGACGACGCAGCCAATTCTGGCACTGCGCTGCCCATCTTCAGCGTCGTCAATGCCCGTATTCGGCAATAAAAAATATGAGACATTCCAATAGTGCTTCACACCCGGTTGGTGAAGAACTTCTCCACTGATTTCGTGGTTGAGGATGGGTTGTCCGGTAGATAAAACTTGTTGATAGAGCGGTGCGATTTCCGGTGCTAAATCGGGGATCATTTCCCAAATCGATCGCCCCAGATTATCGGCAATGGAGTACCCATTACTCATTGCCAGCGGTTCATTAATCTGGACGTATCGCAGGTGCTCGTCCATGATTGCCATTCCGGTCGGAGCCGATTGAAAAAAGGCGTTCCATTGCCCTTCGAGATTGCGATTATTATCTGCCAGTGTGGCGAGAGAGGTTTGCAGTTGGGTTGCCATGTGTTGAAATGACAGACCAATGTTGCGCATCTCCGTAATCGGGCTGTGCGCTAACGGGCTGTCAAAATTGCCCTGGGTAATTCGATGGGCAGCAATGTTAATTTTTTCTAGCGGACGCAGAATCCAGCGGGCAGTGATAATGCCTAACTCAATAGAAGCGATCGCTGCCAGTAGACACAACAAGGCAGTGCGGCGGGTATTGGCATTGATCTGTGCCATAAAGTCTGCTTCTGGAATGGTCGTGACCACCCACCAATCCAACCCGCGATCGTCATGAAAGGGCGTGACATTGACAAACAGGGGTTCCCCGTCGGCAATGATATGTAAGTTTTTTTGCTGCCGGGCAGCTGGCAGCTGGCTCGGTGAGCGTGCTAAATAATCTGCGGTTTCGTGAATCAAGACATTGGCACTGTCTGTCGCTTTAATCCGAACCAGGTCGTCTGCGTCGTCTGCAACCTCATACGGATCCTGGGAGTCTGACCAGGCAATCAGCGTGCCATCGCGTTCGATAATAAAAACTTTTCCAGTTTTGCCAATTTGTAACGTTCGTAAAAATTGGCTAATTTGCCTCAAGCCAATATCGGTGCTGACCACACCCAATAGATCACCCTGATCGTTATAAAACGGTTGATTGGCAGACAGGATCAAGTTTTTGGGTGTAATGGAGGTAGAAATTCCACTCCAAATCGGCTTTCCTGCCTCGACGGTTTCCTGGTACCAAGGACGTTGACGATGGTCATACTCATGGTCTTCACCCAACAAGTTTTGCTTGCCAGTGGTATCAATTACCCAATCAAACGTGCCCCCTGCCTGGGGGTTCCAAACCGACAAATAGAGAGAGTCTTGGTTTTCATCGTCATAGCCCAAGCCAATGTAATCAGGTGTTTCGGTACCAATGGTAATAGAGTTAAGCGAATCAACGGCTAACAGTTGCCCCAGCAAATAATCTTGCAGATCTGCCAGGTGGTTAATCTTAAATTTGCCAGAGGCGATCGCTTCAACGTTGAGTTGGTTGATCAGTTGGGCGTTTTCTAAATAATCTGTGAGTTTTTGATGGATCCGAGCGGCAATTTCGTGTTGCAATTGATCCGCTAATTCGGCGATCGCCTCTTGCCCGTTGCGATAGGAAAGATAGCCGACCAGACCCACGGTACCGATCAGTTGGATTGCAAAAGGAACGACCAGCAACCAGCGCAACGAAATGTGAGGGTTGTAGTGTTTAAACTGGTTCCTTAAGAAAGAGGCAATCATTAACTTATTTAAAAATCATTACCATTAAAACAGAAGCCGTTGGTTAAAAATTATAGTTTTCGCAAAAAATATCAGAACTATATCCGTCCTAATTGAGTTTTAAGATAAGCGGGTTATAAGAGGCGCACCCTTTCGGGGTGCGTTTCTTGCAACTTAGGAGATGTCTGAAAAAGATGTCACTCCCTGTGAGGGCGAAGCATGCGTTAGATCGTCTTTGGTAAATAGCGAACATCACTATCCGAATGCTTCGCCCCTACGATTTGTCGGGATGTCCTTTTTTAGAAATCGCCTTAGTTGGATTGCTATATAGATTTAGGTTTAGGAATGGGAATTAAATAACTCCAATGATTTGTTGTAGGGGCGAACGGCCGTTCGCCCCTACAAACGATTCAATATTCGATCTTATTTAATCCACGATCCTTAGCGTTGGATCAGAGGGTTGAATATTAATCCTTTTACCCTCTAGCTTCGCATTTAAAAAATATAAATAGCCTCTGTCAGAGTTCGGACATCCCTCATAGAAATGGCTGATTAACGGCACGCTTGAATTTGTCAGTTGGGCGTTGTGACTTCATAAAATTCCACGGATGGCGCTTCGTGCCCAGCTAGGTGCAGATTATTTTTTGAAAGCCATGCGGAGCATGGCTTTCAAAAAATAATCTGCACCCCGCTCGATTAAAAATTGCTATGTACTGATTTATTACAAAACCTTAAAACTTCCACCGGAAAAGCTTTGTAACGGTTCTTTACTGAATACATTGAGGAACGGAAGCTAGATCAAATAGAAGAGGCACTTATGGAGCTTTTATCCAATACGGTCGCACTCTCTCGGATGCAGTTTGCGTTAACTGCTATTTTTCATATGCTGTGGCCCATCCTGACGACAGGGATGGCTATTTATCTAGTCATCGTGGAAGGATTGTGGCTGAAGACGCGCAACCCTGACTACTATCACCATGCCCGGTTTTGGTCAAAGTTATATGTCTTAAACTTTGGGGTCGGGGTGGCATCGGGGCTACCGATGGAATTTCAATTTGGTACCAATTGGGCACCCTTTTCTGAAGCCGTTGGCGACTTTTTTGGTAGCATTTTAGGCTTTGAAGGCTCGATGGCGTTCATGTTAGAGGCAGGCTTCCTGGGCATTATGTTGTTTGGCTGGGGACGGGTGCATCCCGTAATCCACTACCTCGCCACCATCATGGTTGCCTTTGGTGCCAACCTTTCTACGTTTTGGATTTTGGTGGCAAACTCCTGGCTGCAAACCCCATCCGGTGGGGAAATGGTAAATGGCAAGTTTGTCGTCAGTGACTATTTCCAGGCCATCTTGAATCCATTCATGTTAAAAAGTGTGTCGCATATGTTTTTTGCGACCTTAGAAACGTCGCTGTTTGTCATTGGTGGCATTAGTGCCTGGTACATTCTCAATAAACGGCATGAAGCTTTCTTTGCTACATCTCTGAAAATTGTTTTAGTCGCCGCGATCGCCGTTACTCCATTACAGGTCTACATTGGGCATTTAAGTGCTGAGCAGGTCTATCACTACCAACCCACCAAACTGGCGGCAATGGAAGCCAAGTGGGAAACAACCCCTGCCGGACAAGCGGCTGACTGGAGTTTGCTCGCCTTACCCAACGAAACGGCAGAACACAATGTCTGGGAAATCAAGATTCCCAATGCGTTGGGCTATATTTTGGAATTCAAGCAAACGCTGTCTCAGCCCGTCTTGGGTTTAAAGGAATGGGCACCGAGCGATCGCCCTCACATGGTCGGTCTGATCTACTACTCCTTTCGAATTATGAGCGGCATTGGCATTTTCTTTGTCGTGCTGATGCTCTGGAGTACCGTGCAATGGCTGTTGGGCACATTGTCTGCTGAAAAGATTGGACAACAAACATGGCTGCTGCTCGCCTGGATTTTTGCTGCCCCCCTGGGGTATATCGCGGTTGAAGCGGGTTGGATTGTGCGCTGTGTCGGGCGACAACCCTGGACGCTTTATGGGCAAATTCGTACGGCTGATGCCGCATCCCTTCTTCCCCCCAGCAATGTGCTGGTGTCTCTCAGCCTATTTGCGTTGATCTACTCCATCTTACTGATTTCAACGTTGTACTTTGGTAGCCGGATTATTCGCAAAGGTCCCAATTTAGACCTGCCCGTACCCGATATGGATGAGCCGCCTGCGGTAGATACAGCTCCGGCAGAGTTTGTCCCCGATCAACGTCCAGTCGAAGCGCAACAGTAGGAATGGCAATGACGGTGTGGCGCGGCAAAGCCGCGCCACACCGTCATTGCCATCCCAATTCAATCCATTTTTATATAGGAGATGGCATGGAAGCACTCTTTCATTTTCTCCCCCAGGTTTGGTTTGTGATTTTGGCACTCTTCCTCTTCCTCTATGTCATGCTGGATGGCTTTGACCTGGGCGTAGGAATTTTGTCATTGACCAGCTCTAGCGAAGAACGACGCAGCATTTTAATGACCAGTCTGGGCAATGTTTGGGATGCCAATGAAACCTGGCTGGTGCTGATGGGAGGCGCGTTGTTTGGGGCGTTTCCGTTGGCCTACGGGACGATTTTAAATGCGCTTTATATCCCCATCTGGATGATGATCTTTGGGCTGATTTTCCGTGCCGTGGCATTTGAATTTCGAGAACATGCCGATCGCAAAATTATCTGGAATATTGCCTTTGGTGCGGGCAGTTTTCTGGCAGCCCTGGGTCAGGGGTTTGCTCTGGGTAGTGTGATCGAAGGCATTACCGTCGATGCGGCAGGGCATTTTGTTGGCTCTACCTGGGATTGGCTCGACTGGCGATCGCTCTTAGTCGCATTAACACTGATCCAGGGATATGTCTTGATCGGCTCCACCTACCTGATTTTGAAAACCGAAGGCGAACTGCAAACCACTCACTTTCGCACTGCCAAAATTGCAGCAGTGACCACGCTGATCGGTGCCATCTTGATTACCATTGTCACGCCCGTGTTTTATCAAGCCGCGCGATCGCGCCTCTTTAGCCCACCCCAGGTCTATATTTTTGCGGTCATTCCTCTGCTGGGGGTGCTGTTGATTGGGTTGCTGTTGCGCAGTCTCAGCCGCCAGGAAGAAAGCACACCCTTTGTCTGGACAATTTTGCTGTTTCTGCTGACCTTTGTGGGCTTAGGGCTGATCGTGTTTCCTTACATCATTCCGACCCAAATCACCATTTACCAGGCAGCCGCAGCCCCCAGCGCATTGGTTTTCATGATTATTTTCATTGGCTTTCTTATCCCCATCATGTTGTTTTACAACATCTACCAATACGTCGTCTTTCGCGGAAAAGTCGCAGGCAGTGCTTACGGAGATTGAGCTTGCATCCGTCCCATTGCAAAACTGGAGTGTTCCATACAGGAACACTCCAGTTCTCAATCTAGTACACCCACTTAAAAGTTTTAGAGGGGGTGGAGGAGGTAAAACCCCCTCTTGGGGGCGCAGCCCCCAAACCCCCATGTTGCAAAATTTCGTGTTTGCAACACTAGCTGGGGATTAACAATTCTAAGGAGATTTCTGAAAAAGACGTTACCCCCTGTACGGGCGAAGCATTCGTTAGATAGTCTTTGGTAAATAACGAACATCATGGTTCGAATGCTTCGCCCCCACGATTTTCTAGAAATCGCCTATGAAATGGGCGATCGCCCTAAATCTCCTCTCGAACCCGACGAATGGGCAAATTAGCGATCAGTGCAGTCACTCGTTGATTATTCTCTAAAGCAAATTCTGATTCCTCAGGATCAATCTCGACATATCGAGAAACGACCTCTAAAATTTCCCGTCGCATCTTCTCAACGGTTTCAGGAGGCAAATCAGCGCGATCGTGGGCTAACACAAGCTGCAAGCGACGCTTAACAGTCTCACGACTACTGTCAACTGGAGGGCGCGGAAAAAGTCGGTCGAGGAATTCGCTGAGCATGATACCTTCGGGAGGTCAAAAGGAAAAAAATTTGAAGCGAGATCAAAAATCGGCTAAGAGTTGCCGCGAAACAGTCGGCGAATGCGAGAAAACAGATCATCATGCGTGGCAGTCAGATCTAAGAAGGGAACGGTCTCACCTTCTAACCGACGAACAATGTTGCTCAACGCCATGCCCGCTAACGATGGGTTAGGCGACAAAACCAGTGGCTCACCCCGATTGGTTGAAACAATCACCTTTTCGTCGTCAGGGACAACGCCGATTAGAGGGATTGCCAGAATTTCTTGGACATCCTTGACTGACATCATCATATCCTCTTGCACCATCGCTGGTTTGAGACGATTGACGATTAAGTTGAGCTTCTTAATATCATTCGCTTCGAGCAACCCCACAACCCGATCGGCATCTCGTACCGCTGCAATTTCAGGTGTGGTTACTACCAGGGCTTCTTGTGCCCCTGCGATCGAGTTTTTAAACCCCATTTCAATCCCAGCAGGACTATCGATTAACACGAAGTCATACAGGGTTGCCAGTTCCTTCACCAACTGCTTCATCTGCTCCGGGGTGACAGCTTCTTTCGTCCGATTTTGCGCCGCTGGCAACAATGCCAGGTTGGGTTGGCGTTTGTCTTTCACCAGGGCTTGCTCTAGACGGCACTCGCCTGCCAGGACTTCGACCGTGGTGTAGACAATCCGGTTTTCTAACCCCAGCAATAGATCGAGGTTTCTTAAGCCAAAATCTGCGTCAACCACAACGACCCGATGACCACGTTGAGCCAGAGCCATACCAATATTGGCGGTACAGGTAGTTTTTCCTACCCCTCCTTTACCCGATGTAATGACAATTGTGCGACTCATGAATGGCTTTAGTTAATCTCTAATGAACGACAAATTAAGATAGCGGAGACGTAAACTGGCTCAAGATCAAGGCTCTGATCTCTAATTTCAGCCCTATCCCAATGGGGTCAGGAGATGCCCTTTAGAAAAATCGGCTGCCCGAGCGATGCGAATCCCTTCGGATACCACGTAAGCGACTTCAGGATGATATTGGGCGGGTGGAGTTTCGGGCGATCGCGCAACATAGCTAGCAATACGAATTTGGGTCGGTTCCATGCGCAATGCCATGATCAAACAGCGATCGTTACCGGCTGCACCTGCCTGGACGACGCCGCGTAGATTTCCCCAAACAATCACATCTCCGTCGGCAATTACTGAACTTCCGGGGTTTACGTCTCCCAAGATTACTACTGTACCAGGATGGCGGATTTCCATGCCCGATCGCACAGTCGTTTGAATATAGAGAGGGTCGGCTAAGGCTTGCCCCGACTCTGTCGGCGGATTGAGATGGGCGATGGGCGAGTGTTGCTCGACCGAATAGCCAATGGTAACGGCAGCAACCGCCGTCTGACGACGGCTGGTGTAAACCCGTTTGAGGTGGAGTTCATGTTCAGCCAGGGCATCGGCGATCGCCTGAAGTTGGCGAACATCGAGCAAGCGATCGCGGGCTAATAAATGGACAGCCGTATTGGCTTGCCAAAAGCGATCGCCAGAGTTGAGGCGTTGCTTGAGTTGCTGCCACAAATCAGTCCAACTGCCAGGAGAGCTGGCAATTTCGGTTTCGGGTGGCAAGAGCAGCAGCAATCGTCCACTTTCACTCTTAAACCGAACTTGTGGATTGGGAATCCCTTCTGGTAGAGATTGAGAGATAGCCGACACAGACGCAGGCGCAGAAGAATCAGAACTCATGCAAGCAGAATTTGAGGTAATTTGACGGGAACGAAATTAACTATCCATATTAGTCGCCAAGTCCGCATTCAACACAACAATTTTGGATCTCGCTCCGATCTACTGTGGGATGCGGAATTTTTGCCATCGGCAAAAGATTCTTTTTGAGAGAGCGACGGCTTTGCCGTCGTTCTCTCAAAAAGAATTGGATTTTATGAACAGGTGGACGGATTAAGTCGCAAATACGCAGCTGCCAGAGAATGGCGATCGCCCACATTACCGGGAAAAAGCACCACTGGCAAATGGGGGAATAGCGGATGATCCGCTGCGGTTCGCACGATTGAAACCCCCGGCAAAATTTGACCAAGCAACCGGGCAGAGGTTAGCGATAAGCCATTACTCAAAACATCATTGGACGTGATGCCACCTTTGCTGATCAAAAACCCAATCTCGGATGGCAATCCCCGGACAATATCCATCAGCAAATCTGACACGGCAACGCCAAAATCTAACCGGGTTTGGGCATCGGCAAAGGTCAATTCCTGGCGACTGGTATAGACTACCGGGGTTTGCCCCGACGCATGAGCGCTATGAGTTTGCGCCAAAATCGTTTCCAATACTTGCGATCGCTGGGTCTGTGAGTCGTCCAACAAATGCGAGACATCCACCTCCACCCCGACGATGCCCTCTGCCTTGAGCAATTCCTCCAGCTGCTCCGTTGTTTTTTTCACATGAGAGCCGACGATCACGGCACCGGGTTTGCCATCGCGGGTGTAGGCTGCCATATTTTCCGGTGCGATCGGTTGCGGCGGCAACGCTGCCAGAGCCGTCAACAAACTTGCCGCACTACGAAACAAAAACCGTTTCCCCTGAGCCGCGGCTGCCAACACATCAACCGCAAACCGATCGAGATCTGCCTGGGTTTCGGCATCCACAGCCACACATGAGTTGTCGTGCAGCTGCAACAGTCGCTCCAGGCTACCGGCTCGGATATCTGCTAGCAAGAACCGTTCTACCTGATCGGCTGCTATTTTCCCTTGCGTTTTTTCGGCAACGTAATCGGGCAGATAGCTATAGCTGTACCCGAAGACGGAATCACGAGCAAATTCTGTTTCGTGGACAGGCGTTTCAACCCCATTCACAATCAGGTAGTGGATGCTATCGCGAGTGATCCGACCACCTTCAAAAAAGGCAGGCGTAAGAAAGTGGGCATCAAAGGGACCTAACTCATCGGCGATCGCATCTGTTTCGACAGGATAATGACCGCGCAAGGTGGAGTCAGAACGACTGACCACCAGAAAATCTTGAATTTGCTCCAGTGCGATCGCCTGTTTGAGATTGCGACAAACCTCGCGGGTTACCTGATCCGCTTGCGCTGGGGTTAATGCCCTTGTATTGGTGAGAATGAAAAAAATTGGCGAATCATCCGATAAGCCCAGACGCAGCGTGTCTACATCCCAACGCGTCAGCAATAAACAACTGTGAACCGTCTGAGACCCAGTCGGATCATCATCCAACACGACAATTTTGGGTTGGCTAGGTTTGGTCGCGTTTAATTCAACAGAATCAAGTGTGCTCGTCATGCTCAAATATCTGAATACGTCTGAAATAGTAGGCTTTATCGGAATCACTGATACATATAGCGATCCTAAATCAGGTGTGAAAGCGCCCGCCCTTCGGGCGGGCGCTTTCACACCTGATCATTTTCACGAATCAAATAGGATTGCTATATACATCTTTGGTTTTATCGAATTCCCAATCTTGAGGCAGATCAGCAGGTGTTTACTATTACAAGCAATCACGTTTCAACCATCCTCTTACCATGAAGAGTATGATGGCTGAGTTCACCTCTTGGGTGCTGGTTTAGATCTGTCCACTCCTGTGTTTATTCAGTAGAATATTGGACAATTTAAGGCAAAATAGTGGGGACGCTGCGCAATCTATCATTTCACTTCCCCTGATCAAACCCTCCAGAGGGGATTCCACCATTTGGCAGAGGCTGACACCGAAGCCCCTGCACCTCAGATTTCCACTTCGTAGACATTCCACTTCATACTGTATGACACGTTGGATTGATAGAAGCGGGTAGCCAAAAAATTTTGACTGAGATGGATTCTGAGATTGATTCATAGAAATTCTGTAAATAATGCGCTAAGGGTTGCACAAGAATGGGGCTATTGGATAACCAACCTGAATATCCCAAATCAGACGATCCCAAGTCTGCGGAAGACGTCTTGCATAGCGTGACTCAAGACTTGAGAGCGTTGCAACACGACTTAGTGGCTCAGCTGGGTCGAGATGTCGAGCGTCTTCAGTCAGAAAAATCGCGTCTGGTCAATGAAATTGATAAACTGCGCGATCAGCGGGAGATGCTTCAGAGTCAGCACCACGATTTGCTGTCACAGCAACAGTTGGCGCAGCAGCAGGTCTGGGCAAAGCAACTGGCACAGGCAATGGCAGCCCATTTGCAGGCATTATTAATCCAACGGCTCAATCAGCAAATTGAAATGCCCTCCGCGTCGGCGTCCGATCGGGTGCGGTTGCCGTCGGCAACGGAGGAAACGGGGCAAAACCAGAATGCGTATCAGCTATTGTTGTCGCTGGATACGACCCTGAATCATACGCTGAACTCATTACGGCAAGATCTCAATAGTTATCAGAGTGTTCTGTCTCAACAACTCAACCGCATGCAAACCCTGGAACAGCAGGGTGAAGCCATTTTGGAAGCGTTGGTCAATCGTTTGAGCCAGGAGCTACAACGAGATCTGGTTGCCAGTCGTTCACCCCGGCGATCGCCTGCCCCCAATGGCAATCTTCCCATGATGCCAACACCGGGTAGAACTCAAACTCTACCCCCCGTCGGCAGACCCCAACCCCCTGAGACGGCTCGTCCGCCTATAGTTTCACCCCAACCTTCAGCCCAGGGCTATCGTCCGAGCAATGGGGTCTCTAAGGTCATGGCAACGGCTCCAGCGATCGCCCCCGAAGCCTTAACCACCTCCGTCAAACCGTCTGGTCGGGTGGGGTTATCCCAGTTCCAGTGGGGGCTGATGATGATTCTCGTGTCTACGGTGGCGTTGTCGTTACACAACGTCGTTGTCGGCATCATTTACTATCCCAGCAGTGTGTTGGGTTGGCTAAATCTGGGTGGTTTTATTACCCCCAATTTTGGTAACTCCCTGCTGGTGTTGTGGACACGGATGTTGATCGTCGTGCCGATGATGCTGACGTTAGCGGGCTTCCTCTATCCGTCTGCCTGGAAAGATATTAAAGCGTTCATGCTGTCTAAAGATCGACCGCTCCTATTTACAGTCATTGGCAGCGGCGGGTTCCTGTTTTTGTCGCAGGTGTTGATCTATATCTCCATTGGGCAGATCGGACCAGGGGTAGCCGTCACCATTTTATTTATGTACCCCATCATTACGGTGCCATTGGCATGGCTGTTATTTGGCGATCGCCCGACAGCTCTACGGTTTGGCGTCATGCTAACGATCTTGGCAGGGGTGATCTTAACGGCACTGCCCAAGCTCACAGCATCGGTTGCCAGTAGCGGAACCAATGTGGCATTGGGTGTGACCACAGCCGTTGTGTCTGGGTTTGCCTTTGCGCTGTATTTGATTTCAATGCAGATTAGCTTTCGCAAACTCCACCCCGTGCCCGTCAGCATTATCCAGTTCACAGCGATTTTTGTCTTAACCAGTATCATCCTGATTATCGTAGGTCCCAAATTGGGAGTCGAAATTCTGCCCGAAAACCGCTGGGGCTTCTGGATCGGTGGTAGCATTCTGGCAACCCTGACATTGCTGGGTTATCTAACGAATAACTTTGGGGTTCGCTTTATGGGAGCTGCCATGGCATCGATCATTGCCTCTAGTGGTCCTGTCCTGACGGCATTGTTGGCATTTTTGATTACCCCCAGCGATCGCACGACGCTTTTGCCGATTCAGGTTCTTGGTATTTTTGTCGTCACCATCGGCGTTGTGGCGTTAAGCATTGAAAAAATGTTGATGCAAAAAAAGGCAACTGCCAGAGTCGCCAAAGCTGCCAAACTGTAACCATTTGAAGGGTTTATCCTCACACTACCGTCTCATCACTACGGTCTTAACGTGAAGCAAAAACGTTCAAAATTCTTGCTGTTAAGCTTGCTCAACTCCCTTGCCGACTTCGATGGCATGCTATCTCACGATGCCATCCGCCTGTTGGATGTGTTGAAGACCCGATCGGATACAATTCCGCCCCTGTATGCCGATGTGTTTCTGCTGCCCCATGTCGCCACCTGCGCAGATCTGGTCGATCGCATTAGATCCTTATCGCAGGAACAGATTGCGATCGCCAGTTATGCCTTTCAAATTTTTCGCTTTTACGAGCAGATCTTAAGAACCAACCCAGGGGATGCATCGCCGCAACAGACGGCTGCCTATGAATCGCAAATCGAACGCATTCGGGCATCTGTTGCTCGCACCAAGGTAGCCCTGGCGGAATCATTGGGGGAAAGACCAGAAGAACCACTACAATGAACTGCTAGCAATCTACCTACAACCGATCTCTATGGCTTCACTTGACCGTCAACAATCCGATCGCCTCGTTCAAACTATCGCCGGGGTTGAACAACTCCTGACCGAGGTGGATGAAGAGGGAGCAGAAGAGATCTTAGATGAACTCTATATGCTGATTACCACGTTGTTTGACAAATTCCCTCAGCTTGATAAAGACGAAGACTAATATCGATTCTATAGAACCCGCAATTTTTTAGAGAAGGCGATGGCTCTGCCATCGCCTTCTCTAAAAAATTGCGGGTTCTTCAATCTGTGATCTCCGGCAAGAGTTCATCTTACAAAACGGAGAGAGAGGGATTCGAACCCTCGTTACCCTTACGAGTAAACAGCATTTCCAGTGCTGCGCCTTCAACCGCTCGGCCATCTCTCCAGGAGCTAAATTTTGTGGTTGATGCAACCACAGAATTCCTATGGTATCAGAATGTGCTACCTTACGGAAGCTTTTTGCGGAATCTTGGTCACTTTTAGTTACTTATGTTCGGGATGCAGGGTTTCGGGTGTAGGTTTGCCTAACTGGTTAATCATGCGGATCATTTGATACAGGCGACCAAAGTCTCGCTGGTTAAAATGCATCACCAAGCGCGGTAATTCGACTGACGATACGCGCGATTCTTGAGGGAGGGGAAGACTTTTGGCAATCCTGCCGCTCACCAGGAGATCACCAAATTGATGATTCAGATCGTCTACCGCTGCATCCGACAATTCAGAATTCAGCCGCAATACAAGCTGCTCACCGACATAGCGACTTGAGTGAAAGACTCGATAGAAACTGGCGATCGCTTCACAGGCTACATCAATCCGATCGGTAATCGTATATAAGTTGAGGTCGTCTGGACTGATCAACCCCTGCTTCAGCAGGTGATCTTTCATATACGTTTCCCAACTGTGCCAATAGCTCCCACCGGGTTGATCAATCAGCACCAATGGCAACAGTTCAGATTTTCCGGTTTGCATCAACGTAATGCATTCAAACGCTTCATCTAAGGTGCCAAAGCCCCCTGGAAACAACGCCAATGCATCGCTTTCTCTTAAAAAAAACAGCTTGCGTGTGAAAAAATACTTGAAATTGACTAACTTGCGATCGCCTTCAATAAACGGGTTAGACCCTTGCTCAAACGGTAGACGAATATTAAGCCCAAACGACTTTTCAGCCGTTGCGCCTTCATTACCCGCCTGCATAATCCCAGGACCACCACCTGTAATCACCATAAACCCCTGTTGGGTGACACATTTGGCAAAGTCTACTGCCACCTGATATCCAGGGCTATCGGGCGCAAGTCTGGCAGACCCAAAAATAGAAATCTTACGAACATGGCGATACGGGTAAAACACCCGAAAAGCCTGTTCCATATCTTGCAATGAAGCATTTAAGATCTTCCAGTCCAGGCGATCGACGTCTACTTCAGCCATCCGCATCAACGTGGTCAGGGCTTGCTGAATTAGCCCTCCATGTTTCATCGAGGGAAGTTGGGTGATCAATTCAGAAAGTTCGGTCTGCAATGACTCAAGTGTAGAGATTGAATTCGATGAAGTCATTCGCTCTGCAAAACAAGTAGCACTCTATTGTATCGAGATTTTTGCGTCCAGATTTGAAAACCTTGGCTCAACTATCAAATTTACTGATGTGGCTGAACGAAGCAAAATTCAAACAGCGCTATCGCTTGACGCAACAGCGCTGTTGGATGAATCCAAAAACTTATGAGAGGCTGAACAAGTAGGCTTGAAATCAACTCAAAGATTTACAAACGAACAAACTATTACAGATGCTTTTCTAAGGTGCTAGCCAAAGTGGTTTTAGGAACCGCTCCCACAACCATATCAACCCGTTGCCCTCCTTTGAAAATCATCAGGGTAGGAATGCTACGGATGCCGTATTGGCTGGCAACACTTGGATTTTCGTCTGTATTAACTTTGACGACTTTGACTTGCCCGATGTACTGTTCAGCGATCTCATCAACCACAGGTGCTACCATCCGGCATGGTCCACACCAAGGAGCCCAAAAATCTACCAAAACCGGAACATCGCTTTCAAGTACCTCTTGCTTGAATGTAGAGTCTGTAACTTGTGTGGCTGCTGACATGCCTGAAAATCCTTAGCCTTACGTGATCTCTAGATATATTACCACAGCAAAAACGGCGATTTTAGAGCATTGATAGCTAGAAGGTTGTTCCTACAACAGTCTTAACAATGCACCTATGCAGTGAAGCAGATCTGCCAGGTTACTCTTCCATCTGAAATGCTATGGGATTCAGTTCATCTCTATTGTAATCACACTTTACCCCCATCTCGTCTGGATGCGCCCGAGTATGCCTGCCTCACGGGTTCTCAAAGCCTCTCTCTCAAAGCGAGCCAGCAGTTAAGAACTTCAACGCGATCGCTCAGGCAACTGGCAAGAGCAGTTGATTTTTATGGCATTGAGTAATTTTGGAAATAAATTTTGGAGATAAATTTGGATGTGAACTCTTTGGGTTCACCTCTAAACGTATCCCGCTATTCAGCAATATCGTTTTTGGCAGTCAAGTGGTGCCAGACAACACAGCCCTAAATAATCGCGGCGGAACGGGTAATGGGTGTTGCACAGAGTGCAGCACCCATTACCCTATTGGTTCTCAAGGCGTAGCACCGTAAGAGGGCATCGGGGATTTAAGAAAATTCTGTTTCAGAGACACGACCTGCCCCATATCCCAAAATATCGCCAAAATCAGTACCCTTCACCCCTTAAATAAGTTTTCTGTATCAATGGCTTATAAGTTAGAGGTAGGGAACTGTTTCAGCAACCTGAGCATTGGAACGGAGTCAAACCTTGAAAATTCTTTCAGAAGCAGGGCATCAAGGCGGCATCAACTCAGGTCGCCAAATTTGTAAAGATATCTAAACCAATCCAGAGTTTTACCGATGCAATCTCCTGTGCCGTGTAGAAAGAGGAACCGCCTGAACATATAGTCCAGGCGGAGTGTGGTGTGAGGAGTGAACGGAAACATGCGTCTCCGCTTCTTCCATTGTAAGAGATGGTTATAGTTTTTCCAGTAACTCAGCCAACAACATCGAGAAAACTTATCAGAGCGCAACTTAACAAAACGAAATCTGGGGTATCCGTGAGACATTGAATCTCAAGATTTTGAAGACTTCGAAGGCTTAGGATCTTGGATTTAATAAAACCGAGGATTTATTTTTGGAATCGCGGCGACGCCGCGATTCCAAATCGATAGGACTGTGCGGGTTAACTCAGCACGGTATTGTGGGGCATGAAGCACCTCACAACACTATTGCTGTACTGAACAAACTTGCACACCGCCCTAAACCTTCAGGTTTACTACATCCAGAAATCTTACTTACCCATTCCCAGTTGCTGGGCTTTTTGGTAAACTTTGCCTTCGGTGAGCAGGGAAGGCGCAATCACAACTTCAACCTGTTGCATTTCCCGAATATTTTTGGCACCCAGGGTTCCCATGCTGGTCTTCAAGGCACCCAGTAGATTGTGAGTTCCATCGTCAAGTTTGGCGGGACCCGTCAGAATTTGTTCTAAAGTTCCGGTTGTAGCAACTCGAATGCGAGTTCCGCGCGGCAACACAGGGCTAGGCGTTGCCATACCCCAGTGATAGCCTCGTCCAGGAGCTTCTTCGGCACGGGCAAAGGGAGAACCGATCATGACACCGTCTGCGCCACAGGCAATACATTTGCAAATATCGCCACCTGTTACCAATCCGCCATCTGCAATGACTGGAACATAGCGACCCGTTTCTTCGTAATAGCGATCGCGTGCGGCGGCACAATCTGCCACTGCGGTTGCTTGTGGAATCCCCACACCCAACACTCCACGAGATGTACACGCGGCTCCGGGTCCAATTCCTACCAGAACACCGGCTGCACCCGCTTTCATCAGATTTAGGGTCACCTCATAGGTAACGCAGTTGCCTAAGATCACAGGCATCGGCATAGAGCGGCAAAACTCTTCTAAATCGAGTAGAGCCACCGATTCTGGCGAGAGATGGGCAGTTGAAACCACCGTAGCCTGAATGAAAAATAAGTCAGCCCCAGCTTCCGCCACAACAGAGCCATATTTGGCAGCTCCTGCGGGAGTCGCACTAACGGCAGCAATGCCTCCCTGTTGCTTAATTTCTTGAATACGCTTTGCAATCAGTTCGGGTTTGATTGGCTCAGAATAGAGCTTTTGCATCAACGGCACAAACTCGGTCTTGTCAACGGCTGCAATGCTATCCAATACAGGATTTGGGTCAGCATAGCGAGTCTGGATGCCCTCTAGATTTAAAACACCTAGCGCCCCAAGACGAGATAACAAAACCGCCATATTGACATCCACTACTCCATCCATCGCACTTGCAATGATGGGGATCTGACGTTCGATGCCGCCGATCTGCCAGCTTGTGTCAGCCAGACTCGGATCTAAGGTTCGCTGTCCTGGGACGAGCGCAATTTCATCAATTCCGTATGCCCTACGGGCTGATTTGCCCCTGCCAATTTGAATATCCACGCTTTCACTTCCAAGACCAATCAAAGCTAGACTATCCAGTCTAGCCTAGAACCTGCATCTATTGCAGAGCACACGCCAGCTTCGAAAGCACGACCCTCAAATTTTATGGAAGGCACACCTTAGCAAAGGAGTGCCAATTCATAGCCAAGTCATGGTTGATTACGACATGGTTATGACTCGATTGATCGCAGGATAAAAGCTGAAACCGTTAATTGTTGTACGTTTTGATACCAAATCTTGCTTGGGATTATTGATTAATGAACCTGTAATTCGTGCTTGAGAGAGCCATGGCTCCGCTACCACTCTCTCAGCGAAATCCTCGATCCTCACCCACCGATCGCTAATTTAACCTCGTGACTACCCCGTATCAGCAGAAATAATTCTGATGAAATTGTTACGAAATATTGCTAGCTAACTCAGAATGTGAACGCAATGCCGCAGAATATTTCCGGAAGGTAGCTGAATCCTTTTGCTTACACATCTTCTCAGTTGCGCTCAGGCGAGTCTGAAATGTGTCGGTTAGATGTTTTGATGTTAGCTACTCCGACTGTTTGTAACTCTCAAAATTCTTTTAAGAAGTTTGGTGAGATACTCGGGTTGGCTTCAGCTATCTATCGCCGAGTGCCAGTTCATATCGCTTTCTGGTCACACTTTCTTTCGGAGGAATATATCAGATGAGTATTGTCACGAAATCTATCGTGAATGCCGATGCTGAGGCACGCTATCTCAGCCCCGGTGAATTAGATCGGATCAAGAGCTTCGTTACCTCTGGTGAGCGTCGTCTTCGGATTGCTCAAGTTTTGACTGATTCTCGCGAGCGCATCGTTAAGCTAGCAGGCGATCAGTTATTCCAAAAGCGCCCTGACATTGTTTCCCCCGGTGGCAATGCTTACGGTGAAGAAATGACCGCAACCTGCCTGCGCGACTTGGACTACTATCTCCGCCTAGTGACCTACGGTGTGGTTTCTGGTGATGTCACCCCTATTGAAGAAATCGGCATCGTTGGTGTTCGTGAAATGTACAACTCTTTGGGCACCCCCATCCCTGCTGTTGCAGAAGGTGTGCGCGCCATGAAGAGTGTTGCTACTTCTCTGATGTCTTCTGAAGACGCATCAGAAGCCGGTTCCTACTTCGATTACATCATCGGCGCTATGCAGTAAGGTTGCGGGTAAATAGGGTTCGCGATCGCAAACTATTTTAGATCGCATATTTAACCACGTTGTTCCCCTCCTTTCAAGCGTAATAAGTGACGACCAAGATTTAAGGAAGCAAGATTATGCAAGACGCAATTACTTCTGTTATCAATTCTTCTGACGTTCAGGGCAAGTACCTGGACAGCAGTGCAATGGACAAGCTCAAGAGCTACTTCTCCACTGGCGAACTGCGCGTTCGTGCCGCTGGAGCTATCAGCGCTAATGCTGCTGGTATCGTTAAAGAAGCTGTAGCTAAGTCTCTGCTGTATTCGGATGTCACCCGTCCCGGTGGCAACATGTACACCACCCGTCGCTATGCTGCTTGCATCCGCGACCTCGACTACTACCTCCGCTATGCAACCTATGCAATGCTGGCTGGCGATCCTTCCATCCTCGACGAGCGCGTCCTGAATGGCCTCAAAGAAACCTACAATTCTTTGGGCGTTCCCGTTGCTTCCACCGTTCAAGCTATCCAAGCTATGAAAGAAGTTACTGCTAGCTTGGTTGGTGCAGACGCTGGCAAAGAAATGGGTGTCTATTTTGACTACATCTGCTCTGGCTTGAGCTAATTGCTGATGAGTGTTGAGTATTGAGTGTTGAGTAGCGAACTGTTCGCAGCTTCAAGCCTCAAAGCTTAAAACTCAAAACTTAAAATCTTCTGGGGTCTGAGATTTTAGGGTGAGTGTTAGAAGGTCAATGGCTAGTAAATCTGGCTGTGACGTTCTAAGATTGGCTCTAGGCTCTCAGCCCTCAGGCTATTAATCGGGAATTAGTTCGATTAATATCTGCAATTTTGGGCTTTTTGATGCTTGCAGATCGTTTTGAACCTGAACCTAATTTAGGTAAAGGATCAGATTTTGCAAGATTTTTACATGAGATTTAGATGATTTCTCATTCCAGTTAGGGGAGAAAAACCTATGCGGATGTTCAAGGTCACAGCCTGCGTTCCCAGCCAGACGCGGATTCGTACTCAGCGGGAATTGCAAAATACTTATTTTACGAAGCTAGTTGCCTATGACAACTGGTTTAAAGAGCAGCAACGCATCATGAAAATGGGCGGCAAGATTGTGAAGGTGGAACTGGCAACCGGAAGACCAGGGACTAATACTGGCCTGCTGTAGCCTGTGGCTCATTTAAAATTAGTCAGTCCGTTGCAATATTTGCTGTGAGACTGGGAACTTGAGGTTAGATCGCATTGAGGTGGTTTAGCTTTTGGTTCTCAGTCTTAGTTTTTAGATATTAGATCTCTTGCAGATTAGTATGGGCGGGGGCTTCGCCCCCGCCCATACTAATCTGCAAGAGATCTAATGCTTACAAACCCCCAAATATTCTGAGTAAGCTGAAGACTCCGGTGATGGGTGAGAGCACGGTGGTTAAGGTATCGCCAATTCCTGCCAGCGGTGAACGTCCGACTACGATGGTGTCGTTGGGTCGGAGGGCAGGGTTATCCTCCGTATTCAGTCCCTGGTCAAAGTCAACCGAGATCGCCCGACGTGAGACTGTGCCATCTGGGTTGAGTCGAATCAGGGTAACCGTTTCGCGACGTGCCCGGTTATTAAATCCACCGGCAGCGAGTAGGGCTTGATTTAAAGGCGTATTGGGCGTCAAATCGACACTTCCCGGACGAGCCACTTCACCCACCACATTAACCTTAATGGTATCTGGAGAAAAACTAGCCGATGCCAGTTCTGTCATTTCTTCTGGGCTAAGGGTTGGTGCCGTAGGAATCAAGATTGTATCGCCCGTTTGCAGCGGCAAGTCTTGTTCCAATTCGCCGGATTGCAGAAGATCCCAGAGATTGACTTGAATGGTCTGTTCTTCTCCAGAATGAACAATCCGACGAATTTCAATATTGCGGATATTGGCAGACTGGGTGATGCCTCCAGCTTGTTGAATTGCCTGAGTCACTGTGGGAATGATGGCTCCTGTGGTTGCATTGGCGCTATCCGCGACAAGCGTGTAGGGTCCCGGACGATTCACTTCTCCCACGATCGCCACTGAGATTGGGCTGGCTTGGCTGGCAGAAAAGCTGGTATTCGCCAGTTGACGAGCCTGGGCTAAATCGACGTCTGTAGCAGTTGGGATAAAAATGCGATCGCCATCTCGTAACAACAGATCTTGTTGGAGGTTGCCATCCTGTACCAGTTGCCAGAGATCAATGGTGAGCGTTTGTATGCCGCCGGTGCTATTAGGCAGCAGTCGATAAATTTGGATCTGACGCAGATCGGCAACCTGGGTGACGCCACCGGCAACCTGTAACGCATGGGTGAGATTGGGAACACTGCTTGCCTCATCTTGAGACAGGGTGTAAGAACCGGGGCGGTTAATTTCTCCTGCGATCGCCACCGTCAGAGGTCGAGTTTCCAACAAAGTCAACGTTACAAGAGGACGTCTGAGAATCGTAGCAAAGCGCTCAGACAGGACACTGGAAGCCTGTTGCAAGGTCATTCCCCGCACCAGCACAGAACCAACCACGGGTAGATTGAGAGAGCCGTCTACCAATATCTCAAATTCGCCGCTGTATTCAGGCACATTAAAAATAGTGAGTTGAACGCGATCGCCCACCCCCAACAAATATCCATCCAGTGACGCTGGCGCAGTTGCAGCGAACGGCGGCAAATTAGCACTGGCAGCCTGTTGCCAGCCGGTCAATAGCGGGCACACCAGCCACAGCGTCAGCACAGACAAGCGAATGGCTGATTGTTTTACCCCCTGTGTCGTGCATTTGCGGGTCGATCGGGCATCACTCTGCTGATTGACCTCTGCTCTATCCATGCCCGTGCCTCCGGAAATGACCTGTATCTCTCAAGACATTTGCCGGGAGAGAGAGAGAGAATCAGGAATTTTTGTTTTCACGAAATATAAAGCTCTGCTGATTTAATCGTGAAAATGATCCGTTGATTCAACCGCCTATCTTCTAGCTCAATTGTTTATAGAAAAATGTGGTGTCGCTGAGCGGACCATCCGGCATCTGAGCATAGTTGGGAATGATGCCGATCTCGACATAGCCCAACGAGCGATATAAACGGTCTGCAATACTTCCGGTGATGGTATCTAGCGTCAATAGCGATCGCCCTCTCTGGCGAGCGTAGGCTTCAACCGTTTGCATCAAGGCGCGTCCGATGCCACAGCTCTGGGCTGAACGATGGACTAAGAGCTTGGCAATATTAGCGCGATGAATTTGATTAGGGGGAGTAGCAAGCCCCAACTGTACCGTTCCGATGGCGCGATCGCCTGCGATCGCCGCCAGCAAAACCGTCTGTCCATCTGCAACAGAGCTTACAATCGTGTTCCAATAGGCGATCGCCTCTGCCTGCGAAAACGGCAACATAAAACTGACCGAAGCCCCTCCTTCAACAACATTGGTTAAGATATCGGACAGCTCTAGTAACCGGGTAGACGCAGCGATCGCGTCTAATTCAACAATGGTGTAGTTGAGCATGATAGGAGATGAGAGAGTTTTAAGCGGTATTGGATTTGCCTGAAAATATAGCGCGTCTCTCTCCGATCAAACTAGTGTTGCAAACACAAAATTTTGCAACATGGGGGTTTGGGGGCTGCGCCCCCAAGAGGGGGGAAAACCCCCTCCACCCCCTCTAAAACTTTTAAGTTGGTGTACTAGAACTAAATCTCTGTACCACCTGCTGTACAAACGGCATAGAGTTTTGACCACAAAACACAAGACCTCCAAGGTTTCCAAAAACCTCGGAGGTCTGAGGGAACGATATCAGAGATCGATAACCCTAAAGGTTAAATGATGTCCCCGACTTAAGCACCCAACTCGATCGCCGCTACGATGCCAAACACCATAAACAACCCGCCACCGATCAGGGTAATGGTACGTTCAGAAATACGTCCAGCGATCAGCTTTCCGCCAATCACGGCGACCATTGCACAGATCGCATGACCCAAGACAGCACCTATGGTGACCCCGTAAGGATTGTTGGACGCAGATAGCGCAATAGTTGTGATCTGGGTGCGATCGCCCCACTCTGCAATAAACGTCAAGCTAAACGCTTGCATTAAGATTGCCCAGGGGCTTTTAGTTTGTAGGGTGCATTCAACCTGTTTAATAGCGGCGATCGCATCGGTTTGGTCATCCAGATCGCAGGATTTAGCAGGCATCCGCCACGCATCATAGAGCAACTTAAAGCCAAACCCAATAAACAAGGCAACTTCGGCATAGTCGATATAAGTTTGGGGCAATAATGATGCCGTCTGCCCTAACAGCACGGATAGCACCGTCATCGCAGCCAGTGCCCCAATTACGCCCAAAAATACCAATTTCCGAGAATGGCGCATTGCCAAAAGTACGGCAATAAAAAAGGTTTTATCACCCAATTCCGAAATGGATACGAGTAAAAGACCTGCTGTAAAGGCTGTTAGCATTTCGCTCCTCTCAAAGTTTCTCAGAAAAATGCAGCGATCTGAGTGAACTTGATGAGGGTTTTAAAACACTTCACCAAGCCCACATTCGATCGAATCGTGGACTCAGTGAAGGTCTCGCTTGCGATTAAAAAACTTTTAGCCGTACGTCTTGGCTATTAGCAAATCGTCACCAGAACCAGGCTCATCGCCAGTATGTTGATTCAGGTGGGCTGGCATTATCCCAGCAGCTACTCCCCTTCTTAATGTCAGATAGTATACAAGATGCCAGGCAACCCAGACTACCGTATTCACTCGGTAATCGGCAGTGGTTTAACCATCGCTTACTCTAATTTGATCTGGGTGCTGCGCGAAGCGCAGCACCCAGATCAAAAGCGGCATCGCCTATGGTTTGAATGAGCCATTCTTTAGGAGAATGCTGACAGCGTCTAATTCCTCTGGGTATAGTCATTATGTGGAATCGCCGGATCTGTTCATGAACACAAAACGATTTTGGGCAATGGTTTTGGTCATCACTCTAATTTTTGGGAGTGGTATGCCAGGGACTGCGATCGCCCAAACCCCTTCACCTGTGGAATCTTCTTCTGTCAATTCGTCATCTGGCTCCACATCGCTGTGGGAAAAGCTAGAACGCCTGCGCGATGACACGCAACTCCAACGATTGGTAGAAGACGATATCGAAAAGAGTTTGGCAATTCATGAGCAAATTCAGGTTGAGGTCGATCGCACCTTTTCCCACACGACAACGTTGTTGAATGTATTGCTGGTGATTTTAACTGCCATGCCGATTTTGGCAGGGATAGGTATCTGGTTTATTCGGCGCAGTGTGCTGAACCAGATTGTGGCAGACACCCGCAAACAACTCCAGGAAGAAGTGGAGAAACAACTTTCCGCCGAGGTTGCCGAAGAACTGAAGCAGCAAGCAGCCGCTTTTCAAAAAGAAATTGAGGATTTAAAGGCAGAGTTTGCCGCGCAGCTGGATCAGCTCAGAAGCCTATTTTCTGATGCGCAAAAGGAAAAAGACAAGATTATTCAAGAGCTGGCTCAAATTTTGCCGTCTCCTATCCGCGACTCGACCAGTCCAGAAGTTCACCAAAAAATTCAAACCCTGACCAAGCAGTTAGAAATTCTCAAATCCGCAAATTCTCGTCTGTCGTTTACTGCCAACGATTATGTGGAGCAGGGTAAAGCGCTCTATTTTGAAGGCCAGTACGAAGACGCGATCGCCTTTTACGAAAAAGCAATCACCGCTGAACCGGAGAATCTCAAAGCCTGGTTAAGTCGGGGCGCAGCACTGGCAAAACTACAACGCTACGATGAAGCGATCGCCGCTTACGAGAAAGTAACAACGCTCAAACCCGATTTCTCAGAAGCCTGGTTTGGTAAGGGTTTGGTACTGACACGCATGCAAAAATATGAGGCAGCGATCGCCGCTTACACCCAATTGACAGATCTAAAGCCCGACTTTTACCTGGCATGGTTTGGCAAAGCCCGTTGTTATGCGTACCAAAACCAGATAGCTCCAGCCTTAACCGCACTAGAGAAAGCGATCGCCCTTAATCCCGACAAAGTTAAGGACGCGACAAAAACAGACAATGCCTTCGAACCGCTACGTGACAACGAACAGTTTCAAGCCCTGATCTCGCCCTAAAGAGCCGTCGTTTTTTGTAAAAGTATTGGGTTGCAGACTATTAAACCGTTCCCTTGAGTGCTGTTAATTCTTCTCGAATAGTCCGGGTTTGATAGCCCAAACTGTATGCTAGGGAACTATCTAGCGAAACATCTGCCGGACGCGGTGCTGACATCGGCACATCGGCTTGACGACAGGGCAACAGTTTCTCGCCTGGTAAGTCTAAAATTTCGACCATTAATCGCCCAAAATCGTAGCGAGATAGTCGTTCTTTGCCGCCCAGATGAATGATGCCCTGAACCTTTTCGAGCGCTAATAATAGTCCCTGCGCAGCGGTAAAGCCACCGACTGGCGTCCGGATTTCATCGGTAAAGAGCTTCAGATCCTGGTGCGATCGCAGTTGTTGAATAAACGGCTGAATAAAGCTGGGTGCCGTGGGTGCAGCGCCAAACATTAGCGGCATCCGGGCGATCGCTGCCCTGGGATAGGACGCTCGTATCCCCTGTTCAGCGGCGACCTTATGCTCTCCGTACACATTGACTGGACAGACCAAATCTGTCTCGCAGTAGGGCGGATTCTGCCCATCAAATACCAGATCGGTCGAAGTAAATACGTAGGGAATGGCAGCATCGGCACAAAGGGTCGCCAACGTGATCGACGCTGTCACATTGATGGCATAAGACTGTTCGGGCTGGGTTTGACAAAGATTGGGGCTAGATTGTGCCGCCAGATGGATCACTGCATCGGGTTGAATCTGTTGAAATAAGGAGTGCAGGGCTTGAGTATCGGTCAAGTCAACCTGAAGCGGCTTGATTCCGGGAATTTTCACCGGATGAGAGCGATACAACCCGTAGACCTGCCACGTTTGCTGAGCACTGTGGCACAGATGCCAGCCCAAAAACCCGCTTGCCCCCGTAATCCATAATTTCTTCATGGCAACACGCTTGTTAAATCTCTTGGCTATGGGCTATGCATCACCTTGGAACAGCCAGGATGACTAGTACACCAACTTAAAGTTTTAGAGGGGGTGGAGGGGGTAAAATCCCCTCTTGGGGGCGCAGCCCCCAAACCCCCATTTTGCAAAATTTCGTGTTTGCAACATTAGGGCGCTTTTAAAACTCGCCAAGAGGGTTGTTTTTTCGTGCGCGAAGCGCACGAAAAAACAACTTGAAAACCGACTCTAGGGCTGGCGGCAAATGCCAAAGACCGAGGTATAACCATGCAAAAAGGTGGCACTGCCTACGGGACCAATTTCGCCGTTACAGAAAAAGCCCGTTAACGAAACATCGTTGAGGTAACGCTGAAATAGCTGGGAATCAAAATTGGGTCGCCCATACAGCCCTTCACCCCGCCCGACGCAGGCAAACATGAGTGCGCCAACCGAAGAGGCTTGATTGGGAAGAGACTGGGTTTGGTAGCGCTTGAGCATAGCACTCAGGTCTTCTTCAGATGCCTGGGCATCGCGCAGATGAAACTGAATCCGCTGACCCGGACGAATGCGATCGCCAATGGCGATCGCTCCGTTTCGAGGATCAACCCCTAAAAGATTGCGAACAAGAAAATCTCCGGGTTCTAACTCTTGCTTAAATTCACTCTGGGCAATGCCAACAAATAACGAATGCTGGGCTAATTGGCGATCGTCTTCATTTAAAGTCTGAAAAATTTCCTGAAGCACTTCTAACGGAGTGCGGGTTGGCTGTCTACCGGCACCCACAGCAACGGGTTCTTCTAATTTGAGTAAGATATTACGCTCGCCTTCTGCGACCCGATAAGGCTGCCCTATCGGACGGCACCCCTGTGCCACGATCGCATCCAACATGATATTGCCGCTCAACGCAATGCCAACCGTGCCTTCCTGGTAAGTTTTGTAGTTGCAAAATAAACTGCTGCCGTTGGAAACCGAACCCACATTTGCCAATCCACCGACCTTAATGGAGCCGGGGTAAGCAAAATCTAAGCCCTGCAATAAGTCATTAATGCCAGACGAAAACGGATCTGACAGCAAAACAAAGCTAGGGCGCTCTGCGGGCGAAACCCCGACTAAATCTATCCAACGACTGGGAGGGCTATCTAAATCAGGTAACTCTCCGCTGGCAATATGAAACGCCTGAATATTTACTCCTGGCAAATACGCCAAACTGAGGCTGAGCGCCGCTTGTTGCTCGACTTCACGAATTTGCCCAACGGCATCGGTGCCAACTACCCCGCCCCCACTACAGCCGACGAGTACAGGAACCGAAAGTTGGTCGCGCAGCAATGGCATCAAACGAGAATATTCACTAGCAAACGCGGCAGAAATAAATAGCAATGCCAAATCTGGAGGTTTTCCCAACGAAACCTGAGCCTGCTCGACAACCTCTTTAAGAGCGGCTTCCAGAGAAGGACGGGTCGATAAAGCACTAGCCCACTTCATTTGCTCAGTCATGGGTTCCACCATTTGGATGACACCGTTCGCTTACTCGGTTAAGTAAAAGGCAGGAGTTGGTTAGGCATTAAGTTTACCCTAAGACCAAACTCTCACGTATAACTCATTATTGTGGCTACCATTAAATTTTGGTAACAATCGTTACGAGCTAAAAGCGTCTGGCAAGGCTAAGATCGAAATTGAGTCATCCTAGTTGCTCACCCTTTACAATTTGTAGAGGGTTAAATCTTAAGAAATGGCACTCGATTCAGCCTTTGTTTCTTCAGTATATGTATTACTGAAGATTAGGTTAACACCTGATACATTGAGTTGATCGGGTTAGTTGACGGGCTGAGCTATCTTGGGATAGTTATACCCTTTGTATTGATGAAATTGATTGGGATAGCAGGATCTTATGAGCGATATTCATAACCAGATTCAAGAAGAAAGAGACCAAGCTCGCGTTGTTTGCGAGGTCAGTGGGGCAAATTCAGCCGAATGTGCCGCAGCATGGGATGTCGTCGAAGAGTTACAAGCTGAAGCGTCTCACCAACGCGAAAAGGAAGAGCCTAAAACTTCCCTGGAGCAATATTGCGATGCTAATCCAGATGCAGATGAGTGCCGGTTGTACGATAACTAAGTAGCGCGTTCAAGATATCAACCTAGAAATTGATACCGTGTAGTTAGCAGATTGTAGAAGGTTAGGGGCGCAGATTTCTGCGTCCCTAATTTGCGTTTACAGCACTTTCTACGTCAAAGGTGGCGTTTTTCTGACAGGAAAACGCCACCTTTCAAAGCAATGCATTTTAGATCGAAGTATGGACAAGACACCGGACACCGCCATTATTCACTTGCCCAGTGCTGAGGCAACCAATCAGCTGGGTAGACTGCTGGGGCGATCGCTTGTTGCTGGCACTGTGCTGCTGTTGCAAGGCGACTTGGGGAGCGGTAAGACGTCACTTGTGCAGGGAATCGGTCAAGGGTTAGGAATTACCGATGCGATCGCCAGTCCTACATTTACTTTGATTAATGAATATTTAGAAGGTCGCATTCCGCTTTACCACTTCGACCTCTACCGCTTGGAACCCGCAGACGTGACATCGCTCTATCCAGAAACCTACTGGGAAGGCATTGAGACCCCTTTGGGGATTGTGGCAATCGAGTGGGCAGACCGTCTACCCTATTTGCCACCCAGTTATTTAAACATGACCTTAGGATGGACCGCTGAAGGCGGGCGAGAAGCCCATCTTACAGCCGTTGGCGAGATTGACTTATCCCACCTCAATATGAGGCTGCAACGGTTAGAAGCATGATTCAAAAGAACCTGCCGAAAGATTACCTTTCTGGATGATTCAGTAGGGCGTTGTGGGGTGCGGAGCGCCCCACAACGCCCTACTTGTACGCAACAAACACCGCTATCCGCAAATCAAACATCGTAGAGGGTCTGGCGGACTACTTTAATTCAACTCTGGCTCTTCGTTTGGGAAATGAAGTGACATCAGGAAGCGATCGCTTCAACCCATACAGCCAAACCAAACCCAACAGCCCCAAACTAATTTCGGTAAGACTGACGACCTGGGCAATGCGTAACGGCCCCAGCATCAAACTATCCATCCGCAGCCCTTCGATCCAAAAGCGCCCTGTACTGTACATCACCATGTAGACCAGCAACAGCGTCCCCAATCGTAAGGGCACCTTGCCTTTCAAGCCCCAGAAAAATAGAGCGATGAGCAAGCAAAAGACACCTAAATTCCAAAGCGACTCATACAAAAATGTGGGATGAAAATATTCAAACTGAACATAGCCGCGAGGTCTGTGTTCAACCGGAATATAAAGTTTCCAGGGTAGATCCGTTGGGCGACCGAAGGCTTCAGAGTTAAAGAAATTGCCCCACCGTCCGATCGCTTGCCCCAAAATCAATGATGGGGCTACCAGGTCAGCAATTTGCCAGAAGAATAATTTATTGAGACGGGCAAACACCAGCGTTGCCAATACCCCTCCCAAAATTGCCCCGTGGATAGCAATTCCGCCTTTCCAGATCGCCACAATATCTTCGGGATGGCGAGAGTAAGCATCCCACTCAAACCAAACATAGTAGAGACGGGCAGAGGGGATAGCTGCCAACACCAACCAGATCACCAAATCTGACATGAGTTCGGGGTTAACATGCCGCCGTGACGCCAGATAGCGAGACAACGTGACTCCCAGCAAAACCGCAGACGCAATCAGCAAGCCATACCATCGCACCGCTAATGGCCCTAATTCAAACAAAATAGGACCCGGAGAGGTAAATTGTGCAGCCAAAATCGGCATTGTTAAAAAGCACCTTCCCAAATGATGAGCACTTTACTTATTCAAATGACACGTTTAGGCGGTAGTTAGAATTGCCGGTAACTCGATTCACCCGCACGTAGTAAACACCTGCGCCCAATGTTTTTTCAATCGATTCTGCGTTTCTGCCCCGGTTGTCAGAAAAAGCAACTCGCTTTTCTTTACTGTTGAATAATGTCAGATCGGTGTTGGACTGAAGCCCATCTAAAATCGCCGTTAGCTTGCTGCGGCGGAAGAGCCGAATTTTGTAGAAGTCAAATTTATCTTCATTATCGACGGTACCGCTGTTAGAAAAACTGCCCTTGAGTTGGCTTCTAGTGGTGCGAATGAGCTGAGCGTTGGAAAAACTGTTCCCTGCATCTTGAAAGATAGAAATTCCCAGTTGGTAGTTTTTAATATCTCCATCAATGCGGTTAACCCGAATAAAGTAAGTGCCTGCTGGCAGCAAACGCCGCACAACCTCACCCGCATTTTCTTCATTTTCAGACACATCAATTTCATTGCTGTCTGGATCAAAGATGCCGAGGTCAGCATTATCTCCGTCTTTCAGGTTCGAGAGTCGGACACTGACATTGCTTGCCCGTGTCAGACGAATTTTGTAGAAGTCAAGCTGGTCAGATTTGTCTAGCGAATTGCTGAGGATGACTGTGCCATTCTTGAGATTGATGTTAAACGCTTCTGAAAATCGATCGCCTGCATCCTTTACCATGAATCCCGATCCTTGTGTTTCTATACTGTGCTAGCCTATCGCTTGAAGCTAAGGGAATGTGGAGATGAGCCTCCCCGGCAGTAATGGTGTCACTGTACCCTATGCTTCAGAACTTAAGCCAATGCGCTGCGGCAATATACCTCACCGTCAGGCATGAATTGCAATGTGTCTTTGGGTTGCACCTGACTATTCCAGCACACTTCGATAAACACACGCAATTGCCATTCTAAACCCTGTTTGCGTTGGAACCTGGAGTTTTCCTGCAAGGGAAAATCTAGCGAGACTGAATCCACGATGATATCTATGTCATACGGCACCTTTGGAATCACAGATCGTTGGGATCACAGATTAATTGACCTGCCATTCTGTTTGAGAGAGCGACGGCGGAGCCGTCGCTCTCTCAAACAGAATTGGGGTTTATTCAATTCACCATCCTGATCTAATATCCACTGGTCTATCTGTCCACAAATGTTTCACCTTCCATGATTGCGATCGCCACTCTCCAACAGACCTTTGCTGCCCAGCCTTTGCAAGAATATCAATGTCAAGCAAACCTCAATCTTTATGACTCTCCTAGCCTGACAGGGTTAACAACTCAGGCGATCGCCAAACGGCACCTGATCATCCAGTCCATTGATCCGTCAATCGATCGATCAATCCACACAGCAATTCCAGTGCGGCTTTGCGAAGACCATTATCCAGGCTGGTTAGCGGTTGAGGATCTAGATTTACTGGCGATCGCAGATACTCCCTATGAAGCGATCGCCCTTTCTGAAACTGCCATTCGAACCCGTCTGCCTAAAGTTATCGACTTTGCCTATGCGGCGATGAAGCAAACCAACCATTATCTCTGGGGTGGCACTGTCGGTCCGAATTACGACTGTTCTGGGTTGGTGCAAACGGCATTTGCCGCGATGGATATTTGGCTTCCCAGAGATGCGTACCAACAAGAAGCCTTTGTGCAAGCTGTCTCGCTGGAGCAACTGGAGCCTGGGGATCTAATCTTTTTTGGCACGCCAGAACGTTGCACCCATGTCGGTATCCACCTGGGCGATCGCTACTATATTCACAGCTCAGGCAAAGATCAGGGTCGCAATGGCATTGGCATCGATTGCTTATCTAACCAGGGCGATCGCATCAGTCAGACGTACTACCAGCAGTTGAGAGGGGCAGGGCGAGTGGTTGCCAGCTTTCAGCCCCACCTGCACTCCGTACCCCAGTCCAGACCCTAGATTTTATGGAAAAGTTTTGTCTGCGGCAAAGCCGCAGACAAAACCTTTTCTCATCTCAACACCGTTTGCAAGGTCGGGTGCCAAGCACCCGACCTTGCACCCTCATCTCAGTCAAACCAACCGATGTCGTCATTCGATAGGCGGCTGGCAGGGGGTTCGGGGCGCACTGGATGCTGAAGCACTTTTTTGAGTTCGATGTAGTGCGTGGTTGAGTGCTCAGATTGAGCAGGTGCAGTGGTTGCGTGGGGTAATTTCAAAGGTACGTCCGTGCGTTGTGGGCTTGCCGGTTTTGCTGCAACTGGCTTCACCTCAGCCTGACGCCCCCGCGCTAAGTCGGCTTGCAGTTTCTCTGCCAGGGTGCGCTGTTCGTCTAACTTGGCTGCCAAATCCATGACTTGCCGTTGCAACAAACGCTCTTTATCGTCTGCGGCAGCGATGGTTTGTTGCAAGGTGGCAATGGTTGCTTCGAGCGTGGCGATGCGGGTTAAGAGTTCTGCATCAGCGGGGGCAGGGGAAGCAGTTTCAGACTGGGGTGGTGCTGCTGAATCTGGAGATTTCTCAGCGGCTTCTACCGATACCTGAGGAGTCTCGTTTACCTCAGCAGTTTTTGCCCCAGCGTGAGGGTCTGATGCCGAGTCAGTAGAGGCTGTTGCCGCCGATGAGGGTTTACGCGTTTTGCTGGTGCTACTCTGCGCCGCAGGCTGAGTTTTTGCGGCAGCATCAGCAGGCGATCGCCCTTTTGCAGATGCTGTTGCTGGTTTTGCCGCTGGGGCAGGTTGCGCTTCAGCCGCTTCAGCCTCGGCATCGGTTGATTTTTGTGCTTCTTCTCGCAATAGGTCAGATAGACGTTTCCTAGCCATTACTTCCTCCAATCTCGTTGAATTTCCTCAACAACCCGACGATAGTCTGCTTCTGCCTCTCGGGCATTTTTGCCGCGACACTGAGCAATCGGTAAGCCCTCTAGAGCTGCTCTTTCGTGTGCTTTATACGCTCGGATAAACGCATGACATGCCGGAATTCCAAGTTCTAATAAGGTGTTTTGGGCTTCTAATGCTTCATTCAGGCTGCGTGGATCTACTCTAGTTAACAGTACCCGATAAGCAACCCTTGCCGGAACGACTGCTGTTTTAACCGTTTCAATCAGAGCCGTCAGATCCATCGGCGAAGGAGGGGTTGGCAAAACCAGGTAATCTGCCGCAGACACTACGGCGGCTAGTGCGCTGGAATTGAGGGCAGGAGGTGTATCTACGACCACCAGTTGATAGCCTTTGACCTGACGCAATTTTTTTAGCAAGGTGGGGTTGGTTTCTTGCGATAGATCAAAATTCATTCCCTTTTCGTGGCGCTCAACCCACCATGTTGCCGAGGCTTGCGGGTCAGCATCAACGAGCAACACCTTGCGTTGGTCAGCCAGTGTTGCTGCCAGGTTAACGGCTGTCGTCGTTTTGCCGACGCCCCCTTTGCCGTTAAGAACAGCTAGGATTTTGTGTGTCTGCGAAGTCTGCATGGGGTTGAATATACCTCGATATGTTCAACTCAGAGCAAAAAACACACAACCTTTTAGGACATAACCCTGGACGTCCGCGTTGTTATGGTTCTACGCAATTTAGTTAGGACATCGGGGAGGTGGGGCGGTGCCCCCACGCAGGGGTTTCACCCCTGCACCCCGTCCTAACCCGAATGCGTACCGCTATATGGAATATGGGATTTCAAAAGGGTACAGAGAATACATTAATGTTAGCGAGAGATCACGATAAATACGGGCTACGTTGGCTTGAGCCTTTGCTATAACCGTAGGTATGTAGTACGTCAAAGATTCATGACTAAATATCTGTGGCGATCGCTCTTGATTTTGTTGTTGATTTACGGCTTGTATGAAGTGAAATCAGCATTGGGAATCAACCTTTCTCGCCAATATCATGCCGCAGACCTATTTAGAATTCCGATTCAGCTATTCGTTCACCTGCTACAACGGGTTGTTGGATGAGAATTGATTTAGCAATTTTCATCTAAATGGAGGGTCTCACCTCTCTCCCCCTTCCGTAATCTTGCGATTTAAAATCGCGGTTTAAGGTATTAAGAATAGATCAGCTATATCAGGACGAGGGGTGCATTTATGGCTGTCACGTATCTATCCGACAACGACATCGCGATCGCAACGGCGATCGCACAATATACGACTTCTGTTGAAACCATGCAACAGCCCAAAAAAGTATTAAAAACTAATCCATTTACAACCTATCGAGATCCCGAAACGGGACGCTGGATGGTTGTCAAACCGACGGGACTATAAAAAAAACTTAGGGTTTTGTTTACGTAAATTGCCATAACAAGTCTGGACGCTAAACGACCGGGCTTGTTTTTTGCATATAAGTACAGAAACGGTGCTGTGGGGCGCTTCGCGCCCCACAGCACCGCACTGAATCAACCCGCCCAGCGCTATAAGAATTAATGTCGATAGTGGAAGGCAGCCACGTTATTGCTTGTAGCCGCTGCAATTTGAGGTGCGGGTCGTCGAGTCTGGCTACTCCCCTGAGCAATGGCATCTATAGGCAGAGCTTTGGGATTGAGTGCGATAGCAATTCTGTTCAGAGCTGAATCAGGCAGTTGCGAGACCTCTTCGGCACAATACCACTCATCTGAACTTAAGGAAAAGTCGGCATAGTAGGCATCGCCATGGTGTTCATGGCAATAGGTTTCGGTATGCTGCCAATCGCTTATGGCTTGGGCGATCGCCTGACGTTCGATGTCATCATCCAATTCACCCAATCGATCGTTCCTATCGCCTAAGTCCTGATCATCGTCCAGAGCTTCTAATATCTCTTCATCCAGGAGATCCACATCTGACCACTCATCCAGATCTCGTAAGATCTCCTGATAAATTTCTGCTTCAAATCTCTCTTCATCCCAATCTACAGGAATAGAAAAATTAGCCTGGGCTAAGGTCAGCGGATTATTTTTGAGCTGATAGGGGTGCTGCGTAATTGCGTAGGCATTATCTGAGGCAACAAGACTAACAATCACCGCTGAAACAACGCTGGCAGTCAGATTTAGAGATCGAAAATTGGTCATCATATCAATGACTCCAGGATAATTATATCTAGACAAAATATGGCGTTTCGCGTCTGCATAGATTGCAGTTGTTGTGAGAGAGCCTTGCTACACATGCTAAATAAGCTTAATGAAAAAAGTTAGTGTTGGATACCCAGACCCTGACACAATGTGCGATCGCCAGGATCTACCTGAGGACTATATTTTAGATAGTCATGTAGCCAGGCACAGCCCTTGTTTAACACATCATCCAGGGTTAAATCTTGAATCCGCTGTTCTCCCAACCGATCGACGCTAAGATTCCAACGGATCACTCGATGATCCGCTCCCGCCGAGGCTAGTGTTTTACCGTCGGGGCTAAAACTGACACTGGTGATCAAACCCTCATGCCCGGTTAGCGTTACCAATAGCTGACCCGAACGATTCCATAGCTTGATGACATTCTCACTACTGTAGGTCTCATCGCCGCTGGCTGTAACCAGGATCTGTCCATCGGGGCTAAAACTGACGCTATTGACTGCCGACTGATGCTCTGGAAGCGTTTGCAGCAATTGCCCCGATCGATTCCACAGCAACACAGCACCATCGCCACCGACAGTGGCGATCGCCTCACCATCGGGGCTAAAGCTAATGGCATTGACCCAGTCTTGATGCTCTAACAGAGTATGCAACAGTTTGCCCGATCGATCCCACAGCTTAAAGCTATTATCGCGGCTGGCAGTCGCCAGAATCTTGCCATCTGGACTAAATGCCACACTGGTGATTCGATCTGCATGTGCTGTCAGGGTATTAAGCAGGTGACCTGCTCGATCCCATAGCTTTACGGTGCCATCATCATATCCGGTTGCCAGAGTCGTGCCATCCAGGCTAAATGCAACATCGACAGCTTCGACCTGCCCTGGTAAGGTCTGGAGCAATTGTCCTGCTCGATTCCATAGTTTGACAGTGCCATCTTTACTAGCCGTGGCGATCGCCTCATTATCGGGGCTGATCGTCACACGGGTGACAAAATCTTGATGTCCATTTAACGTCTGCAACAGATGACCTGATGTATCCCATAACTTCACCGTATTGTCGCGGCTGGCAGTTGCTAGTAGATCACCATTAGGGCTATAGCTGACACTTGTCACCCAATCTTGATGCCCGTTGAGAATTTGCATCACTTGGGTTGGACGTGACCATAGTTTTACGGTTTTGTCATCACTGGCAGAGATCAGAGTTTGCCCGTCGGGGCTAAAGCTGACACTATTGACCCAATTTTGATGCCCTTGCAAAACCTGTAAGAGTTGCCCCGATCGATCCCACACTCTTACCGTTTTATCCCAACTAGCGGTGGCAATAAACTGTCCATCGGGGCTAAAACTGACACTTTTAACCTCACCCTGATGCCCCGTCAGAGTTTGTAATACCTGACCATCAGATGTCCATAGATTGACTGTGCCATCCCCGCTGGCTGAGGCAAGGATTTGTCCATCGGGGCTAAAGCTGACGCTGTTGATCCAGGCAGTCTGTCCAGTTAAGGTCTGACGGGCTTGTTTTGATCCAGAATCGGACAGATCCCACAGCGTTACAGTTTTATCTAAGCTGCCACTGGCGAGGGTTTGTCCGTCAGGACTGAAGCTGACACTCAAAACGCTATCTTGATGCCCAGTCAGCGTCTGTAGCAATTCACCTGAGCGACTCCAGATTCTAATCGTCTTATCGTCACTGCCACTGGCGATGCGCTGTCCATCGGGGCTAAAGCGAGCCGTGTTGACGGCAGATTGATGACCGATCAGAGTATGCAGCCGTTCACCTGACCGACTCCAAAGTTTGACGGTGCCTTCTTTCCCGGCTGTCAAGATGAGTTGTCCATCGGGGCTAACGCTAACACTGGTAACCAGGCTGCGATCGCCTTGTAGGGTCTGAATCAACTCGCCATCTGCTGTCCATAAGCGGATCGTGCCATCGCCACCCCCTGTGACAATGAGTTGCCCATCGGGGCTAAACTGGGCGCTGCTGACCCAGTCTTCGTGCCCCATCAACCGATTTCGTTCTTGCACCCCATAAAAAGCTTGCAAGAGTGCTGCAATTACACGGTGTCGCGTTTCCTGGCTCGTCCAACCCAACTGCTGCTTGAGTTGTCTGCCCGCCCGAATGCCTTCAATTAAGGCATCAAAGGCTTGATCAGAATCAAACAAAGCGTTGGAATACCGACTGAGCGCATTGATCTGTCCTTCTTCGACGACTTCGGCACGACGCCACTGGAGCACAGCAACTACTAAGGCAGCGCTAACCGAAACCAGCAGGCTGCGTAAAATCCACAGACGAATTTTGTCGCGGCGTTGTTCAGCGGCGATCGCCCGTTGACTGGCGTGGATAAATTCGCTTTGCAAATCGGTGGCAGAGGGTTGTTTACCACGCTCCAGAGCCTCTTGGAGCCAGGTTTCCGCTACGGCAAACTCAGTGCCCCGTAGCAATAAGTCGGGATTTTTGCCTTTGTCTTGCCATTCCAGCGATCGCAACGACCATTTCGTATGGTTTCGTACATGCTCTCGGTCAGTGTCGATCGTCCGCACCAGTTCGTTGAAATTTGCATAGAAATCGCCGTTATGACGATTAAAATCAATCCACTGCACGCTAGAAAGTGCGACAGGTAAGGTCGCCAGGTCTATCGGACGATACAGTACCGTGACGATCCGCTTATTGAGCTTCGCGGCATATGCTACTTCGTCGGCACAGTAAGGTGAGTTGACCGAACTGGGAGAAAGGATAAATAAGACATTGTCAGAGGTTTCGATTCCCCGGTAGATTTCTTGCTGAAAGTCTGTACCGGACGCAATGCTTTCTTGATCAAACCAGGTGGTTTTACCCTGGATCTGGAGGGCATCGTTGAGTTTGCGGGCAAAGTCTGAATCAGTGCGCGAGTAAGAAACAAAAACTTCCAGGGTGAGATTGGGGGGTTGCTTTAAACTCTCGCTGATAAATTCTATCTGAAGGGGCGTTGGTGGATAGTCTGGGCGTTGTTGAGCAATTTTTAGCCAGGCTTCGGCATGGCTGAGGTTATAGCCTCGCAGCAAAATGCTGGAATTGCGGCTTTGCCGATCCCATTTCAGTGCCTGGGTGAGTAAAATCTTATGTTGTTCGTGGTACGGGGCGTCTGTATCCAGGGTATTTAGCAATTCGTCAATCGCCTGGCGATCGCCTTCCTGGATATAGCCCGTTAAATCGATTAACTGGAGCGATCGCAAATGGGCTGGAATCTCTTGCAGATCGAGCGGTTCAACCAACACGGGTAGAATCCGTTTGTGCAAGTCTAAGGCATAGGCAAGTTCTTGCTGGCAATAGGAAGACTGAAGCGAACTCTGCGAGATTAAATACACAAGATTGTCGGTTTGCTCAATCCCCTGATTAATCTCAGTTTGAAAGGCTACTCCCTTTTTGATATCGAGGTCACTTGTCCAGATGGTAATGCTCTCACGCAAGAGAATTTTACCAATGGTTTCTGCCACCGCCCGATCTGGGGTGGAGTGACAGATAAACACCTGGGTCATCAAATTGTTGGCGTTTTGGATGCTCTCACAAATAAATTCGCAATGCAAATCCGTCGGTTCACAGGGCGCTTGCTCTTGATCAAAGCGCATTTTGAGCCACTGCTCGGCTGCTGTTCGCTCTTCCCCAACCAGCAAATAGCGAGACTCTTTATGGTGTCGTTGCCACTCCAACGCCTTTGCTAAAAAATACGTATGTTGGGTTACATAGTGGCGTTGGCGCTCAAAAATTTCTAATAAACCAGCAAACGACTGCTCAAAATCGTCTACCCCTTCCCGAAAATAAACCCAGTTGATTTTGCTAATGGTCGGATGCATATTGGGGAAGCTAGAATGCAGCCCCTTCGCCTGATACTCTTGCCACTCTTCTTCTGTGCCCTGGGGATGACGCTGCTGCCAAAGTTCAGCGCTGATTTGTTCCACATGTAACAGAGGAACGATCCGTTTGTTGTGACGCAGGGCTAGCTCAATTTCTTTATGGCAATAGGGGGAGTTAACGGAATGGGGAGCAATGATATAGAGGAAGTTATGTGCTTTTTCAATGCCGTCATCAATCTGGTTTTGGTAGTCCACACCTAACGGAATATCGTGTTGATCAAACCAAATCCCTAAGCCCTGCTCGATCAACCGATCATGTAATGTTGTGGCAAATGCCTTGCTGTCAGCTCGTCCATAGGAGATAAAAGCATCCTGAAAAATCTTCATCGGCTTTTTAAAAATTGCCTGGGTGATATTTAAATCTTTTATTAATTTTATCGGGGTAGACAAAGTAAGTTTTGATGATTGCAGTCAAAGCGATCGCAATAAACGTGAGATATTCGTGGTATCTCTGGGGTTATCGTTTTCTCTTCCTCCACTCATCCATCCTTCTCACCGATCCTGAAGATATTCCTTAGACAGCGACAGAATCCGCTAAAGACCTGGATTAGAGAAGGCAAAACCTCTAAAATTATCAGATATTCTTGGCAGGATAACTATGACATCGACTCGCGCTTCTTCAGAAGACACTCTAAGCCCTGACACTGTTTCAGAATCTCAAGTCGGTCAAGAAACGCCAAATTCTGCCTCAGACTTGTTCCTGCGCCATCGCCTCAGGATTGTAGAGGACTTGTGGGAGTCTGTTTTACAGCAAGAATGTGGTCAACAACTTGTGGATTTATTAAGGCAGTTGCGATCGATGTGTTCACCTGAAGGGCAGGTGCCAGAATCGGTTGAGGTCACTGCCTTAAAGCTAGTAGAAAAGCTGGACTTAAACGAAGCCATTCGTGCAGCACGCGCTTTCGCCCTCTACTTTCAGTTAATTAACATTGTCGAACAACACTACGAACAACGCGGGCAACGCCAATCGCGCGCGGTCGAAGGCTTGTCTCGAACACCCGAAAAACCCAGTCCAGTTGAGCCGGAAGAACCCATTTATCTCGATCCAGAAGCGCAGGGTAGTGGGCTGCACGCCGATTTCCTTGAGAAAAACTTTTACGAGGATGGTGCCGTTCGACGGGAACCTGCGACCTTTCAGACGCTGTTTCCAAAATTGCGTACGCTCAATGTCCCCCCCCGACAGATCCAACATTTAATTAATAATCTAGATGTGCGGTTAGTGTTTACGGCACACCCCACAGAAATTGTGCGGCATACGATCCGAGATAAACAGCGCCGGATTGCTAAAATTCTGCGTAATTTTGATCAGGTCGAAGAAGGGTTGCAACCGCTCGGCTTATCTTCGTCCTGGGAAGTCGATATGCTCCGCGATCAGCTGATGGAAGAAATTCGGTTGTGGTGGCGCACCGATGAACTGCATCAGTTCAAACCCACGGTTTTAGATGAAGTAGACTATACGCTGCATTACTTCCAGGAAGTTTTGTTTGATGTGATTCCTGAGCTATATCATCGCTTGCGGCAGGCATTGCATAATACATTCCCCCATTTGCAACCACCCCGGTACGACTTTTGTAAGTTTGGCTCTTGGGTTGGGTCTGACCGCGATGGCAACCCGTCTGTGACGCCCCAAATTACCTGGAAAACTGCCTGTTACCAACGCAATCTGGTTTTAGAAAAATATATTCAATCGGTTAAAAATCTAATTAACCTGTTGAGTTTATCGTTGCATTGGAGTGATGTCTTGCCAGACTTGCTGGAATCGTTGGAGCAAGACCAGGTGCAAATGCCAGATATTTACGAACAGCTGGCGATTCGCTATCGCCAGGAACCCTATCGGTTGAAGCTGGCATATATCCAAAAACGGTTAGAAAATACGCGCGATCGCAGTCTCAAACTCTATAACGGCGACTATTTGCAAGACGACACGATTGAGATTAATCCGGCAACGATTTATCGGTCGGGCAAAGATTTTCTGGCAGCGCTGCAAATGATTCAGCGAAATTTGCAGGAAACCGGGCTAAGTTGCCGTGATTTAGAAAATCTCATCTGCCAGGTGGAAATTTATGGGTTTAATCTGGCGCATTTAGATATTCGCCAGGAAAGTTCGCGTCATTCGGATGCGCTGAGTGAAATTGCCGACTATCTGCAAATCTTGCCGACTTCCTATAACGAATTGTCGGAAGAACAGCGATCGCTATGGTTATCCACTGAGCTGCAAACCCGTCGTCCTTTAATTCCCACAGAATTACCCTTTTCCGAAAAAACCAACGAGACGATCCAAACGTTTCGCATGGTGCGCAAGCTGCATCAAGAGTTTGGATCTGAAATTTGTCAGACCTATGTCATCAGCATGAGCCACCATGCCAGTGACTTACTGGAGGTCTTATTGCTGTCTAAAGAAGCAGGTCTTTACGATCCGGCAACCGGAATTGGCAGTCTGCATGTGGTGCCGTTGTTTGAAACGGTCGAAGATTTGCAGCGTGCCCCAACGGTGATGCGTCAGTTGTTTGAACTGCCCCTTTACCGCTCTTATCTCGCTGGCGGCTATGCCAAGAGTGCAGAAGTCAAAGTGGTAGAACCTGAGTTAGACGCTGACTTACAAAACTCGAAACTGAAAACCCAGACCTCGCTGCAAGAAGTGATGTTGGGCTATTCCGATAGCAACAAAGACTCTGGCTTTTTGAGTAGCAACTGGGAAATTCATAAAGCTCAGCAAGCGTTGCAACGCACTGCCGATGAATATGACATTGCCCTGCGCATCTTTCATGGTCGGGGTGGATCCGTGGGGCGCGGCGGCGGACCTGCCTATGAGGCAATCCTGGCACAACCCGGTCGCAGCATTGATGGACGGATTAAAATCACCGAGCAAGGTGAAGTACTAGCCTCTAAATACAATTTGCCAGAATTAGCCATCTATAACCTGGAAACCATTTCCACAGCCGTATTGCAAGCCAGTTTGTTGCGCAATGGCTTTGATGATATTCAGCCCTGGCACGAAATTATGGAAGAGTTGGCAGCGCGATCGCGCTCTCACTACCGGGGTCTGATTTACGAACAGCCCGATTTTGTCGATTTCTTCCATCAGGTCACACCCATCGACGAAATTAGCCAATTGCAAATTAGTTCTCGTCCGGCGCGGCGCGGCGGTAAGCGGGATCTGAGCAGTTTGCGAGCAATTCCCTGGGTGTTTAGCTGGACGCAAACCCGCTTTCTGTTGCCGTCCTGGTATGGCGTCGGAACGGCTATTCGTGACTTTTTAGAGCATGAGCCCGAAGAACATCTAAAACTACTGCGCTATTTCTATTACAAATGGCCTTTCTTTAAGATGGCAATTTCGAAGTGCGAAATGACGCTGTCGAAGGTGGACTTACAGATTGCCCATCATTATGTGCAAGAACTTAGCCAACCTGAAGATCGCGATCGCTTTGAGAAAGTCTTCAAGCAAATTGCCGCAGAATACTATCTCACCCGTGATCTGGTACTCACGATTACAGGTCATAAGCGGCTATTGGATGGCGACCCCGACCTTCAGCGCTCGGTGCAACTGCGCAATGGCACCATTGTGCCCCTGGGCTTCTTGCAAGTTTCGTTGCTAAAACGTCTACGTCAACACAAGTCGCAGGCAGCGTCTGGGGTAATTCGTTCGCGCTATAGCCGGGGTGAACTGTTGCGCGGTGCCCTGCTAACGATTAACGGCATCGCTGCCGGAATGCGGAACACAGGTTGATCTGCGATCGCGTGCAAGAGAAATCTCCAATCTCTCAGGTACGCGATGCTCCTTCCTCCAGAACTGGGCATTCTAGCGTGCCACGCTATAGCAACCGCCGAGACGGCTAGATCAGGAGGTTGTGTGAGAACCCGCGCAGAGCGCGGGTTCTCACACAACCGTTATCTTAATCAACTCCTCGACTACTATATCTCCAGGTCTTTAAAACGATAAAAGCCCCGCACTGCGGGGCTTTTATCGTTTTAATCTGATTAATCTGAACTCAGCAGTGTTGATGCTGGGGATGCATTTGAACATGAACCCTGCGGCTCAGCCCCATCACCAACGCATAGCGCTGTGCAGGTTGATTCAGTGCGGAGTTATGGGGTGCTCCGCGCCCCATAACACTGTTTCTGTACTGAACACAAACTTGCACACCGCTATCATCAACCAAATCGACCGCTGACGTAATCTTGCGTTGCCGTTTGCGTCGGGCTATTAAAAATAATTTGAGTAGGGGCGTATTCTACCAGATACCCCATTTTGCCGCCGGTCAGTGTTGCCTCAGCATTAAAGAATGCCGTCATATCCGACACCCTAGATGCCTGTTGCATATTGTGGGTGACGATGATGATGGTATAGCGTTCTTTTAACTCATGCATCAACTCTTCTACCCGTAGTGTCGAAATCGGGTCAAGCGCAGAGCACGGTTCATCCATCAACAATACTTCTGGCTCAATGGCGATCGCCCGCGCAATACACAACCGTTGTTGCTGACCTCCAGACAACGACAACCCACTTTCTTTTAACTTATCTTTGACTTCGTCCCACAGAGCAGCACCCCGGAGCGATCGCTCCACCAGTTCATCCATATTGCCTCTGTAGCCGTTGATCCGGGCACCAAATGCAATATTTTCGTAGATTGATTTGGGGAATGGGTTTGGTTTTTGGAAAACCATGCCAATACGGCGACGCAACTCGGTTGGGTCAACACTTTTGTCGTAAATATTGACGCCGTTATAGGTAATCCGGCCCTCAAGTCGGGCACCCGGAATTAGGTCATTCAGCCGATTAAAACACCGCAATGCCGTGCTTTTGCCGCACCCTGATGGTCCAATAAACGCCGTAATTTTGCGATTGGGAATTTCTAGAAAAACATCACGAACCGCCAGGTTCGAACCATAGTAGTAGTTTGCTTTCTCGACATGAAAAGCAGTGTCGGTTGCCACAGTGAAAGAATTGGTTTGCATGGGAGGTCTGCCCTCAAAAAATAATAGTAAAGCCAGAAGAAACGGCTTAAATCTTGCTAATAGACCCAATCAAACGGTATGAAGAGGGCAGAAGGGATAAGGCTCCAACCCTCCTGTTGCAACGGTAAATATTGCAACACCAGCTATCTGTCAACCCAAACTTATCGTCTAGATTGAAATCTATTCCGTAGATAAATCGCTCCAGCATTCATAATTAGCAGCACAATCATCAAAACGATGCTGCCCGCAGCCGCGTTGGCATGAAACTCTTCTTGGGGGCGAGAAGTCCAGTTCCAAATTTGAATCGGAAGGGCAGAAAAAGACGATTGAAACCCTTCTAGCGAAATCGGTGGGGTAAATGGCACAAAGGTTTGTGCACCAATCACAATCAACGGCGCAGTTTCACCAATAGCACGCGATAAACCCAGAATCGTACCTGTCAAAATTCCTGGAAATGCCTGGGGTAAGACATGATGCCAGACGGTCTGCCATCGCGTTGATCCGAGTGCCATCCCTGCCATCCGCAAACTGTCTGGCACTGCCTTCAACGATTCGCGCGTGGCAACGATAATCACCGGCAAAATCAATAACGCCAGCGTTAGACCACCAGCTAATACGCTCCTGCCGCCGGTGATGGGTTCGATAATTCGAACAAACACCATGAGACCGAGCAAGCCATAAATAATTGATGGCACTGCTGCCAGATTACTGATATTAATCTCGACAGCTCGCGTTATATAAGAATCAGGGGCAAACTCTTGCAAAAAAATACCTGTACCGACACCAATGGGGAATGCGAATACAGCCGTAATGCACAACAACCAAACCGTACCCACTAAAGCCGATAGAACTCCGGCATTGGTCGGACGTCGGGAGGGGAAGCTCGTCAGAAAATCCCAGTGCAGTCGGGGCAACCCATCTAAAAAGGTCGTGGTCAGCAACCACACCAATACCAAGATACCAATAACTGTGGCTGACCAACTAGCGAGCATAAAAACTTGATCCCAAGTATAGCGGGAGGATAACTTTGGATCAAAATGCTCGTTAGCCTGAAACCCTTGTTGTTGAGGCATAGAACGGGGAGATGTCATTCGTACTTCTCCTGGTAACGACGAACAAACCAGAAACTAAAGATATTGAGCACAAGCGTAATCAAGAACAAGGTCATGCCAACGACAAACAGTGTGTCATATTTTAGAGTGCCCACCGGAACATCTCCTCCACTGACCTGAACGATAAAAGAGGTCATGGTCTGGATTGGCACTCGTGGATCAAGGGTCAGAGTCGGATTTTGCCCAGCTGCCAGGGTAACGATCATCGTTTCGCCCACTGCCCGTGCTATACCCAAAATAATCGCTGCCACAATGCCAGACAGTGCTGCCGGAAGGACAACACTGACAATGGTTTCTCGTTTGGTTGCACCGAGTGCATAAGAACCTTGTCGGAGGCTCTGGGGGACTGCATAAATCGCATCTTCACTCAAAGAGGCGATCGTCGGGAGCAAGGCAATCCCTAAAACCAGACCAGCACTTAGACCATTAAATGTTTGCAACCCTGGGACAAGCACTTTCAAAACAGGGGTGACCGTGAGCAGGGCAAAATACCCGAAAACAACGGTCGGTACACCTGCCAAAATCTCAAGCGCCGGTTTCAACCAGGTGCGCACTTTGCGAGGGGCATATTCACTCAGGCATACAGCCGCTAACAAACCTAGAGGCACAGAAACTAACAACGCAATCAAGGATGTTAAAAATGTTGCGCTGATCAGCACAAAAATGCCGTATTTAGGATTCGTAAATAGCGGCGTCCAGGCAGTATCTGTAAAAAATTGTAGGGGCGAAACCTGGGCAAAAAATCGCAGGGTTTCAGTAATCAGTGACAGCACAATGCCAACGGTTGTCAGAATTGACAGAGCCGCAAAAATACCAAAAATAGTTTTAACAATAGCTTCTGATCGTTTGCTTTGAGCACGATTGGGATGCCATAGAACAGCAGATTGCTGCTCACTGGGGAGAGAACTGTCAGTCATGTCAACAACCTTAAACTTAACGAATGATGTCAGGTCGGTCTTGAAGGACTGACCTGACAGCGACTCTCAGCACAACTCGTCGTCAATAGACCTCTTGCAAATTAAGTTTTTGGGATTAGTTTGGTCAGGGGCAAAGCCTTTGACCAAACTAATCTGAAAGAGGTCTAACAGAAATGAGAACTTGCAGGATAGGGCTTCATCACGAGCCGTTTAGACTCAGCGACACGCTAGAAGCCCGACTGAATGCAGTTATGCCTGCGAACTGAATGATTGTCAACTGGGTAAGCAAGGTCTACTGAACTAGCCCTTTGACCTCAGTATATTTAGCATCATCCAACGGGACATACCCTGTTTCTTCAACAAATTCCTTGTTTGCGGAATCTGTATAGAACTGGATGAACGCTTTTACTTCAGGACGTTCCATCTCGTTCTTGCTGACGTAGATAAATAGAGGACGAGATAAAGGCTTGTAGGTGCCGTTCAAGACATCTTCCTGACTAGGTTCAACACAGCCTTCGCCCCCGTCTACTTCAACGGCTTTGAGCCTGTTTTGGTTTTCTACATAGTAAGCATAGCCAAAATAGCCCAATGCATTTTTGTCACCTTCCACGCCCTGAACCAAGACGTTGTCGTCTTCGCTGGCGGTGTAGTCTCCTCGACTAGCACCCTCTTCTCCATTGATTTCATCAGTAAAGTAGTCAAAGGTGCCAGAATCAGTGCCGGGTCCATAGAGTGTCAGGGGTGCATCGGGGAAATCAGGGCGAACCTGGTTCCAGCTGGTGATTTTGCCCTGAGAATCCGGTGACCAAATGGTGCCCAGTTCTGCAACTGTGAGGCAGGTTGCCCAATCATTTTCAGGATTGACAACAACCGTGAGTGCATCCGTAGCAACGGGAATTTCAATATATTCAATACCGGCTGCTTTGCACTTTGCAGCTTCTTCTTCTTTAATGGCGCGGGATGCGTTAGAGATTGCGGTTTCGCCACCACAGAATTTCTCAAATCCACCCCCTGTGCCAGAGGTACCTACTGTAATTCTAACATTAGGGTTAGATGCCATAAATTCTTCCGCCATAGCTTCACTGATGGGGAAGACCGTGCTGGAACCGTCAACTAAGATATCACCACTGAGATCGGAGGCTGGTGCGGAAGCAGCCGTGTCTCCAGCAGGAGATTCGGTCGTGGTATCGCTGCCGCCACTGGCGCAAGCTGTTAAACTTCCAATGAGAACAGCCAATGAAATCGCGGATGCCAAGCGTGCTGGGCGGTTCGTAAAAACCATAAGTCCTCTCAACTCTCTAAAAAATCGATCTGCGTTTTACAGGGTTTCCTGTCGCAAGATACTGCATGAGAGTAAAGCTTAGGTTAAGAATATGTTATGAAATTGATTGTTTTGGGTCTATGGTTGGTGTGCTTTCGCTACAGTCTGAAGGGATTAAGTAGCTTTAATTCTTAGAAATAAAATTTTGACAAAGATTGTGATTGGATTGACCAACGGATACGCCGTGTTTTGCAAAGTTTGGAAATCTGCGAGAATTAAACATAGCATAGTGCGATCGCTTTCTATGGCTATCTCCATAGCGATTGATTCATAAATGCCATGAATGCCATAAATTTGAGTAGTCTGTTTATTGGATCGTCTTAGGGATGTACCACGTAATTTATGACGGCAACTGTAACCTGTGTGTCAATTTGGTGAGATTTTTGGAATCTCTGGATGCGGGTCAACAGTTTCACTATGCACCTATGCAAGATCCTGACGCTCTGGAGCGGTTTGGGATTACACCCCAAGATTGCGAATTGGGCATGATTGTGATCAATGGCAATCTGCCAGAACAGCGCTGGCAAGGCAGTGATGCCGCTGAGGAGATTGCTCGGTTATTGCCTGTTGGGCAGCCGTTTATCGACGCATATCGGGCATTGCCAGGGATGAAGTGGATGGGCGATCGCGTCTATCAACAGGTTCGAGACAATCGCTATGCTTTATTTGGCAAACGTACTTCGACATACCAATCTGCCTATCCCATTTGTCAATCTGGACAGTGTTGAATTTTGGGATGAATTTGCATGGCAAACCGAAGCCTGGATAGGGTATGAATGTTGCGAGAGCCGCGCTCCGCGCGGCTCTCGCAACACCTTGTACATCACGTTATGAAACATTGCGGTAGAACAGTGAGGGGGTTTGAGCGCGCGGCGGCGGCGTGCGCTCAAACCCTCGCCATTGAGGAGTTACAAGTTAGAACAACAAGTAATCTGCACTAAACTCCAGGATGAAGCAGGTCTGATGGGTGTTACTTTCTACCCGAATATCTGCATCAATGTAGCTTACTAGTTTTTTGACCAGAGCCAGCCCCAAGCCTGTGCCGCTATATTTCCATGGATCGCCACTGGGAATGCGATAGAATTTCTCGAAAATGCGGCTGATTTCGGTACTCGGAATTTCGACGCCTGTGTTGCTGACGGTGATTTGTAACGCCTTGCGGCTGTCCGTTTCAATCATCTGAGCAGATAAAACGATCGCTCCTCCAGCAGGGGTATATTTGCAAGCATTGGTTAGCAATTCAGACAGAATGCGTTCCAGGGATGCGATGTCGTTCTTGAGAATGGGCAAGGTTGCAGGCAGATTTAGAGAAATCGTTTGATGGCGATCGCCCATGGTTTTGGTAAATGGCTCAAGCACATGGGGCAACCAGTTTTTCAAGTCAATATCAAACAGAATCAGCGGTTCTGTGCCGGCTTCTAATGTATTCAGATTGAGCAAGTCATTGATCAGACTAATTTCTCGTTCACATTCATCACTTAGCACTTGAAAATATTGAGCTGCTCCCAATTTAGGGTCTAATAGCCCCATCGGTTGCAGAATGATTTCAAGCATTTGAATCGCGAGTTTGACATTTGAAATAGGAGTCCGTAATTCATGAGAAATAGTGTTGAGAAAGTCGTCTTTAAGCCGATTGAGACGTTCTAATTCTTCTACTTGAGCTTGAGCGGCTTTATAAAGGCGTGCCTGGCGAATGGCGATCGCACATTGATCGGTGACTTGTTGAATCAGTTGAATTTCGGCAAGACTAAAAAACTCAGAGCGATCGCGCAGCAATAAAATATCGCCCAACATTAGCCCCTGATCATCCATCATGGGGCAAATGAGCACGGTTGCCCAGCTCCAGGGATAGGTGTCTACCGTTGTGCAAAACTCTAGTGCGATTCCCTGCATCAATTGAGTCGTGATTTCAGGAAAATCTTCCGCCGATAGCACCAAACCAGCTAACTCAGGATGCTGCTCGGTAGATTCTGTGACGACCGTCAAAACTTCTTGTTGCTCATCATTCAGCTCAAAAAAAACAACATTGCTAAACGTTACCGCTAATTGGCTGGATAGCTCCTGGATCGCCGTTTGCAGAATTTTTTGTTCATTCAGGCTATCTCTAACGCTGATGATGATGCGTCGCAGCAATGCTTCAAAGTCGAAGGCTTGTTTGAGAAGTGCTGTCCGGTCCTGGACTTGTTGTTCAAGCCGGGTATTTAACTGTTGCACTTGTTGATAGAGTTCAGATTGCTGAATGGCAATGCCCACCTGGTCTGCCAACTGTTTTAGTAAACTTATTTCCCAACTTTTCCAGGGTCGGGGTGTTGCACAGTGTTGCGCTGCCAGTAAGCCCCACAAGCGATCGCCATGTAAGATACCAACGACCAGGTTTGCCCGGATATGAAAGCGTGCCAGCATATCCACATGACACTGGGCTAAACCAGCCGTATAAATATCTGCGACTGCCTGACTGCCTCCGAGTAAATAATGACGAATGCAAGGTTCGACTGTGAGGTGCGCGTCTTCAATGGGGCACCCCAACATGACCGGATAACCCTCTGCCAGAGACTCAGCAATTACCATGCCACCCCAATCCGGCAGATTTAAGCCGGGCGTATTTGCCAGCGATAGATCTGGATCGACCGATGGGATTGCCGAGGTTGGACTCAGTTCTGTGACAAAGCGATAAATAATCACTCGATCAATATTTAAAACCTGTCGCACCTCAGCAACCGTGGTGGTGAGAATGTCATCCAGGTTGAGCGATCGCCGAATGCGCTGGGCGATCGCCCCTAACAATCGTTCTTGTTCAGCTTGTTGCCGCAAGGTCTCTTCGGTCTGCTGTCGATCGGTGATGTCTTGAAATACCAAGACCCCGCCCAACACTTCACCCTGAGCATTTTTGATTGGGGCAGCCGAATCTCCAATAATTCGCCGTACTCCATCTTTCATTTTCAGCAAACAATTGGCTGGCAGAGTTGTCTGCACTCCGTCTCGAATCGCTTGCAAAATTGGATTTTCGATCGATTCACCCGTTTCTGCATGGACGAGTTCCATCAGCAAAATGGCAGGTTTGCCCAAGGCATCGGCTTGTTGCCAGCCCGTCAACTCTTCGGCAACCGGATTCATAAACGTAATCCGACCTTCTTTGTCAGTTGTAATCATGCCATCGGCAATGCTGTTGACCGTGGTTTCCAGGTGTTGCCAGTTCTTCCACACGGTATTTTCTTCTTGATGCCGACGCAGTGCCGTCTTAATAGCCGCATGTAACTCAAGCCGATTAAACGGTTTGATGACATAGCCAAACGGTGCAGAACCAATGGCTTGCTCAATCGTTTGTTCGTCTGCATGGGCGGTGAGATAGACAATGGGGATGTGAAGCTGTGCCCAAATCAGTTGCGCGGCGCTGATGCCATCCATTTTGCCGCGCAACCGAATATCCATCAGCACCAGGTCGGGTTGGGTTTCGGCAGCAACCCGGAGAGCTTCGTCCCCAGAATTAACCGTTGCCACGGTTTCGTGGGCAAAGATTTTGAGGATCTCCTGGATATTCCAAGCAACGAGCCGCTCGTCTTCAACGATTAAGATTCTTGCCATGCAGAGTAACTAGCAGAGTAACTAAATGTTTTGCAGGAATTGATACCAAATTAAACAGAACTCAGGACGGCTAAAGGGGAATGGGGCTATGCCCCCAGATGGGGGCAAATACCTCGCGCCCCCATCTGTCGCGTTTGTTTTTAAGTTGGTATGAATTGAATTCGTTTCTATACTAGTTTTGTTTATTTCCCTGGTTTTCATTCAAACGTACCCGATCCCCCTACCAGACTAGCTGAGAACTTATGAAATTCATTGAAATTTAACCAACTTCGCGGATCTAGAGGTCAGAGGACTCCGCTGTGTAGGGTGGAAAGGTGACAATAAAACAGGTGCGATCGCCTCTAACAATCTCGATGGCACCATTGAGCTGATCGACAAGCGTCAGCACCAGTCTTAAGCCCATCGACTTAACCGACATGTCTAGAGCGAAATTATCGGGCAGTTGATCACCATCGTTGGCAACCCTAAGACACAGAAGCTGATTCTCGGTTTGATCCAACGATATATATAGCTTGCCCGATTGACCGTCTGGAAAGCCATGTTTTAGGGCATTGGTAATCAGCTCGTTTAACAACAACCCACAGGGAATAGCCTGGTCAAGCGACACCGTAACGCTAGAAGAGATATCCAATTCTGGGGTAATAATGCCAGAGGTGGATCGATAGGTCTGGAGCAGATGCAGGACTAATTCTTGAACATAATCGGTCAGTTTAATTTCGGCAAAATTTTGAGAGCGGTAGAGGCGTTCGTGTACCAGTGCCATCGAGTAGATGCGGCTGCAACTATCTTCTAAAGCAGCACGAATCGGGGGATCACTGGTACGCATGGCTTGTAGGTCAAGCAAGCTAAAGATGATTTGCAGATTATTTTTGACGCGATGGTGAATTTCAGACAGCAATACATCTTTTTCTTTGAGCGAGTCTTGCAACTGTTCCTGGACTTGCCTGCGGGCTTGAATGTCTTCAACGACCGCAATGTCATAGATCTGGGAGCCGTCAGAGTCTCGCACCCGCGACAGGGTCAGATTGACCCACCGAATACTGCCGTTTTTGCAGATGTAGCGTTTTTCTCTAGAAGCGCTCATGCTTTGATCAGTCAGGATTTGAGCAGTATTAGCAAACCAATGGGGATCAATGTCGTCGGGGTAGGTGATGTCTTTCCAGGTGCGCTCCAACAGTTCGGCTTCGGTATACCCCAGCATTTGACAAAATCGCTGATTGACTTTGAAATATTTTTCTGACGTACTTTCGACCAGCGTCATGCCGATGCCAGCTTGCTCAAAAATGCTGCGGAAGCGAGCTTCACTCGTTTGCAAGGCTAAGGCAGCGTGTTTGCGATCGCTAATATCGGTGACTAATGAATAGAACCCCAGAGTTTCATGGGTTTCCGTCAGCACCGGGACAAAGATGGTATCGACATAGCGACTTCCACCCCTGAGATAAGGAACTTCGGTTTCATAGTGAACAGCTTCACCCCCAAGAACTTGGTGGATATAGCCCTGAAGCTTTTGATGGGCGGCATCTCCCAAAACGTCTCGAACCGACCGACCGACAATATCTTCGCGAGGGCAATCAAACCAAATTTCATAGGTTTTATTGACAAATTGATAGATTTGCTGGGCATCAATGTAAGAAATACAGACGGGCAGGGCTTCGGTAATTAAGCGCAATCGCTCTTCACTTTGGTGCAGCGCATCTTCTGCCTGTTTACGCTGGGTAATGTCGGTCGTAATGCCATCAATGCGAATTGGGTTGCAGTCGTTATCGTAAATCAGTCGGGCGCGAACCTGAATCCAGCGCATCGTGCCATCCGACCGGATGATGCGATAGTGCTGATCTTTGCTGCCCGTTCGAATTAAGTCACTGGCTCCAGCCTCGATGATGGTGAGGTCATCTGGGTGAACAACCTCCATCCACAGTCGGGGATTTTGGGTAAAGTCAGCCACCGAGTAGCCGTAGATCGCTTCTACTGCCGGACTCATATACAGCAGGCTGTAGTCTTTGCAGCTGACTGACCAGACCATATCTTCTAATGAGTTGAGGATGCTATTCAGCCGTTCCTGGCTGGTACGCAACGCCTCTTCCATCAGCTTGCGACCCGTAACGTCACGGTTGACGCCAGCAAAGCGGATGATATCTCCGGCTTCGTTGTAGATCGGGAAGGTGCGATCCCAAATCCACCGAATTGAGCCATCGGGCAGAACGACTCGATATTCCTGATCAAAAAAGCGATCGCCCTGGTTTTGAAATTCTAAATTGTAGAGGATGCGATCGCGATCGTCGGGATGGATATGATCAAGCCAGGAAGACGGATCGTCGTATAGAAGCTGGGACGATAGCTGATAGAGCTGTTCGTACGCCGGGTTGAGATAGATCAGCTGCCCCGATTTGAAATCTTTTAAGAAAAAGACATCTTCAATATTGTCGGCAATTTGTCGCAGCTGCTGTTCGCTTTCTTGCAACGCCGTTTCAGCCTGTTTGCGGCGGGTTGCATCTTTGGCAAAGCAGTAATGCCCGGTCTGTTGCTGGTGATTATCGTAAATGGCGACGAGCACGACCTGTTTATAGAAGATCGAACCATCTTTACGGATGCCCCGGAGTTCCATTTCGGCTCTGCCGGTGCGCTGCATTTCTTGATGTGCGGCGATCGCTTCTTCTAAATCATCGGGATGAATAGCTTGTAAACACCCCATCCCCACCATTTCGTCTGGGGTATAGCCCATCATGTTGGCATAGGCTGGGTTGATGCTGACATAATTTCCGTCTAAATCGATTTGGGCAATGCCTTCGATCACATTTTCCATTGCCAAATTAAGCCGTTTGACCTCTCGTTCTGCCTGGTTCAGGTCAGTTGTATTGATGCTGGTGCCGATGATGCGGACAATCTGGTTGTGGTGATTGCGGATCGGAGTCAACTGGGTCAGCCACCAATACTCGTGCCCTTGAAACGGCAAATATTCTTCGTAGGTAATGCTAGTGCCAGCATCAACACAGGCTTGGTAATGTTGCTGGACGATCGCTGCCCATTCTGGAGATAAAACTTGGGCGGGTGTTTTGCCGATGAGGAACTCTGTAGAAAGACCCGTGAAACGCTCGTGGGCTGAATTGAGGCCGACAAAGCGAAATTCTCCGGGGGCGACCACATCTACAACAAAAATACTTTCTTGCACGCCATCATAGACACTTCGGAGAAATGCTTCCTGGTCTTGGAGGGTTTGTTCGGCTTGCTTCAGCTCGGTAATGTCGCGGCTTGTGACAATGGCTCCAGAAATGCTGCCGTCTGGTTCTAAATAGGGGACATAGGTCACGCTAATAAACCGCGACCCTATGACTTTATAGTGAAACCATTCTTCGTATTGAATCGTTTCTCCTGCAAAACACCGATCGAGTCTGGGTCGGATCGCGGACTCAAATATATCTGGGTTCATCAAATCGGCAACAGAATGCCCGACAATTTCATCGTAGGTTTTATCATTCCGTTGTAGATAGGTTTGGTTGACCAGGGTGTAAACGTAGTTGCGATCGACCAGAGCAATGCCATCGGGGGTTGCAGAAACAATGCGGGCAGATTTTTGCAGCATGGCTTCTGCTTGTTTTCGCAGAGTGATGTCGTTGACCAGCACAAATCGGGCAGTCTTTCCTTCCCAGGTCAAGTTGCTGGAGGTAATTTCGACATCCATCAAACTGCCATCGCGCTTGCGGTGCTTGCCAATCCGTCGGGCAGGTACACCAGGGTTGGCGATCGCCTGTCTGAAGGCAGGAACGTCTTCGGGTGGACGGATATCGAAGAGAGATAGGGCTAAAAATTCTGCTTCAGAATACCCGTAGTGGGCGATCGCCGCTTGATTGACCCGCAAAAACGTCAGGGTTTCCAGGTCATAAATCCACATGGGGTTGGGATTTGTTTCAAACATCAAGCGATATTGCGTTTCAGAAGTTTGCAACGCCAACTCAAGCTGTTTTCGTTCTGTAATATCTTCGGCAGTGCCGACATAGTGCAACGTCTGATCGGCTTCATTGGTTACGGGCAAAACGTTTGCGGCAATCCACCGAATGCTGCCATCGCGATGAATAATGCGATATTCTCGCGTTGCCGAATTACCTTGAAACTGGGTTTTCAGTGAGGTTTGAACCAGGATGCGATCGTCGGGATAAATGCTTTCTAGCCACGAGTTAGGGTTTTCATAGAGGCTTGCGCACGACCGTCCCCAGAGGGTTTCGTAGGCGGGACTGACATATAGAAACTGCCCAGTCTCAGCAGAGCGAATAAAGAAAAATTGATGGATGTTGGCAGCAATTTGCCGGAACCGGATTTCGCTTTCTTTGAGCGACTCTTCTAACTGTTTGCGTTGTGTCAGATCAGTTTCCACAAACGTAACGACCCAGCAATCTTCGGTGGCATGGCGATGAGACGTAAAGGTTTCAGAAATCCACCGCAGACTGCCATCTTTGTGGTGAAAACGGTATTCAAATTGGGCAGTCCGTTCGTTAAAAATATGATCCCAAAAGTCGATCGAATGGATGTCGTCTGGCACGACCCGCGATCGCCACAGGTTGGGATCTGCCGAAAATTCGTCAGCCGTATAGCCAAACACAGCTTCATGCCCAGCAGAGCGGTAGATTTCTCGCTGAGATCGGTCGGCAAAAATGTAAAAACAGCCGATGGCGGCATTAACACTGTTCAGGACGTCATTCAGCCGGGTTTCCGATGCTTTCAGTTGATTTTCTAACTGTTTGCGATCGCTGATGTTGCGGCGCAGGGTCAACACGCAGTCTATGCCATCTAAATGAATGATTTCGGCAGACAGCAACAGCGTTTTTGCCCCGGTGGGCGTGTTTTGCAGCTCTACTTCTAAATTGGAAATATGCCCGGTTTGCTGAAGCAAGTGTCGAAAGCGATCGCGGTCGGCAGCATTAGTCCATAGCCCTACCTCCAGGGTTGTGCGACCAATCACCTGATCTCGGGAGAACCCATAGGTATGCAGAAAGGTATCGTTGACTTCGATAAATCGTCCATCTGCCAGGGTAGTGAGAGAGATGGCATCGGGGCTAACTCGAAAAACTTTGGTAAATTTTGCCTCTGAGATTAACCAGGCGCTATTGAGTGACTCAAACAATTGCCGCAGTTGGAATGACATTTGCTCAAACGACTGCGCCATAATCGACAGCTCTGCAATGCAGCCGTGGGGCGTTGGGTAATGGGTGGCGATCGTTCTATCGGCGGCTTGTTGTGCCAGTGACCGGGCAGCGCGGCTGAGGGTTTGGATGGGGGTGGCAATCCACTGGGCTAGTGCCGTTGCCAGAGCGATCGCCCCTACCAACACAAAACTGAGGAGATACCAGGTCTGATGGGTATTGGCATTGATGGGTGCCATAAACACCGACTTGGGTATCGCTGTAACAATCAACCAATCCAACCCGTCTCTAGACCGGAAGGGAAGGACATTGACGAAATAGCGATCGTCTTTGAGCTTGAGCTGAAGATATTGATTTTCCTCAATCTGATCGAAGCTGCTAAATTGAGCTTGCAAACTGCGGCTGATATCCCGCACGATGGGGGCTTGACTGTCAGCTGCATTCACCCGCTTGTATTGCGGTGCGCCCTCTTGCCACCCGGTCGTATAGGGCATGATGCTGGTTGAGGTGCCCACCAGCAATCCATTCCGTTCCATGACAAAAACGGTTCGGACTTCATCGGCTGTCAGGGTGCGCAAAAAATAATTGAGGCGAGACAGCAAAATGCCTGTGGAAAACACACCTCGCAATGCACCCGTATTGGATTCATACACAGGCACACTCAGATTGAGTGACAGATCGCGATCGTTTCCCATTTGAAAAATCGGAACCCAGGTCGATTGCCGTTGCTCAACCGCGATTTTATACCAGGGTCGTTTGCTGGCATCAGATTGTTGATAGCTGTGTAATAGGGCAGTTTGATTACCGTGTGGATCGACCGCATACTCATCAATTTTGTTGCGGGTTGAGGCATCGGGTTGCAGGAAGTTGATCTGCCCTGAATGTCGGCTGAAGGTGACAAATTTGCCATCCTGGGCGGCAGCCGAAACGACGTCAATTGAGTCAAAATTTTCGATTTGCTCATACAAATGCTGGGTCAATTGAGTCGTATTTTGCAGGTCTAGATCGCCATCATCAAAGGCATCTACATTCAATCGATTGATTAAATAAGCCGTAGAGAGATAGCTCTCGATTTGCTGAGAAATGCGATCGCTAACGGTTGCCATCAACTGATGCGCCAGATTTTCGACGGCTCTTTGCCCATTTCTGAAGGCAAGATGGCTGGTTAAGCCAATTCCCACAACAATTTGAGCAACAAAGACAACGGTCAAAATTGCTCTTAAACTCCACGGTCGAGGAATAGTAAAGGAACGGATCAGTCTAGGGAATACCATGCGTTTTAATGGGGCTAGCATGTACTTGAACACGGCAAACGATCAACGCAGTGACTATTCAGACTCGGTTCCATACAGGGATGAACGTTATGGGGTTATGAGGCGGCAGTACTGATTTAGGCTACGAACTTTAGTGTGAGTGCCGCACGGCACTCACACTAAAGTTCGTAGCTGGATTAAGCCATGCCTACAGAGCTTCATCAAAAAAAATCCAATGGGTTAGATCGTATGTTTAATCTCACGTATTTTTGATTATCTTTTCTTCAGTATTCAGAGGATCTTTTACAAATCTTGAAATGCAGCGTCAACTTCACACAGGGTGTTCATGAAGAAATGGTGAGTGCCGTTGAAGTTCTTAAGGATAGCGCTAGTACAGCAAAACTTTCGTTTTGTCAGGGGTGAAGGGGTGGAACCCCTTCTTGGGGGCTTCGCCCCCAACCCCCCTGTTGCAAAATTGGGTGTTTGCAACACTAGGCAGGTTGATTCAGTATGGTATTGTAGGGCGCGAAGTGCCCGACAATACCGTTTCTCTACTTAACGCCATATAGCCTGACACCGTTGCTAAATCCAGCCAGGATTTATGAAATGGGTTGGGTGCTGCGCGCAGCACCCAACCCATTTCACTCAAAACAGCACCGTTTCCGGGGCTTACCACTGCACGATAAAGGTCGTTTGCCCTTCATGACTGATGACCTCAATCGTTGCCCCCAAATGCTCTACTAACTTTTTTACCAGCGCTAAGCCTAACCCGGTACCACCATGTTTCCAGGGGTCATGACTCGGGATCCGGTAAAACTTGTCGAAAATGCGGGGCAATTCGTCGGGGGCAATTTCGATCCCGGTGCTGGTAACGCTAATTTGTAACGCCTCAGGTCTATCGGGGAAGGCTAGACTGCCACTATCGTGTCGGCAAAGGCGATCGCCATTGGCGATCGCCTTTGCCGACACGATAATGGACTCTGACATGGGGGTGTATTTGCAGGCATTGCTGAGCAACTCGGCAACGATGCGCTCTAAATACGATAAATCAGTGGTTAAAGAAGGCAAATTATCGGGAATCTGCAACAGAAACTGTTGCTCTTGGCGTGCCGCTTGTTCTATAAAGGGAGCCGCAATTTGCAGCAACCAGGGTTGCAGTTGAATCGTGGTCAGGTTCTTCAAGGCTTCATCATTGGCTTCTAACCGAGACAAGTCGAGCAAATCGTTAATCAGCTTAATTTCTCGGCGGCATTCATCTTGCAAAATACGGAAATAGCGTTTGACCTGTGCCAGCGTGGCAGCCGGTAAGATTAATGGTGCGTCAGAGGCTTCTGCCTCCTCATGGGTTTCCAAATCAGCATGTCTAAACAAAACCGTTTCGAGCATTTGAGTTGCCATTTTGATGTTAGACATGGGTGTGCGCAACTCGTGGGAAACCGTACTCAAAAAGTCATCTTTTAGGCGATTCAACCGTTCTAACTCTTCGACCTGGGCCTGGGCAGCATGGTACAGCCGAGCTTGCCGTAAGGTGATGGCACATTGGCTAGCCACCAGCTCAACCAGTTGGATATCCTGGTCGCTAAACACTCGATCGGCTTGATGAATTAACCACAGATCGCCCAGCACGCCCTGATCATCTTGAATGGGGCAGGCAAGTTTGGCAACACGCCCCTGTTCGGGATGGGGAAATAAACTACAAAATTGGAAATATTCGCCTGCCAATAATTGCTCATAGCCTTCGGCAAAGTCAGCCATTCGCATGGTGTAGCCCTGAAATGGCACCCCGGACGTGGTGTACTCATAGCAAATGGTTGAGGATTGGTGTTCTAAATCGTAGAGGGCAGCGTTGCAGGTATGAACTCGGACGGTGCGGGCAAGCTCTCGCACAACCGTTTGTAAAATGTGCTTTTCGTCCAGGCTATCTCTAACGCGATCGATAATTCGTTTGAGGGTAGCTTCAAAATTAAACGCTTGTTGCAGTTGAGCTGTGCGTTCTTGAATTTGAGCTTCAAGATCGCTGTTGAGGTGCTGAATCTGTTGGTAGAGCTGACCTTGTTGGATGGCGATCGCAATTTTTTCAGCCAGTTGTTGCAATAACTTCATTTCCCAGGCTTGCCATTGACGCGGCGCATGGCATTGCTGAATTGCCATTAAGCCCCAGAGCTGGGCACCTAAAACGATGCCCACGACTAGATTGGCTCTTACCTGAAACTGCTCTAATAAATCGATATAACAATCGGCAAAACCAGCGGTGTAAATATCGGGCGTATTCCCCACATAGTTGTGAGTATAGGGAATGATGCATTGTTCAACATTCAGGCACGGGTCAAAAATTTCTCGTCCTAACATCGGCACCCACCGGGCATCGACGGACTCAGCAATCACAGCCCCCCCATCATTGGGATAAAACTGATAGATGACTACGCGATCAGCCTGCAATAGTTGACGGATCTCAGTGACAGAGGTATTGAGAATGTCATCCAAATTGAGCGATGCTCGAATATGTTGCACGATGGCACTCAACAAACGCTCTTGCTCTGCCTGATGTTGTAACGCTTGCTGGGCTTGTCGATATTCGGTGATATCGCGTGCCACACTTAACACAGATTCCACTGTTTCATCGGGGTCAAATTCAGGCACCAATCGAAATTGATAGAATCGCATTCCCTCAACGGTCAACAGGGCAAATTCAATGCTTTGTTCGATGCCCGTGGCGATGACGTCTTGCAGTGCCTTATCCCATGACTCTACAACGGTTGCCGACATTCCTAAAGTCTGGTTGGTTCTGCCAATAAAGGCTCTAGCCGGAATGCCAATGGCACGTTCCATGGCTGAATTGACATAGGTATAGCGTAAGCCTCGATCAAACCGGGCAATGATGTCGGGTGAGTTTTCTACCAATGCCCTAAATTCTTGTTCGCGGCGATGAAGTATAGTTTGGGCTTGTTTTTGTTGAGTGATGTCTCGAAATACTAAAACACTGCCAATAATGTCTCCTTGCGGATTGCGAATGGGCGAGGCGATATCTCCGATGGCTCGTTCTCTACCATCTTTGGTGCGCAACAGGCATTCGGTGGGCACTGCGATGCTGATGCCAGACTGAATCGACTGAAGCAGGGGGTTGTCTAACGTTTCCCGAGTTTCGCTATGAATCAGGTCAAGGATATGGGTGGCAGATTTGCCGATCGCCTCTGATTGCTGCCATCCGGTCAGTGCTTCGGCAACCGGGTTCATAAACGTAATGTAACCATCGCGATCGGTCGTAATCGTGCCATCGCCAATGCTGTTGAGAGTGGTGACCAGCCATTGTTCGGTTGCCTGAAGTTGCTTTTCTTTTTGGCGACGATAAAGCGCGATATTAATGGCAGTTTTTAATTCGGCAGAATTAAATGGTTTGACTAAGTAGCCGAAGGGTTCTGAGGCGATCGCCCGTCGTAAGGTTTGCGGATCGCTATGGGCTGTTACATAGATCACAGGGATGCCGAATCGCTGGCGAATTTCGGTCGCTGCCGTGATGCCATCTATTTGCCCGTCCAGCAAAATATCCATTAAGACAAGATCGGGTTGTATATCTGCGATCGCGTTCAGGGACTCTGTCCCAGATGTAGCATTGGCAATAACTTCATGACCAAAAATTTGTAAAGCTTCTTGAATACTCCAAGCAACAACCCGTTCATCTTCAACGATTAAAATTCTCGCCATAGTGAACATTGCCTCTGTCCGCCACCCTGGTGACTGGGAACGTGCTAGTGGTGCTTCCCCGATGTTGTCAAACAAATCACAGGAAAGGAACCCGCAAAAACAAGGATTTCGTAGCTAATTTTGATACGAACGTAAAGATTATTTATAACAGCAATCTTACTGTTTCCCCGGATGTAACATCCAAACTTCAGCAATCTCAATCTCTAGGGCTAGAGCAAATGATGCAAATCCTAACTTTTTGCATTCAGCTGTCGGGTGACCGATTTATCGTCACCGATGAAAAGTACTGGTGTGTTGTTGGAGCGCCGCGTTCCGCGCGGCGCTCCAACAACGTATACGCTACGCTATGGAAAATTGCTATGTAGCTACCGAAGGGCTGATTAGAACGCGGGGCGGGGGGCTGTGCCTCCTGTCCAAAGGACAGCCCTGCACCCCGTCCTACTGAACCCTGTGATGATTTTTTGTGGCGCGGGCGTCGCCCGCGCCACAAAAAATCATCACAGTTCCAGGACTACCCAATTGCGATAGGAGATCAAGTTTAAAGAAGAAACTTGTAAATCGCCGCCGAAGAAATCAACGACCCCATAAAATGGCTGTAATTTGGGCATTGCTATCGTCATTTGGATTGAGGACGACGACGATGAATACAACCTGGGTTATGGATAGTGTACAAACGGCGATCGCCAGTTCTATCTCCAGCTGGCTAGACCAGCACCCCATTGTTGCTTGGGCAGTTTCTCACCCGCTGTGGGTGTTGGTCATTCTGCTGATGTTATTTTTTCTGTTGTGGGGCTTTTTGAAGGCGATCGCCCACTTTGCCGAACGGGTTTGGCTCGCCTTATTTCGGTTTCCCTTTCGCCTGGGGCAATGGCTGCTGGGGCTGATTGTGCAAACCCTCAGACCCTCCGTTGCCCGTGCGGATGGCATACCTGAAGACCCCCCGCAACAACAGCTAACCGTTTTGTTAGATCGCTTGGAAACGATGCGACGTGAGCAAGACGAACTGATGCAAGAAATTCAATCCATCCTGACGGTGAATAGTTTGATGCTGAAATCCTCAAAATAGCGGATGTCCTTGATTCTGATGGATGTTGTGTCAGAACCATCACATCCCGTAAGGGCTTAGGAGCTGTAAAGAAATAACATGAGCTGGGCTGTTAGCTGTTGGCTAATAGCTAATAGCCAGACAAAACCGTGAAACTATTTTTCAACAAACCCTTAGGATCGTGGATTAAATAAGATCGAATATTGAATCGTTTGGAGGGGCGAACGGCCGTTCGCCCGTACAACAAATCATCGGAGTTATTTAATTCCCACTCCTTAGCATTAGGGTAAGGATTTTCGGGATGTATCAGGGATTTTTTGCCCAATGCTAAGCCCTTACACTACGCGCTTCGTATGGCTCTCAACTACGATCTGTCGGCGTTGGGTTTTACCTCAACCTGTGGTGATAAGTGCCGTTGAGCTAAGCCAATAAAAATCTCTGGGACTTCAAGATGGGGTAACACGCCAGCATTGGGAATTTCGTGAAATGTGGCGATCGCCTGGGGATTTAATTGAGCCAATCGGCGACCTTTTGAGGGGCTGCCAAAACGAGCATTTTCGCCCCAAAATAACACAGTGGGAACTTTGAGAGAATTGATGTGGAGACTCAAGTCGAAAAAGACATCGCCCCGTAACGAAGATAGAGCCGCATATTCGGCATTGAGTTGCCGGGCGGAGGCAAGATAAGCCGCCACAATTTCGGGGGTAATGCGCGATCGCTGGGCAAACAAAAATTGTTCTAGAAAGGTTTGAATCGCAATTTCATTCGCGGCTCCCAGTTGATAAATCCAGCGATCGACGATAGGGATTTTGGTTACTTGAGCTGCCAGATTGCGGCGATAGTCTTCGCCAAAGTCGCCATACCCCGATGGACAGACCAGCAATAGCTTTTGGAATAGCTCAGGACGTTGGCTGGCTAAGCGAATGGCGATCGCTCCCATGAGGGATGAAGCAAAGACGACCACGGGTGCCCAGGTAGTTTGCTCAATCAACTCGGTCACCATTTGTAAATAATCTTCGACCCGATACTGGCGTTGGGGATGGGTCGATTGCCCCCAGCCAATTAAGTCGGGGGCGATAATGCGATAATCAGCAGCAAATGCCGGGTAAACCTTTGACCATTCGTAGGCTGACGATCCACCGCCCAAACTATGCAGAAACAGTAAGACTGGGGTTGAATCTGAGGTCGTGTCTGGTATTGAATGGGGGGGCAAATCCGGTTGCCAAAAGCTGCTCACCGATGTGTAGTATGCCATGACGCCCAAGGAGGTTTCGATCACCGTTTGGCTAAACCCTGGGGGTTGAAATCGCAGCATCTACTGATCCCAAATTAAAGTATTCCTCCATCTTAGGATCCTTACAAAATTAAAACCCACAACTTTTTTGGGAGAGTGCGGCGAAGCCGCACTCTCCCAAAAAAGTTGTTCAAGTTATTTTATAAAGATCTTTAGGATGTGATGTGAATTTAGGGGTGATCCGTGACCAGGGGTGAACATGGAGCTGATTCAGGAGTTTTGTGTTGCCCTTGATATTCGCTATGCTGTTGAATCAGTTTAGCAATCAACCCCGTCCAACCCGTCTGGTGACTGGCTCCAATGCCTGCACCATTATCACCATGAAAGTATTCGTAAAACAAAATCAAATCTCGCCAGTGGGGATCCGTTTGAAACGTTTCATTGCCTCCATAAACGGGTCGATATCCGGCTTCATTGCGGGCAAAGATTTGCATAAGCCGTTCTGATAAAACAGTAGCAACGTCCCACAGAGTCAGCATTTGACCTGATCCGACCGGACACTCGACTTTGAAGTCTTCGCCGAAGTAATGATGAAATTTTTGCAGAGATTCAATAATCAAGTAGTTGACCGGAAACCAGATCGGACCTCGCCAGTTGGAATTTCCACCAAATAAACCGTTACTGGATTCAGCAGGTTCGTAATCGACGCGGTGCTGCTGTCCTCCGGCTACAAAAATGTAGGGATGTTCTAAATGACAGCGAGACAGGGCACGAATACCATGCTGGCTGAGAAACTCGGTTTCATCTAGCATTTTTTTGAGAATGCAACGCAACTTATCAGGATAGGCGATCGCCAATAAGCGTCTGGCGTCTGTCCCTTCGGTTTGAATGCAGGCAACATTGCGCGTCAGGTCAGGGCGATTGGCAATAAACCATTCCATCCGCTCTTTGAATCCAGGCAAACTATTCAATCGATCGGATTCCAACGTTGCCACCGCAAACAGGGGAATTAAGCCAACCATCGATCGCACTTTTAGCCGCAGTCGTTCGCCATTGGGCAAGTGCAAGACATCGTAGTAAAAGCCATCCTCGCTATCCCACAATTCCGCACCATCCCCGCCAATATGATTCATAGCATCAGCGATATAGAGGAAATGCTCAAAAAACTTGGTTGCCATGTCTTCGTAGACAGGATTTTCTTTTGCTAATTCTAAAGCGATCGTCAGCATATTGAGGCAATACATTCCCATCCAACTGGTGCCGTCTGATTGCTCCATGTAACCGCCGGTGGGTAAGGGCGCACTGCGGTCAAACACACCGATATTATCTAGCCCCAGAAAGCCACCTTCAAATACATTACTGCCTTCGGTATCTTTGCGATTCACCCACCAGGTGAAGTTGAGCAATAGCTTTTGAAATACCCGCTCTAAAAATTGGCGATCGCTTCTGCCATAAATCTTCTGCTCGATCTTATAAACACGCCAGGTTGCCCAGGCATGAACCGGCGGATTGACATCGCCAAATGCCCATTCATAGGCAGGAATTTGACCATTGGGATGCATATACCATTCCCGTGTCATCAGGTCGAGTTGTTGCTTGGCAAACTCTGGATCAACTATGGCTAACGGCAGACAATGAAATGCTAGATCCCACGCGGCAAACCAGGGATATTCCCACTTGTCGGGCATCGAAAGCACATCTTCAGTTTCGAGATGCAACCATTGATGATTCCGTCCATTTTTGCGCTCTGGCGGCGGGGATGGCATAGTTGGATCGCCCTTCAACCAGCGATCGACCGAATAGGACAGGTATTGTTTGTTCCACAACATTCCGGCAAATGCTTGCCGTTGAATAGTTTGCTGATCGGCATCTATGGGAAAGGGACAGATCCGGTGATAAAATGCATCGGCTTCTTGCACCCGTGTTTGCCAGATAGTATCAAAATCATGCCCAAAGGGTTGAGCTAAATCCAACGCCCGACTCAGCCTCAGACGCACTACTTTCGTTTCACCACCTGCGATCGCCAGCTGATAATCAGCGGAAGCTTTTGTTCCCACGTGCGCCGGGTTTACGGCATTGATCTGACCATTGATGATGTAATCATTAATCCCGTCTTTGACGTATAGACTCTGATTTTTAACGCCGTACAACCGTTGATGATTGGTTTCATTCTCTGTAAACAATAAGGAAGGAACTTCGTTATTCTGAGCTTCACAGTACAGCTGAAAGCGTCCCAGGGTTGGATGCTGAGCTGCAATACTGGCGACACCAGCAGGAGGAGTACTGGATGGTGTGGGATAGTGATTTTGAGTCGCCGGATCAACAGAAATCCCCCGACTCAAGCCAGGTTTGGGCATCCCTTCATCCCACGACCAGGTATTGCGAAACCACAGGGACGGCAGGAGATGTAGCGTTTTCTCTGCCGTCCCCCGATTGCTCATGCTGATTTTAATCAAGATATCTTCAGTATCTGCTTTGGCATATTCAACAATGACATCAAAGTAGCGATCGCCTTCAAACACACCTGTATCCAGCAATTCAAATTCTGATTCTTGGCGACTGCGTCGCCCATTTTCTTCTACTAATTGTCCATAGGGAAACGCTTGCTGCGGATATTTATACAGATACTTCATGTAAGAGTGAGTCGGGGTGTTGTCGAGATAGAAGTAGTATTCTTTGACATCTTCTCCATGATTGCCCTGCGACCCAGTTAAACCAAATAAGCGTTCTTTTAAAATGGCATCTTCCCCATTCCACAGGGCGATCGCAAAACACAGTAACTGGCGATCGTCTGAGATGCCAGCGATGCCATCTTCGCCCCAGCGATATGCCCGAGAGCGTGCCTGGTCATGGGGAAAGTAGTCCCAGGCTTCACCATACGCGCTATAGTCTTCCCGAACTGTACCCCATTGGCGTTCGCTCAAATAGGGACCCCACTTTTTCCAATTGGCTTGACGCTTGCGAGTTTCTTCTAGCCTGGTTTCTTCAGCCGTCATCATCATTCTCCCTCTATCTTCCTTGCTATATCGCAAATCGGGGCATTGCTTACAGCGCTTCGCGCTTGAATATGTTTAGATTTTTTGTTGTGTGCCGCGCTCTGCGCGGCACACAACAAAAAATCTGTGGCTTAATCAATTGAAAATGGCTGTAAGAGTGGTATGAATTGAACGTGAAACCAAAGGTTTCACGTTCAATTCATACCCAAAATCAGCAACGCCCAAATCGGTAGTGGTATTCATGTCATGATTTTTTGGGGCGCGGGCGACGCCCGCGCCCCAAAAAATCATGACAGTTCCAGGACTACCCTAACGCAATGGAGCATAACCAAAGGTTGCGTTTGCCATGCGGCACCAGATCACAACGGCACCATAGTCATCTAGATTAATCGTATCTGGAATAGGATAGCGTTGTGCGCCACTATAGTCTTGTAAAGCACCCAGATTAATCACACTGCCCAGATTGCTATACGATTGCCCCGGTTGGGCTACCGGATCTAAAAGAACGTGCAGGTCGGGGCCTTGAGTGCTGGTGCTGAAGGCGGCATCAATTTCTAAATAGCGATGCCCATCGTCGGTAACAATGCGGGCTGCACCCGTCGTGGGTGCTTCACCCGCCACAAATGAGCCTGATTTTAGGACAGATGTGCTTTGTGCCACCATCACGCTATGAGTTATAGACGGCTGACCTGATACGGATGAAGGAGTGGCGATCGCAACTGCAACTATGGGTAAGGCAGAAACGAGAGCAGTGGTAACACCAAGCAATACCAATCGATTCAATTTCATAGTGTTCGGCTTCATTCAAAAGTTTGGGGTGTTGACTAAAAGCCATCTTGCCTGGATCTCAATGAAAAAAAATGATTTCCCCCTGAGAAATTGAAATAAAAATCTGAAGGTTGGCTGAGACTTTTCACGCCCAATTCTCAGATTTAAACCTTGAGATACTTCCTAAAAAACGTTCGGAGTTGTCGCACCTGCTCCGTTGAGGATCACAAATTCATTAAAACCTGGACGTTCATTTTTGGAAGCGCGGCTCCGCCGCGCTTCCAAAAATAAATTTTCGGCTTTATCAAATCCACGATCCTAAGTGACCTGGATTAACACCTCTATCTAAGTAAGACAGATACTTCAAAAGAAAGATTTGCGTAAATTAAGAAACTACGAAAATAAGCTAGTACAAGATTTAAACGTTTACTTGAATCATGGTATCAACTCCTTCAGGCAACGAGGGAACTCAATTTCGTGCGAAAAATCGAAGTGCGAAGGGTGTACAACTTCAAGAGCCCCATCCCTTTTCGAGTTTGTTAGTTGCTCCTGACTTGTCGGGCTTCACCTTCTCTTCTCAAGCTCTTGTTCAGACTCTACCTCATCCGAATTGCAATGTTTGCGTCATCGTTCCTGTTTGTAATGAAGAGGAAACCTTAGAGCAAACCCTCACGGCGCTTTTGCATCAAACCGACTTACGAGGTAAAGCGCTCGATCGCACCAGTTATGAAGTAATTGTATTAGCCAATAATTGTACGGATTGCTCAGTTGACATTGCAAAACAATTTGCCGATCGCCATCCATCGTTGGTGCTGCATGTAGTTGAGCGGGTGTTTCCGCCGGAAGAAGCCTATGTCGGACGGGTTCGTCAATTATTAATGGACGAAGCCTATCGGCGCTTAACCAGTCTCAATCGCCCTCAAGGAATTATTGCTTCTACCGATGGGGATAGCCAGGTTTCACCTACCTGGATTGCCGCAATCCGTTGGGAAATAGCGCAGGGTGTAGACGCTGTGGGCGGACGGATTGTCACTGATTCCCGAAGCCGTCATGCTCTTAATCCCCATGCCCGTCATTGTTTTTTATATGAAGTCGGCTATCGCTCTTTGATTGCCGAATTAGAGTCTCATCTTGATGCAGATCCGTATGACCCCTTTCCCCGTCATTATCAACACTATGGAGCCAGTTTTGCCGTCACCGCAGCCATATATGCTGAGGCAGGTGGGTTGCCAGCCGTTCGTACTCCAGAGGATGAAGCATTTTATCAAGCCTTAATGCGCATTAATGCCCGCTTTCGCCACAGTCCCCTGGTGCGAGTCACTACCTCAGCTCGACAAACCGGACGCTCTCCAGTGGGGTTAGCGAAGCAATTAAATCAATGGTCAAAGCGAGAGAATCAGGCATTTTGGGTAGAACCGGCAGGGGCGATCGCAACTCGATTACAAGCCCGTCGCTTACTACGACAGCTATGGCATCATACTCTCACCAATTATTCCTTGCCTCATCGTGAGGTCATCCAGTTAGCACATACCTTTGGTATCGATCCGCTGTGGTTAAAGCTAGAATTAACTCAACGATATACCTTTGGTCATCTGTTTCAGCGCATTGAACAACAGCAACTTGAAGAAGGTCATTGGCGGCAGCGCTGGTCGCTTGTAGATATCAAACAAGCCATTTGGGATTTACGCCTTCATATAGAGCGATTACGCCGAAGATCATCCAGCATTGCTGATTCTAGAGACATGTTTGTCAACCAAACGTAAGGTCTGTCGTACGTGTAAGGGTGCCGATCCCATGAAAGAGATCGTACAAGCTTCTCTCCCATTTGATAGATAAAAAACGACTTGGAACTTTCTAGAATTGCTGTGTTCTCTAGGAAATAGTATTGGTTGATAGTGCAAACATATGACGTTGTAATGATTGGCGCAGGCCATAATGGCTTGGTATGTGCTGCTTATTTGTTAAAAGCAGGCTATAGCGTTCTTCTCCTAGAGAAACGTCCCATTCCGGGGGGTGGCGCTACTACTGAAGAAGCCATGCCCGCAGAGGCTCCAGGGTTTTATTTCAATCTTTGTGCCATTGACCATGAGTTTATTCATCTCGGTCCAGTTGTTGAAGAATTAGAACTAACTAAGTACGGGCTAGAGTATCTTTTTTGCGATCCCATTGTTTTTTGTCCTCATCCCGATGGCAAGTATTTTCTTGCCCATCAATCGGTTGAAAAAACCTGTGCAGAGATTGCCCGATACAGCCAACGAGATGCTCAGAAATACGGTGAGTTTATTGACTTTTGGCAGCGTCTCACCACGGGTATCGCACCCATTTTTAATGCTCCCCCCAAATCGATTCTGGATATCATCGGCAACTACCGATCAGACAATATTCAAGACTTTCTGTCTGTTCTAGGTGGCGTTGATAAAACGCTGAATCTAGTCCGCACTATGCTGAGCAGCCCTGAAGACGTTCTTAACGAGTGGTTTGATTCAGAATTTTTAAAGGCTCCCTTAGCACGGTTAGCATCAGAATTTGGTGCTCCGCCTTCGCAAAAAATGATCTCAATCGGGTCAATGATGATGTCAATGCGCCATCATCCGGGTATGGCTCGACCTCGCGGTGGTACGGGAGCGTTAACTAAGGCACTTCTGAACCTGGTGAAGAGTCTGGGGGGAGTTGTCCTATGCGACCAAACCGTAGAGCAACTGTTGATTAATGCTGATAAGCGAGTAGAAGGGGTCAGGGTCGCTGGCGGAACGGAATATCGGGCGACAAAGGGTGTCATCTCTAACATTGATGCCAGACGATTATTTCTGCAATTGGTGGACGCCGATACAATGCGATCGCTTGATGCGGATCTGCAAGAAAGTTTGGAACGGCGTATTGTCAATAACAATGAAACGATCCTCAAGATTGATTGTGCTTTGTCAGAACCCCCACGGTTTGAGCAGTTTAACCATCAAGATGAGTATTTAATCGGGTCTGTATTGATTGCCGATTCGGTGAATCATGTTGAGGAAGCCCATGCTTTACCAGGGATGGGAAAAATCCCGGATGCCAATCCCTCTATCTACCTGGATGTACCCACAGTTCTAGATCCATCCATGGCTCCTGAAGGACGGCACACGCTCTGGATTGAGTTTTTTGCGCCCTATCAAATTGCTGGGGCAGAAGGGACTGGACTGAAAGGCACGGGCTGGACGGATGAATTAAAGAATAAAGTTGCCGATCGCGTGATTGATAAACTGGCAGATTATGCACCCAATGTGAAAAATGCCATCCTGGCTCGTCGAGTCGAAAGTCCGGCTGAATTAGGAGAACGCTTAGGGGCTTACAAAGGTAATTACTATCATCTTGATATGTCCCTGGAGCAAATGCTTTTATTCCGGCCTTTACCCGAAATCGCTAATTACACAACACCTGTAGAAGGATTGTATTTAACCGGAGCAGGCACCCATCCGGGTGGCTCGATTTCAGGAATGCCGGGACGGAATTGCGCTAAAGTTTTCATTAGCTCCCAGCGCTCTCTAGGGCAAAAAGTTAAAGATGTTGGCAAAGATGTGGGTGAATTTGTGAAGTCAATTCTTCCAGGTTAGTAATTGAGAGAAAGCCGCGCTGAGCGCGGCTTTCTCTCAACACTCGTTATCCATCCAGGTGCGAAGTCTTATATGAATTAGCGTTTATTTCGCTGAAACAGATCCAGACGATATTGTGCCTCTCGTTGCCCTTTGAGATGGCTGAGCTGAGTCGGCACATCGTCAAAAAATGAATCATGAACTTGATCCCCAGTTAAGGGCATTTCTTTAGCATCTACCGTCCAATGCACCAAGAGCAACTGTCCATCAGGTTGTAAGTGCTGAATCATCAGATCTTGGGCTTGATGCAAATCGTCCCAGCACCAGTAATAGCCCACTTCTGACAGCACAATCAAGTCGAACTGTTGTGCTGGAAACTCATTGGGCACCTGCATCAGCTGAAACTGAATGTGGGGTAAATGACGACATCGCTCGATCGCCTGATCTTGGGCTTTTTTAGAGACATCAATCGATAATAAGAAGGTACAGCGATCGCCCAATTTTTCCGTCAGTACACCAATAGAACCCCCGATTTCTAATGCACGTTCATACTGGGGTTTGGGCAATGCTGCTAACGTTGCTGCATACTTGCCTGCTTCATAATCACTGGTTGTAAAGTTCCAGGGATCAGGATTGGTTTCATACAACGCATCAAAAAACTCGGGGTTCAAGGATTGAGAGTTAGGTGTACCCATGCAAAGTCCTCAACATGTAATTTCCTCGAAGTACAATTCCCAGGGAGATTGAAAGTTGGCAAGCATTTCTGGCATTAAGCGAAACCCAGTGGGATCATCATGAATCAGATCCGTGGTTTGAGATTGATAGGCGGCGATCGCCTGTTGTTTGAGAGCAATTACTGTTTGAATGTCGAGTCGCCAACCTGTATGGGTTGCGGTCGGGCAATTGCCCCGTTGGCTTGTATCCCAATCCCAAATCAGATATTCAATCAATCGGGGTAACATTTGTAACGGTGGCAATAATGGCTCTGGCAAGGCTTGCACAGCCGCATGAATCAACTGCCAGGATGCTCGGTGATCGGGATGGGGGTCATAACGCCAGGGGACAAAAATAACTTGGGGTGAATGGTGGGTGATGTAGGTGCAAATCTGCTTTACCGCCGCAGCAAATCCCACGTCGTCTACCTGGGGCACGGCTCCATCTGGCAGTTTCAAAAAGGTAACAGCATCTGCCTCTATTCCCAACGTTGCCATGGCTTGCAGCGTTTCCTGTTGCCGCAATGCCTGTAACGCCAGCGGTGGATATTGACGGGAATGAGGATGAGACTTTGTACCATCACTGACCACCAACACCTTGACGTCATAGCCCGACTGATGCAGAAGCGCGATCGCACCTCCACATCCTAACGTTTCATCATCGGGATGGGGTGCCACAATTAGGACTGAATGGGCGATCGCCATATCGGGCATCACTGCATCCGACATAACTTGCGGGAGCGATCGCAGCGGCAACAATTCAGGTGTGATCAAAATGGATGTCATTGGTTGAGCATTGAGTTAATGTATAGCGTTGTGCGCCTGGATAGATGATGTTTTTTGGGTGAGAGCCTTGCAGAGCAAGGCTCTCACCCAAAAAAACTTGTATCTCATGCTATGGGGAATTGCTATATTTACGCTGCGTCATTCTGCCAAATGGCATCAGCCGATTCGCCCTGCTTAAGAACGTGCTGCCCAACAGAGGCTAAAGCCGCATCAAAGACGGGTTGACGAATATAGAGGGTTAAGTCCCGAATGATGCGTTCTAACGGCTGAGGTGGCAATAACCCTCGTGTACCGACCGATCTTTCTGCCAGTTGCATGACATCTACGCAAACCTGTTCGATTGCCGTGCGCACCATGTTGGCATACGCAACCAGTTGTGCCGCATTCGGCTGGGGCTGGGTTGGGTCGCCCGCAAAGATAGGATCATACGCAGCCACTCGCTCCGCCGCACTTTGCAGCCAAAGATTGCCACTTTCTAGAGCGATCGCCATCTGTCCCAAACGGGCTTCTTGATACGGATCTTGAGTCCGGTTGAGTTCCCGCAAAAATTGCCGGGTGGCGTCCAATACAGCCGCCGCTCCCCCCAGTTGTACAGCCGCAAAACGGATCACTCCCGTCGTTAGCCAGGGTTGACGATAATAATCTCCGGGCTGACCAATCAGAGCTGTTTCATCCAACTCCACACCTGTAAAATCTACTTTATAGCTGGCAGTGGCTCGCATTCCAGCGGGTTGCCACCAGCTTGGATCAGCAACAGTGGCTACTTCATCCATCGGTACAATGCACAACTGCCAACTGCCATCCGGCAACGCACTTGGGACGAAGGGGCGATCGACATAGCCACACCCTGAGGCAAACGTTTTACAGCCTTCTAAGCGATACTTGCCGTTGGTTAAAGGAATCAGCTTGACGCCATCTTGAGCTTCTGCATTCCATACACCAAAGATTTTATGGCGATCGCGAGCATCTGATGCATACTTGACAATCTGTTCAGGTGTTCCCAGAGTTTGAATCAATTGCAGCGCATTGACATGACCTTCATAGATCCGCCCCACGGCTAAATTGCCATAGCCGATCTGCTTCAGTGCCGTTAGCAGGGTCGCTGTCGCAGCGGATTCAATGCCCCAACCGACCCCACCTAATTCTTGAGCAAGCGGGGCTGCCAACAAACCTGCCTGGGCAATTTGTTTGAACTCTTCCACCGGAAAAGCGCCGCAGTAGTCTATCGTAGCCGCATTTTTGCTGCAATATGATGCAATCTGAAATACAGATTGAAGAAACTCACCTCGATTCAAGTTTCCTGCATGAAGTCCATTGAATCGAGGTGAAAGTTGTTGAGTCATGGTTAACTCATTCACTAAGTCGCTCATAAAGTCTCGCTAACCAGCATCAAGATCGCATCCTCACACTCTCATTAGAATCTAAGGGTGTGCTAGCGTTCATCTGCTTTGAGACTGAAGTTAGGGTTGAGGTTTCGCGTTGCGATTAACAACAATTAAGGTGACAGGCTTTGCATTGGCGATCGCAACGCCTACTTCTTTAAAGTCTTTTCCGGTAATTTGTGCCCAGGTTTTTCTTATTTGACACGTAGAACGATCCAGACCGAGCGGTCTTTTTATCACGGCAGTCCACACATCGTCGGTGGCGTGATGCCCCAATGCATAAAATCCAAAAGCATCGTAATAATAGTCAACAAATTCCTGTAGAACGATTGTACTCCGACTGCGCTGAGCTACAACGTCTTGGGAGCGAACCGATGCCCTATTTTTCGGAGTCAAGATATTCCAGTTAAATGCGGTCATAGACTTAAGCCTCAAGGGGGTCAGAGGAGGAAACCTTTAATCCACGGTAAGTCGGTCAAGATGCAGTAGATTGATGAATTGACTATGGCATATAAAAATTGAGAACGCAAGATCGTTTGTCAGGCATACTGCTTTTGCGCTTACATCACGGGTAGACACCATTAAACGTTTTACAACGGGGTGCAGGGGTTCTATCCCTGCGTGGAGGCTTCGCCTCCATGGTGCAAAATTTAGTGTTTGCAACATTAGTGCTCTATGCAGAATTTTCTCTCAGGTCAGGATGTCAGGGCAGCGGCTCTCTACGAGGTCTATCCCTGTACCCCACCAATAGAAAACTGACAGACCATGGGTCTGAACGCTACTAATTGTGAGATTTTTTTACATGAAAAATGGCTTTTTTCGCAAAAAAATCCCCGACTAAACCCCTAAGGATCGGGGATTTAATAAAACCCAATTCTTTTTGAGAGAGCGACGGCTCCGCCGTCGCTCTCTCAAAAAGAATTACAGGTTAATTAATTTGTGATCCTCAGGATCGGGGATTTAATAAAACCGAAAATTTATATTTGGCAGCGTAGCAGCGTCGCACTTGCAAACATAAACGTTTGGGTTGTATTTAATGTGCGATCCTAAATTCACGTCATCATTCATCTATCTATCGTGTCCATGTTGTTATGAAAAAAGTTTTGCTATCTACCGTTTTATCGATATTGCTACCGCTGGCAGCCTGCGCTCCCAGTTCCAGCCCCACCCAGTCGGGTGACAGCTCAGTGGAGGTGAAACCGCTGGTAACCAGTGCCATTCCCGATCAAGATCCAGAAAAACTTCAGCGATTGTATGGCAAGCTTGCAGAGTATTTGTCAGCAGAGTTAGGTATTCCTGTGGAATATAAGCCGGTTACCGATTATGCGGCGGCTGTGACTGCGTTTAAGGTAGGAGATTTAGATCTCGTCTGGTTTGGCGGGTTGACGGGTGTACAAGCGCGACTACAGGTACCTGGAGCACAGGCGATCGCCCAACGTGATATTGATGCTGAGTTTCATAGCGTTTTTATTGTTAATAAGAGCACAGGGATTGAACCGTTTGATGACATCAACGGCTTACAAACGTTAAAAGGTCACTCCCTTACCTTTGGCAGCGAATCCTCCACATCGGGTCGATTGATGCCGCAATATTTTTTAGAACAAGCAGGTGTAAAACTGGAAGATTTCAAAGGAGAAGCTGGGTTTTCACAGTCCCATGATGCCACCATCAAACTAGTCGAAGCGGGGAGTTATGAAGTCGGTGTACTCAACGAACAAGTCTGGAAAAGCCGAGTCGATGCCGGTGAAGTAGATCTCGAAAAAGTTCAAGTCGTCTGGCGTACCCCTGCCTACTATGACTATCACTGGGTAATTAATCCAGCCGTTAAAGAGCGTTATGGTGAAGATTTTGTGAATCAGGTGCAGGCAGCACTGTTGAAGCTCGACCCCACTGTTCCAGAGCAACAGGAAATTTTAGATCTGTTTGGAGCGACCCAATTTATTCCGACTGAAAACGCCAATTACAGTCAGATTGAAGCCGTAGGTCGCCAAATCGGTAAAATTCAGTGACTGTCATTCTTTTTGAAAGAGCGATGGCTCCGCCATCGCTCTTTCAAAAAGAATATTGAAGATTATCACTAAACTATAAAGAAAAACTAGAGATTCTGCTTCAAGCACATTCAAGCACAAAAATTAATTCTTATGAAAGACTTACAAAATATCATCCATGGGAGGCAAGTAAGACCAGTACATCCTGGTGAGATTATTTTAGATGTGCTTGAAGATTTAGACATAACCCAAACAAGTTTCGCTGAACTTCTTGGCGTATCGCGACGTACTGTTAATGAAATTGTTCAAGGTCGAAGACCCATTACGGTGGATATGGCAATTCGCATTGGGAAAGCTCTGGGAAATGGTCCGCAACTCTGGCTTAATCTTCAGCAAAAGGTTGATATCTGGGATGCGATGCAAACAAACCGAGAAGAATACGATAAAGTCACGACGATAGTGTGATAAATTATCGGGTTTGCATTGCTTTGCAGGTTTTATAAATATCACTTCTAACCCTATTGGTTAGATCCTTGATAAAACCGAATTGTTATTGGGGAGCCACGCTCCGCGTGGCTCCCCAATACCTTGATTACTTGAAAAGTGTTGTCAGGGGTCTATTGACTTAGATTAAATACACTGTTCAAGCCAGTCGAAAATCTGATCCAGTTGGTTAATAGTGACCAATCCATACTGCCACAGAATCATCGGCAGAAACCCGGATGATTGGGTATCCTGAGCCAACGCTAACTGAATAGCATCGGTTGGAATGCCCAGGTCTTCTGTTAAAAAACTGATGAATCGTTCCTGTCTACCTGGCACCATAACCTTCACCTCCGCCCTGATTTTGGAGTTGGCTAACTGGATAATTTACCACATTAAAGGAAAAGTGTGAGGAATTTGTGAAGGTTAACTGAGAAATAACTCAGATTGACAGGTCTAAATCTGCCTTAATCAAATCGGGCGATCGCGTTAGAGAGAACCCGGCTTTGATACAGACCCGTTGCATTCCTGTATTTTCGGGCAAGATTTCTGCGGTAATCCGCTCTAATCGTTCATCTCGACCAATTTGTACCAGACGTTTGAGTAACTCGGTACCCAACCCCTGACACTGCACGGCATCGCTGATGAGCATGGCAAATTCTGCTTCATTGACCCCATGCAGCTTGCTCAGACGTGCAACACCCACAATTTCATGCTCCTCTGTTTCAGGATTTTTGTAATCTGCAATCAACGCCATCTCCCGGTCATAGTCAATAAAACAGATGCGGGTGAGACGCTCATGGGTGATACGTTGGCTCAGTTTGATCAAATGGAAATACCGCAGATAAACACTTTGTTCAGAAAGCGTTTGATGGAAACGAGCAACTAACGGTTCATCTTCGGGCGAAATCGGTCTGATGCTGACATCGATCCCATTCTTTAATGTCCAGGGCGCAACATATTGGGTGGGATAAGGGCAAATAGCAGATTTGGGGAGTTGGTTTTCTGGAGTATCAGCCTGATGTAAAACAATGCGAGCATCCAACGCCAGCAATGGCATCGTGTTTGGGGTATCCAATGGTGATGCCAATAGGGGGTTGATATCAATTTCCTTGATCCATCGCTGTTCGACCACCAGTTGGCTAAAGTTAACCAACAATTGTTCTAACGCGGCAAAGTCAATGGGTTGCCGTCCACGCACGCCTTTCAGGGCTTTGTAGATTTTGGTTTGTTCCATCATCCGCCGTGCCAGGGTGGTATTGAGCGGAGGGAGAGCGATCGCCCGATCCTTAAACACTTCTACCAACTGTCCGCCCATGCCAAACAACAACACGGGACCAAATTGCGGATCAAGGCTGCTGCCAATAATCAACTCATAACTATCATTGAGATTGATCATCGGTTGCACCGTGACCCCCAGAAAAGCCGTGTTATCTTGATCTCGGCTACCAGCCTGTCGCTGTTCGTGTTGCCAGTTTTCTACAGCAGAGGCGATCGCTTGATAGGCGCGTCGAACCGACTCTGCATCCCGCAGATTGAGCTGCACCCCTCCCACATCTGTTTTGTGGGTAATGGTTTCAGAAAAGAGTTTGAGTACAACTGGATAGCCAATTGCTTCTGCTGCTTCTACCGCCTGGATATCGGTCGTCGCAACACGGGTTTCCACCGTCGGAATACCATAGGCAGCCAGAACTTGCTTTGATTCAAATTCGGTTAAGATGGTGCGATTTTCCTGACGTACTTTCGCCAGAACGGTTTGAACCTTAGTGCGATCGGGAATGCCCTCCTGATCTTCTAGCAATCGAGGCGTTTCATAGATGGCACGCAGGTTATAGCTGTAGCGCCACATGTAATTAAACACCCGTGCGGCTGAATCTGGATAGGCATAGGTGGGAATCCGATAGCGGTTGAGCGTGGCTTCTCCTGCCGTCACTTCCGCTCCCCCCATCCAACTGGCCAGGATCGGCTTGGTTGAAACTGCCATATTGGGCTGAGGCACTGCAACGGTAATCAACTGCTCAGCCGTTTTGGTCGGATCTGTCATCGCCTGAGGCGTCAAGATCACCAATAATCCATCACTACCGGGATCTTTGGCGGCAATTTCTAGCGCTTTGACATAGCGTTCGGGTTCTGCGTCTCCTAAAATATCAATCGGATTATTGTGGCTCCAGTAAGGCGGCAATACTTGATCAAGCGCTGCAATGGTTTCATCTGATAGCTCTGCTAATTCACCGCCTGTGGCAATCAGGGCATCTGTTGCCAATACTCCGGGACCACCTGCATTGGTAATGATTGTCAGTCTGGGGCCCTTGGCACGGGGTTGTTTTGCCAATACTTCTGCCACATCAAACAATTCTGAAATCCGAGTCACCCGCAACACCCCACACCGCCGAAATGCAGCATCCAGAACTCCGTCACTGCCAGTCATCGCACCCGTATGGGAGGCTGAGGCTTTGGCTGCGGCTTCAGTTTGCCCACCCTTGATGACAATGATGGGTTTAGACAACGCAACTTCTCGGGCAGCAGAAATGAAGGATCGAGCATTGCCGATCGATTCCATATAAATCACGATGCTCTGGGTGTGGGGATCATCGCCTAGATAGTAGATCAGATCTCCCCAATCGACATCGAGCATGGAACCAATGGAAACGAAGGCGCTGAAGCCAACATTTTCCCGCAAGCTCCAGTCCAAAATAGACGTACACAAAGCACCGCTTTGGCTAATAAATCCGACGTTACCTGGGCGAGCGGTCGCACTGGCAAACGTGGCATTCAAACCCGTATGGGGATTCATTAAGCCCAAGCAATTTGGTCCGATGATTCTTAATCTGCCTGCCCTTGCTTTTTCTAAAATTTGCTGTTCCAGGGCAATGCCTTTGACACCAATTTCTTTGAATCCGGCTGAAAGAATAACAGCTCCTTTGACTCCGGCTTCAACACATTCGCCAATCACGCCAGGAACGCTTGCCGCAGGCGTTGCAATCACGACCAGATCGACGGGTTCGGGAACCGCTGCAATACTGCTATAAGCCGTAATGCCCATGACACTGCGATGCTTGGGATTAATCGGAAAAACGGTACCACCAAACGGGCTGCTAATTAAATTCCACAAAAGGGTGCGACCTACACTGCCAGGGCGGTCAGTGGCACCGATAACGGCTACGGTTTTAGGTTCAAACATGGCGCTCAGAGGTTGTCGCTGAGTGCGCAAAATGTCGTAGGTGGAATCGGGTATGGATGGTCTGGGAGTTTGTACCATAAGTATGCCTAAGGGGGGGAAAGGTCATTAAGCGATCGCCTACCAATCATTCACAGCATATCGCTTCAAATTAACCCCACCCTGAACTTAAAAGAAAAATTTGAGGATGTTGTGAGGACGTGCCCCATTCACCACACCATCACCTCAAAGATGGCGATCGGGCGATCGCCATTTTCGTTTTTTGCCAGATAAACGACAGTGTTTGCATCATCACGGTTGGGCTACATGGCATGGGAATGTAGTCTGTTGCGCCCATCTGTCGCACTTGTTGTGCATCATCTGATTGCTCCAACAGAACGATGACTTGAGACTGTTGCGTCACCTTGCTCCGTTTTAATTGATTGAATACTTTAACCCCATCTGTATCGGGCAACTGTTTAGCCAATAAAATCTGATGGGCGCGTAGCCTGGGTTGAGGGCCGCATAACTGCTCAACGGCTGCGACGCCCGTCAAAAATGTTTGGCTACTATAGCCACGAGTGTTTAAGGCTCGCACAACGTCTTGGGTTAAGAGTGGATCGGGATGAATTAAAACAACATCGACGATGGCAATGGGGCTTAATATAGGGGCTTTCCAGGTTGTCGGATAAATGCGATCGCCACCGGCTTGATAAGCCTGGTCTAAAGCATTACGGGCAGCATGTTGTAGCGCACTTAAACTGGTACCATCTTCTAAAAGCTGGGCAACACCCGCCGAAAACGAGACATGAAGACTATCGTTGCCGTCTAAAGGAAACTCATATTGGCGAAAGGTTTCTAAGGCAGCCGCAAGCCATTCCACCCCTTCACGACGATGGATGTCATACATCCCTACGACAAATTCTGCACCACCCCAACGAGCGATGACATCTTCTTGGCGCAACTCATCTTTTAGCAGTTGGGCAAGATGACGTAAGACTAAGTCACCTGTAGCATGACCATAGTGTTGATTGATCTGTTGCAAATGATCTACTTTCAAGACTGCCAGACAGACGGGCTGTTGGGCATGGCTCGCCAATTGCAGCAATTGATTTAAGTCTTCCGTAGCTCGTTTGCGATTGGATAAGTCAGTAACGTCATCCTTTTCACCCTGATGGCGGAGCAGACGGGTTCGATCTAAGCGATTGAGGATACGCACGACTAGTTCTGGAGCCACAATCGGCTTATTCACATAGTCATCTGCACCGGCTGAAAAGACGGCATGAATCGTCTCAGCATCAGTACAACTGGTGAGAAAGATGACCGGCAACCATCCCCACTTCAAATCATTACGTAGAGTTTGGCAAAGCTGAATACCATTAATCTCCGGCATTTGTACGTCTAAGATCAGCAACTCTGGATTGGTTGCAGTTAATACATCCCAAAATTTTTGAGGGTCGGATAACGTGATAACGTTGACGCCCCATTCTTTTAGAACACGTTGCAACTGAGCCAAAATAATCGGATCATCATCCACCGCTAAGACTTTAGGAGCATTAGGCTGATTGTGATGCAAGATCTGGGCGATCGCGTCTACCACCTGAACAGGTTTTTTAGGTTTTTGCAGAAATCCTTTCGTTTTTAAAGATGCCACTGCAATGCGTTGAGACAATGCATCACTCGCCGTAAACACAAGGACGGGAATCTGTGGCATTTGGCGAGTTAAATAATTCAAAAAAGCTAACCCTTCATCGGGTAACTTGCTGACTTCCAGATCTAGCAAAACTAAATCAAAACGGTGTTGCACCACAAGCGATCGCGCCTCTGCAATAGTATTAACGGCTATAGCGCATAGCCCTCTGGCGATCGCCTCTTCTACCAGTGCTTCTGTCAGTTCTGTATCTGTGTCTACAATCAATAATCGTCGCCCCACCACCCCATCAGGTGGAGAGGCAACCTGGCTCAAGCAACTGATGCCATCTGGCTGAACGGGAAGTGTTACGTCCGTCATCAGTTGCTGCAACTTCTCTACCAATTGGCGCAGTTCGCGAGTTTCCTGGGGCAACGCACTTTTGACACATAATTCAATCTGCCGTGCCCTATTAGCTGCCTCTTTCAGCCCAAAAGTACCTAGAGAACCCACCAGTTTATGAGCTTCTTGCTCAATTGCTTGTTTGATCTTTTTATCTAGCTTCTTAGCCGTTTTTACAGTATGTTCTAACCGATTAATCCGTTCAAGAATGATGTCCTTGTTGCTTTCCCATGCTTGATCCAGGGTTTCTTGTGAAGTGGCGGGCTGGGATGAACCTGGGAGTTTCGTTTCAGCCTGGGTTGCGTAGGCAGCATTGATGCGGTAGCCTACCCCATACACTGTTTCAATTAAATCTGCGGCACCCACGGCTTTTAGCTTCTGTCGTAAGCCTTTGATATGCGCCCGAATTGTTTCTTCCCCAGGCATTTCATCATCAAATGACCAGAGTTGCTCTAATAAAGCAGTCCGGCTATAAACACGCTGACTATTACGCAAAAACAGCTCTAGAATAGAATATTCTTTGGGCGTAAAGTGTAAAGGATAGTTGCCATAAGAGACTTCCCGCTGATTTGGATCGAGCCGTAACTGTCCCCATTCCAATATGGGAGATGTGCTGGCTTGACTGCGACGCATCAATGCTCTGACTCTAGCGACAAACTCATCTAAATTAGGCGGTTTGATCAGATAGTCATCAGCCCCTGCATCTAACCCTAAAACCTTGTCGTTGCTACTTCCTCTGGCTGTGAGGATAAGAATCGGTGTTTGGATGCCATGCGATCGAATCTTGCGGCAAAGACTGATGCCGTCTAGCTTGGGTAACATGACATCTAAAATCATCAGGTCATAGGTTTGGGCTGAAGCCAACTCCCAACCCATCTGACCATCTTCAGCCATATCAACCACGTAGCTCTGAGCTTTTAGAACTGTTTTGAATAGAATCGCTAGATCTTCCGTGTCTTCTACCAACAAAATTCTCATGGTGCCTTGATCATAAGAGTGACGCTTACTCAGTCAGGGCAAAAAATCAGTACCCCCTTAGCTTATTTTTCCCACAAACATGGGTTAACGCCATTTCTTCTCACCACTCAAACGTAAAAAAAGATATAGCGGTTTTTATGCCGATTTAAACGAATGTGAATTTTTATCAGCCCCTATCAAAACGGTGGCTATAGCGCTTTGTACCCAGATAAATTACGGGGTTTGTATGAGAGCTGCGCTCCGCGCAGCTCTTATACCGTTTCTATATGAAAATGCGCCAAATCTATTAGGGGTAGGACGGGGTGCAAGGGTTTCACCCTTGCACCCCGTCGTAGAGCTTTTAATTGGGTCTACTAGTGTTGCAAACACGAAATTTTGCAACATGGGGGTTTGGGGGCTGCGCCCCCAAGAGGGGGTTTTACCCCCTCCACCCCCTCTAAAACTTTTAAGTTGGTGTACTAGAACGACGTAATTAAGGTTGTTGCCTTCTGGGACGGGCAATCCGGTCTGCTGAGGTAATCCGATACAAGGCTTCCAGTTTGCCGACAAAAACCTCTTCTAAATGAACGTTAGGCACCGATCGCCCACCTTTACCATGTAAAGGATTGCTATGAAATAACAAACACCCTTCGGTTTGCCTGAAAAGTTGTCTAAAGTTTAATTTTTTAGCATAGGTTTGAAATGGATTTTGCCTACCCCGAGGATTGTAAAAGATCTCGTCAGGATAAATTTGTTGCAATCGTTCTGTAAACGTTTCACCTGCCCACCAACTGTTTGCATAAAACAACGCAGAGGCTTGAGAAGAGGCGCGGGCAGAGGTAATAACGGCACATGTTTTATAGGCTGGCTCCGTGCTAATAAGATGCTGAATTTGTTGCAGTTCATCTCGTCTGAGTGCTGCACGATTTTGGATGAAATGAGATGAATCTTCTATCTGTTCAATACCAACAATGATGCAGCCAATCAGGGCGATCGCTCGGACTCCAAGCCCCAAATGATTAAGGTTAAATCGGTTGAGATAAGGTGGCGAAAAAGAGACAAGCGCAAGACTGCCGAGACACAGTTCCATCAGTACGACGATCAACAGTCCCATGAGGCTTAAAGATGGAACTAAATAGCGAATTTCTGCTCCTTTATCCAGAGTAAGAAAAACTTGAAACCATGAGGCAATTAATAAGAGAACGGCTACAAAAAACAGCTTATTTACTTTCGAATTGCTGGGATCATCTAACCTTGTCTTTTTGAAAAGTCTAAGAATAAAAATTGCTAAGCATACAACTGTTAAGACAGTAATAATATTGAAAAAAGTGTGACTATATCGATTTAGGAAAAAGCCACCTGTTTCCACGACGACTTCAACATCTTGTTGTTCTTCTCGTCCGTGAATGCCCGAGCCGGATGCGATACCCGATAGCCAATTCCAGATTCTAGAATATTGGCTGATGATTGGAATAGTTGCAATAAAAAATGTAAGAATAGCCGTGGCGATCGCCAATAATTTGCGATAGATTCCTTTAGGTAATAGGAAAAAAATTGCCATCGGCATAAACGTCACTTTTGTTGCCATACCAATGCCAAAAATAGCACCCAAGCCAATGGCAAACCATTTGGTTTGAGCTGCTTTTTCAGAATAAATATAGACAACTAACGCCATCACCAATAATTGACAAACTGTAAACACAAGAACCTCGGGAACAACCCGACTCGGTTCATTCATTAACATGGGTCTGGCAATTAAAAATGGCGTAAGTTGAAGAATAATACTCAGAAATAAGTTTCTAGAAAGCCAGAATGTTAAAAATCCTAATCCTGCCAAACAACCGGCTGTTAACAAAATTAAGGTGTCACTGATCAGATGTAGATACAGTTCAGAATTCTTAAGAACAGCTTCCGACAATCCATCCTGGCTAAAACGAAAAATAGATTGAACCAGATGTGAAATATGAAGTGTAATGGCACCTAATAATTGCAGCGTCGTACCAGGATGATCGGTATGGGCAGGGGTGATAAAATTAGCAATATTGAGTGAGTTTAATAAGTAGGGATAATCGGGATCTTGGTTCGGCGTAAACCAGAAAGGACCTTTTTGATTTCCAATCAGTTCATAGGAAATCACATACAAAATAGGGAATAGAAGTAATAAACCGGATCTGGCAACTCTGTTCCAGTTAATATCTTTTGCCTGAATCATATTGATGATTAAAAATGAGGTGTAAACAACTGATCAGGTGGATGATGCAGGCAATTGATCTGTCATCTTGCTCTCGCCATGAATTTAACTGAAATGGCATCAATTAAACTTAATTTTCTTGGCGGCGTAGAGACACATTTTCAATAAATTCAAGCCTTCAGAAAAGTGTTGAATGTTGGAACGACCATATTCTCTGGGATAATAACGAACTGGAATATCTTTGATTTTTAGCCCTAGCTTGGCAGCGCCAAACAGTAAATCAAAATCTCCAAACGGATCAAAATCTCCAAAATAGGAACGGTTTTTGACTACCTTCTGGTAGTTTTCTTTGGAAATAGCTTTAGTTCCGCATAGCGAATCTTTAATCCGCGTGTTGAGTAAATAGGATAGCAACCAGGCAAAGAACCGATTTGCCATCCGGTTGATGGGAGGCATTGCGGCTGAACTCAGAGGATAAATCAGGCGACAACCATTTGCCATCTCACAATATCCAGAGGCGATCGCTTCAAAGAAATGGACTAAATCTTCCGGTCTTACCGTCAAGTCAGAGTCCAAAATCATCAGCACATCGCCCTGAGCCATATCAAAGCCCTGACGCACGGCATTGCCCTTGCCTTTACCCGTTTGCTGACAAATTTTAATATCCCATTGGTCGCCGTATTTAGCTTGCACCCGTTGAATTTCTGCCCACGTATCATCTTGAGAATGACCTTCTACAAAAATGACTTCTGTGTGTTTACCCAGACGAGGCAAGCGAGTGATGCAACTTTCAATATTGCCTGCCTCATTGCGTGCAGGGACGATGACCGAGCACGTTTTTTCACGAATATTGCTTTGTACCAGCTCGGCACTGAGATACCTGCGGGCGACGACACATTCGGACAGACAGAGTTGGTTAAGACCGGGCAGAGGGGCTAAAAAGCGGTTAATAAACCAGGATAAAAATGGAATGTATTTGGGAAACAGTAAGCGTTTGCTATGGAAAATGACTTCAAACCCTGCCAGATTCAGCAAGTTTTCAATATCTCTAAAACTCAGCCAGTTCAAGGGCGGTAACGGCATCCGTTGCTTTACCGCGATCGCCAATTTGAGGATGGCTTCCCAGGCAGGGTTGTGGAAGGTGAGGATGAGGCGGGTCGAAGAGTCGCAGGTTTTTTGAATATTTTGTAAGGTCTTGGGCACATCCTGGATGTAGCTCAGGGTATTTGCCATCAGCACATAGTCAAACACCTGATTGGATCTAAAGTCTTCAGCATCTTCTACTTCAAACGTCAGGTGAGAAAAGCGATCGCTGGCGGCTTCAACCGCAGAAGAATTAATATCAATGCCCAGACCATACTCAGGCTGGACAGTTGCCAGTAGATAGCCCAATCCGGAGCCAACCTCAAGCACCTGGGTTTGGGGTTGAACGATAAAGCAATAAAATTTTTCCAGATCCCGATAGTAATAAAGATTACGGTCTCTCCATTTCTCTAAGTCATGACTTGGAATATACATATCGGGTATTTTTAATTGCTTAAGAATAAATAAAGATCCAGGGAAACGTCTCTGGATTGGACAACAGAGATAATAGTATATTTTCTGTAAACTTTCTCAATGCGATCGCAAAAAGACTGCCATCACCCTACAATCTCAATGGCTCAGCGCTGAGACACACAAAAATGCCCCATGCATTGCACAGGGCACTTTTCAATGGCTTAAACCGAGGATTTTATGTTGTGTGCCGCGCTCCGCGCGACACACAACATAAAATCTCAACCTGTCCACGCGTGAAGCGATATAAAGCTTACAGTCGTTTCAGATCCGTGTACTCGGTCAACAGATCTTCTGCCGATAAGGTGTCGTTATCGGCTTGAGGCGTCCACAGTACTTCTAACGCAACGAGTTGTTCGCTAGACACTGAACCCAATTGGGTCAGAGCCCGACGCAAATCTTCAGAGCTATTAATCGTTGGCAACTGTAATTTGCCCTGAGTTGCCACTAAAAGCGTGACAACAATATATTCGCCCGGTGACTGCATGATGTCGCCTGCACCTGAACCGCCGGATGCAGCCAGGGAAGCTCTAGCTGCCGCCTGTTTCAACTGGCTATTAACATTAGAGAGCGTTTCTTCACTAAATTTGCTACGTTCGGCAAGTGCCAAACGGTTGAATTGAGCTTCTGCTGCTTCTAAACGTGCCATCTGCGTGTCTGCACCTGCATAAACCCAATATTCGGGATGGCGCAGCAACGACAGCGTCGTTTCTTGTAAGACCTGAGTAAGACCTGCCGAAGAACCTGTATTCGCCGTTCTGGCAATGCGATTGAGGTCGTCTTGTAAACTCCGGGCTTCAGCTAATAAACCAACTTGCAACCGAGCAACCGAGAGGCTGGGGTTAGCCGTGTAGGAGTCGTAGCCCAGTGACTCGCCCTCAGTCACGCCGCGAAAGCTTCGGACTAAGAAACTTGCAATGGAGATAAAGATGAGAATGGTAAACAGCCCGCCAAACCCGCCACCAAATCCGAAGATCGGTACCAGAAAGGGAAACCCAAGTCCGCCACCGGGATAGTAGCCCCCTCTGGGTGAACTATAGGTTCGGCTGGGTGCGCCATAGGAACGACTGGGAGTTCGGAAACTACCCCCGCCGATACGACCCCCTCCTGCTGCCAATGCGCCGTCTGCCTGACTAAAAATTAGGGTAAAGGCAAGACAGAAAATTAAGAGGGGTTTGACCAAGGACTTCACGGCTGAAAATAACTTTTCGTGCATAACATCGCACCTATTTATCTAAAACTTAGGGATCATCGTAAATGTGAAAATCAAGCGTTTATTTTCTTTGAAGCAACAGTGGACGCTGGCAGAGATAAACGTCTGATTCTATTAACGAGCGACCCTCAAACTAAGGTCTTCTTAAAGAACTTTTACAAAAACCTTACAACTACTAATTTACAGCCTTCTAGCTCTTCTGGCTGTTGAACTTAAGCTATATTTTAGAGGGATATCCGTACCAAGCCGATCTCTAGCTTGCCAGACTTTTGAGCCGTCCCTGGGATGCTAAGATCATCAGCCGAGCAGATCCCATTAAACAGGCGATCGCCAGGAATCTTAACGAAATTACAGCCATTTTCAATGGATTAAGCCACAGATTTTTTGTTGTGTGCCGCGCTCCGCGCGGCACACAACAAAAAATCTAACCATATTCAAGCGCGAAGCGCTGTAAGTAACCCTCATCCACGCTGAAACCTGTTGTCTTGTCCGTTGACCTACTCCGTCAGATTTAATGGTTGCACCCCCAGAGAGAACCAGAAAGTTTGTATCGAACTTGGTAGCAAAACGGTGTCTCTGGGTACTACTGATCAAGAGCCTGAAAGCATTCACAGGTTTTTCACAACCTTAAGTTATTCTTCGCGTATCTAGATGTTCATCCCTGCGCAATGCCAACCAAAGCTACGGCTTGCAGAGAGATGCTTATCCAGGCTCAGCCACCTAGATCACTACTGCGATGCTGCTTGACAACTCCCTACTTTCAGATAAGAGAACGGTTGATCGGGCGATCGCCATCGATCCACTGACCGTCAGCCCCGATATGCGGGTCGTAGACGTGATTACGCTGATGAGTCAAAGCAGAGGGTCTGGCTCTCTACCCCATACAGCATCAGCAGACCCCCTTTATCAAGTACAAGACGCAAAATCAGGCTGTGTTTTAGTTGTCGAACAGCAGCAAATCATTGGTATTTTTACGGAACGAGATGTGGTGAGGCTTGCTGCCTCTACTCAACCCTTTGAAACCCTGACTATTGCCGAGGTGATGACACGTCCCGTTATTACAACGCAAGTATCAGAACTTCAGGATATTTTTTCTGTACTAAGCCTTTTACGGCACCATCATATTCGCCATTTGCCCGTGGTTGACGACCAAGGAAAACCCGTTGGCTTACTCACGCCAGAGAGTGTAAGAAGTCTATTACAACCAGCTGATTTACTGCGGTTGCGAACGGTTGCTGAAGTGATGTCTACCCATGTGGTGCAAGCATCTCCGATGGCGTCTGTGCAAGAGTTAGCTCGCTTAATGGCAAATCATCGTGTCAGTTGTGTGGTCATTGTTGAAAATACAACTATGCCGCTAGGAATTGTGACAGAGCGAGATATTGTCCAGTTTCAGTCACTCGGTTTAGATTTCAAACATGTTCAAGCACAGGTTGTCATGAGCAGTCCGCTCTTTTGTTTGCAACCAGAAGCATCATTGTGGACGGTTCATCAAGAGATGGAACGCCGAAAAGTACGACGACTGGTGGTTACAAATGCTGTTGGAGAACTGGTTGGCATTGTGACGCAAACGAGTCTACTGAATAGTCTGAACCCCGTTGAAGTCTATAGCCTGGTAGAGGTCCTGCAAGAAAAAATTAATCGCTTGGAAGCAGAACGGGTTGAGTTATTGGAGCATCGTACAGAACATTTAGAGCGTCAGGTACAAGAGCGAACGTGCAAATTATTACAACAAGTTGAGTGCGATCGCCTTCTGGTTCAGCTTTCTTCCCAAATCTATCAATCCCTGGATTTAGCAGAAATTTTTCAGGTTACGGTTGAGCAAGTGCGGCACTACCTGAAAACCGACAGAGTCATCGTGTGTCGCTTTGAAGCAAACTGGACGAGTACCGTGGTTGCTGAGTCAGTTGCCGCTGGCTGCACTTCTTTATTAGGGCGGGTTGTCGATGATCCTTGTTTTGGTTCCCATCGGATCGAGCCTTATCGCCAGGGTCGCATTCGTACCATAACCGACGTTTGGGTAGATCTCCTGACTCCTTGTCATCGTGATTTACTGATTGACTTACAGATTCGCGCTAAGGTGCTGATTCCTGTGATTTACGGAGGGCAGCTATGGGGATTGCTGAGTGCTCAACAATGTACTGAGCCGCGTGAATGGTCTACAGACGAAGTAGAAACCTTACAAAAACTGACAACTCAATTGGCGATCGCCATTCAACAAGCAGAACTTTATCAAACTCTGCAACAGTTAAATCAAGACTTAGAAGCGAGAGTAGAAGAACGTGCCCGCGCGTTACGAGAAAGCGAAGATCGGTTTCGGGTCATGGCTGATAGTGCACCTGTGCTGTTGTGGATGGCAGACACCAGCACCCAATGCAATTTCTTTAACCAGGGGTGGCTCAATTTTACAGGTCGTAGCCTGGAAAAAGAAATGGGTGATGGTTGGACAGAAGACTTACATCCAGATGATATTCAACGGTGTCTAGATACTCGCATGGAAAGCTTTAAGGCAAAACAGGGTTTTCAAATAGAGTATCGGTTGCGTCGATATGATGGTGAATATCGTTGGATTTTAGATACAGGAACACCCCGATTTACGTTAGATGGACGGTTTGAGGGATACATCGGGTCTTGCATTGATATCAGCGATCGCAAGCAAGCAGAACAACAACTTCAACGACAACTATCTGCCATCGAAGCCGCCATTGATGGCATTGCGATTCTCAATACGAATGATCAATATATCTATCTCAATCCTGCTCACCTCAATCTGTTTGGCTACCAGGATCCGTCTGAGATGGTCGGGAAGACCTGGCGTAATCTCTATCCGATTGAAGAGATCCGGCGCTTTGAACAAGACGTTTTTCCAATTTTAGGGCAAGAGCGGCACTGGAGTGGGCAAGCGATCGCTATGCGCCGAGATGGTTCATTTTTTGCTGAAGAAGTCTCCCTGACGTTAATTGAAGGTGGCGATTTAGTCTGTGTGTGTCGAGATATTAGCGATCGCAAACAAGCAGAAGAACAATTAAAGTCTTCCCTGCACGAAAAAGAACTGTTGCTTAAAGAAATCCATCATCGAGTCAAAAACAATCTGCTGGTGGTTGCCAGTTTATTAGATTGGCAAACTAACTATATTAATGACCCCGATACTCTAAAAATCTTTGAAGAAAGCCAGCATCGAATTTATTCGATGGCACTGATCCATGAGAAGCTTTATCAGTCAAAAAATCTAGATCGAATTGATTTAGACGAATATCTCAGAACACTAACAGAGCATCTGATCGTTTCATTTGATCTTGACCCTGACAAAATTCAGTTTTGCTATAACCTGGAATCAATTTTTTTGAATATTGAGACAGCCACCCCTTGTGGATTAATTATTAGTGAGTTGATTTCTAATGCATTAGAACATGCATTTCCAGATAATGTATCGGGACAGGTTTGCATCGAAGCGTTAAAAGATGAAAATCAACATATCAAGGTGATCATTCGAGACAACGGTAAAGGATTTCCCAAAACAATAGATTTCCGAAATACTGAATCGTTGGGATTGCAATTAGTGTGTTTGCTCACTCAACAAATACAAGGAGATATCGAATTGAAGTGTGACAACGGCACAACAGAGTTTACGCTGTCCTTCTCAGAGCTAAACTACCGTCGCCGAATTTGATCGATTCTTAATAAAACTGAGCCGTAGAGTATCTTTTAAAATTGTGTCTGTCAGGAGAACCCAGAAATGAACAATATCCGCATCCTTATCGTAGAAGATGAATTATTAATTGCTCAGAATGTGTCTCGAAAGCTGACAAAAATGGGCTATACGATAGTCGATGTTGTTTCGTCGGGTGAAGCCGCCGTTCAATCAGCGCTTGAGAAAAAACCTGACTTGGTGTTAATGGATATTGTCATTCAAGGTGAAATGGATGGCATTGAAGCGGCTGCCAAAATTCAAGAACAGTACCCCATTCCGATCATTTATGTTACAGCGTATGCTGATGACAAAACTTTGGAGCGGGCAAAATTGACGAGTCCGTTAGGATATGTTCTGAAACCCTTTAAAGAACGAGAACTACGCGTCACTATTGAACTTGCCCTTTCTCGACATCAAGCAGAAGTTGCAGTGAAAAAAGCACTAGAGCAAGCGGAAGAAAAGCGACAGGAAGCTGAGCAGGAAAATGAGCAAAAAACAGAACATGTTGCCATGGTTTCCCATGAATTTCGCACCCCCTTATCGGTGATTCAAATGACTGCTGAATTGCTGCAAAATTATCAAGAACATTTGACTGAAGATGCCAAACAACACCATCTTCAGCGTATTCGTGTTGCAGCGGGAAATATGAATGCACTCATAGAGGGTGTTTTAACATTGGGCAGAATTGAACATAGCAAATTAACGTTTGCACCATCTGTCTGGAATGTGACAAATTTCTGTAAAGAACTGATCGAGGCTTTGCAATTGGATTCGGGAGGTCAATATAGTCTGAAATTGATTGAACACAGTGCTAATCTTGAAGCGAACCTGGATGAAAGAGTGTTATGGCACATCCTCAACAATCTATTAACGAATGCAGTCAAGTATTCTCCTGTCGGTAGCATTATTACCCTGACGTTATCTGCTACCGATGAAGACGTTTGTTTTCAAGTTCAAGACCACGGAATTGGCATCTCGCTAGAGGATCAAAAGCGATTGTTTGAACCATTTCAACGAGCCAGCAATGTGGGCAAAATTCCCGGAACAGGTTTGGGGTTAGCCATTGTGAAACAGCTGGTTGACTTACATCAAGGACAGATTCAAATCCAAAGTGAATTGGGACAAGGAACAACCTTTACCGTGACCCTTCCGCGTACGTCTGCCGCTTTAGTCGAAACGGAGCAACTTGTTAGCCAGGCTTAGAATGGGAATTCAATAACGTCGATGATGTATTGTACAGGCGAACGGTCGTTCGCCCCTGCAAATGATTCAATAGTCGATCTGATTTAATCCACGATCCTGAAGCACGATCCTGAAGCAATTGATTGTTATCCCAACGCTTATCACTGCCTATCACTGTTCTGCCATGAGCGATCGCCACACATAGTACACCAACTTAAAAGTTTTAGAGGGGGTGGAGGGGGTAAAACCCCCTCTTGGGGGCGTAGCCCCCAAACCCCCACATTGCAAAATTTAGTGTTCGCCATACTGAGGATGCAATAACCCGACAAAATGAACCATCCGATATAACCGCGAGTTTCAACGTGTCCTAACTGATACCCATAGGTGATACAAAATGACGATTAGAAGAAGAATTATTTACGGATATGGGCTTGCTCTCGGGGTCGCTATCGTCGGCGCAGCAACTGGATTTGTGGTGGGCAACTACTATACGCATCAGGCTTTAGAAGCCAGACAAGCAGCCTCTAACCAACGCAAATTTTTGAGTACATTGCAACTTGATATTTTGCGCAATCGACCGGCTAAGCAGTTATCGCCTTATGTGCAAGATCCAGAAGGATTTCGTCAAGAAGGTGCCAAAATTATTGCCAGTCTAGAAGCCATTCAAACGGAGCTGACAGCCTATAACAATTCAACCCATCCCAATAGTTTGGAAGGCTTACAGCCCCTACTCGACGACTACGAGCAAACGGTTAATGCTTGTACTCAAATGCTGCGCGACTTTATTGAAAAAATTCAACCTTTAACCACAACAGCCGCAGGTTCTGAAGAAGCTGAAAAGCTAGTTGTCCAAGTGGTAAGGGCACCCGAATTTGTTGCCTTTATTGAATTTCCTGATCAGTTAGCAGACTTTTACCAACAAGCCGAGCAACGAGAAGATGCCGCAGAAGTTGCGTTGGCACAAGCAGAAGCACTTCGTTCTCGCATTATTGTCGCAGGGTTAGGGTTATCGGTGGCGATCGCCATTTTTCTTGCCCTCTATATCAGCCGTGCGATCGCCCATCCCATCCAATCTGTAACAGATGTTGCCCAGCAGGTGACGCGGGAGTCTAATTTCGATCTTCAGGCTCCCATTTACAATCAGGATGAAGTAGGGGTACTGGCAACCTCACTAAATCAGTTGATTGACCGAGTCAAACAACTCTTGCAAGAAAAGCAAGACTATACAGCGCAGCTTGAACTGGCGAAAGAAGTTGCAGACACCGCAAACCAGGCAAAAAGTGAGTTTCTGGCAAATATGAGCCACGAACTGCGGACGCCTCTGAATGGCATTTTGGGCTATACCCAGATCCTCTCCCGCACGATGCTGGCGGAACAACAACAGCGCGGAATTGACATCATCCATCAGTGTGGGTCTCATTTGCTGACATTGATTAATGATGTGCTGGATCTGGCAAAAATTGAAGCCCGCCGTATGGAAATTTATCCAACTCCCTGCTATCTCCCTGCCATCTTGCAAGGGGTCGCTGAGATCTCACGGATTAAAGCTGAGCAGAAGGGGCTTCACTTCGTTTATCAAGCCTCCGATGATTTACCTACCGGCATCATTGTTGATGAAAAACGGTTGCGGCAAGTGTTATTGAATTTGTTGGGTAATGCCGTCAAATTTACCCATCGTGGCACCGTGACGCTCAAACTAGACGCTCAGCCCGTCCAACTTCATGCGATCGCAGACCCGACTTCAGACCTTGATACAGAAACCATGCCAACCGTCAAACTGCGATTTCAAATCGAAGACACAGGTGTGGGTATGGGACCTGACCAACTTGATGCGATCTTCCTACCCTTTGAGCAAGTTGGTAGCTTGCGCCACCAGCAAGAAGGTACAGGCTTAGGGTTGGCAATTAGCCAGAACATTATTGCCATGATGGGAAGCCAGATTCAGGTTCGTAGCGAATTAGGCGTAGGTAGTGTGTTTGAGTTTGAAATTGAATGCCCCTTATCAAGGGATTGGGTATATGCCAATACTCTGACGCCATTGGGTAAACTAGTAGGGTATTTGGGCAAGCGTCGCCAGATTTTAGTGGTAGACGATCGTTGGGAAAATCGGTCAGTTTTGCGGAGTTTACTAGAACCGCTAGACTTCACGGTTCTAGAAGCGAACAATGGTCAGGAAGCCCTGCAAATCGTTCATCAATCGTTGCCCGACCTGGTCATCACTGACCTGAAGATGCCAGTTGTCGATGGCTGGCAACTGATGGCACAACTGCGGCAAACCGAAGCGACACAAGATATGATCGTGATTGTGTCTTCTGCTAGTGTGTTCGATGCGGATCGACACAAAAGTTTTATGGCAGGCGGTAACGACTTTCTTCCTAAACCTGTGCAAGCAGAAGAACTCTACCGTACCTTAGCCCAACACCTGCATCTTGACTGGGTTTATACTGAATCCAATCCTCCCGCTTCTCAATCGGCGGGGCAGGCTTCTCTGACAGAAATGGTTTTGCCTGATGCGGCTGAATTACAACAGTTGCTTGATTATGCGATGCGAGGAGACTTGAATGGATTGTCTGGAGAATTGGCTCAGATGCTGCAATCAAATGGGCAGTATCGTCTTTTTACCGAAAAGCTGAGTGTCCTGGCAAAAGGCTTCAAAATTATTCAGATCCGTCAGTTTCTTCAGGATGCTTTATACCAGCAAGTTTAGCTTAGGAGCGTGGATTAAATATGATCGACTATTGAATCTTTTGCAGGGGCGAACGGCCGTTCGCCCGTACAGCAAATCATTGACGTTATTTAATCCTATTCCTTAGGAGCGTGGATTGAATAAAACCCATTTTTTTGAGAAAGTGGCGACTCCGCCGCTCTCTCAAATTGATATCACATGACGTACACGGTTGTTGAGAGAGAGCCGCGCGGAGCGCGGCTCTCTCTCAACAACTGTAATCTCTCCAGTCACGAAGCGCTATAAATCACTTTAAAACAAAGCACCAGGAATGCCTTCCATGTCTCTCTTGCCGGACAACATGACGATCTTAGTGGTTGATGATAACCCGACCAATTTGGAAGTATTGCACCATGCCTTGAGTGAGGTTGGGTATGGAGTCCGGGTTGAAGTTGATGGACGGAATGCGATCGCTCAGATCAAACTCAACCCGCCCGATCTGATCTTGCTAGATGTCATGTTACCGGGAATCGATGGCTTTGAAATTTGTCGGCAAATTAAAGTCGATGTGCTAACCCAGGCTATTCCTGTCATTTTTATGTCTGCTTTGGTCGAAACCCGTGACAAAATCAAGGGCTTGAATCTAGGTGCTGTCGATTACATCACAAAACCCTTTCAAAAAGAAGAAGTATTAGCCCGCGTCCAATTACATCTGCAATTGCGTTATCTATCCCAAACGCTAGAGCAACAAAATCTTCAGCTAAAACAATTGACTGATGAATTAGAACAACGGGTCACCGAGCGAACGATTGAATTGTCGCGATCGCTGGATGAGCTAAGACGTACGCAATCGCAGCTTGAGACAGCCAATACCCGATTGGAAGAATATGCCATCACCTTAGAGCAAAAGGTAAATGAGCGAACCCAACAACTACAACAAGAGGTTCGAGAACGTCAACAAGCTGAAACAGATTTGCAGAATCTAGTTGCGGGCACTGCGTCGGTTACGGGAGATGCATTTTTCTCTGCCCTGGTTGCCCATCTGGCTAAAGCACTCGGTGTCTGTGGTGCAATCATCTCAGAAGTCAAACACGATCAATTACATCCCCTTGCGGTTTGGGCAGACGAACAACTGCAACCTACTTTTTCCTACTTATCTCAACTCACACCCTGCAATGTCGTTTTACAAGAAGGGATATATTGCTGTTCAAGCCAGGTGCAACAGCAGTTTCCGCAAGAATATGATTTGATGAACTGGCAAGTAGAAAGCTGCCTGGGTGTATCTTTGCAAGGTTCCAATCAACGCTCAATAGGTACGCTATGCATTCTGGATAACAAACCGATTGTAGAGCAAGCCCGGTTTGAAACCATTTTACGTATCTTTGCTGCCAGAGCAACAGCTGAGTTAGAGCGACAACGAGCCATGGAAGCGTTGCAAGTCCTCAATCAAGAACTGGAAGTCAGGGTTGAACAACGAACCGCAGATTTGCGTCAGAGTCAGGAATATTTACGGCAACTGACAGAGAATATTGATAGTGTCTTTTGGATGACCAATCCTGAAAAGGATGAAATCATTTATATTTCGCCTGCCTACGAACGCATTTGGGGATATCCTTCAAACACCCTGTACCATTCGCCAGAACAATGGTATCAGATGATTTATATGGAAGATCGCGATCGCATTTTGGCAGCCTTTCCTAAACAAAAGCAGGGCACTTATGATGAAGAATATCGGATTGTCCGACCCGATGGTGAAACGCGTTGGATTCGCGATCGCGCCTTTCCCATCCACAATGACTCTGGCAATATTTATCGAATTGCTGGGATTGCCGAAGATATTACGGAAGAAAAACGGATTGAAGAAACTCTAAAACTACAAAAACGGGCTATTACGGCTAGCAGTAATGGCATTGCAATTGTGGATGCACGGTTACCTGACCATCCCACTATTTTTGTGAATCCTGCTTTTGAAAAAATTACTGGCTATTCTGCCATAGAGGTCTTGGGAAGGAATTGTCGATTTTTGCAAGGATTAGAATCGGGTCAAGTCGAGTTGGAAAAACTGCGTTATGCCTTAAAAATGGGACAGAGTTGCACTGTAAGCTTGCGTAACTATCGCAAAGATGGCAGTTTATTTTGGAATGAACTGACGATTTCCCCCATTCATGATGAGCAGGGAATTTTAACCCACTACATCGGCATTCAAACAGATATTAGCGATCGCAAACGAGCCGAAGAACAACTGAAGTCTTCCTTACAGGAAAAAGAACTGTTACTCAAAGAAATTCACCATCGCGTTAAAAATAACTTGTTAGTTGTATCAAGTCTATTAGATTGGCAAGCTGACCATATCGAAAATCCTATTGTTACTAGAATTTTTGAGGAAAGTCAGCACCGCATTCAATCAATGGCATTGATTCATGAAAAGTTATATCAATCTGCAAATTTAGAACGAATCGACTTTGGTGAATATCTTGAAACCCTCGTCAACCAACTGTTCTTTTCATTTGACCTGAGTGAGGAAAGAATAAACCTTCGTTTCGAACTAGAACCCATTTTACTCAATATTGAAACGGCTACTCCCTGTGGACTCATTGTCAGTGAACTGATTGCGAATGCATTTGAACATGCGTTTCCTAATAATAAAGAGGGACAGCTAACGCTAAAACTAACCCAACAAAACCAGCGGATAACAATCAGCATTCAAGATAATGGCATTGGGTTTCCAGAGCATTTAGACTTTCACCATACGGAATCATTTGGGTTTCAATTAGTCAATTTATTAACCAAACAGTTGCAGGGCACGATCGAGATTGTTAGCCAGCAAGGGACAACATTCCATCTAACCTTTTCAGAGTTGATATACCGCAAGCGCATATAAGGCTTCTACTCCAACATTTCCAACATTTTCTAGGCGGTCGGCAAGCTAAAACTAACCGTAGTCTGGGGTTCAGCAGTACTCTGAATGCTCAAATTTCCGCCATAGAGTCTGGCAACCCGTTGGGCGATCGCCAATCCTAAACCTGAGCCTTGTTGCTCATAAAGATTGCGATCAAACTGAGTATATGCTCCAATGCTCTCAATTTGAGCAGTTGTCATCCCCCTACCCTGATCAATCACTCGAATCGTAAAACAGTCATTATCTACTGAGCAACAGATATGCACAGGAGTTCCAGCCTGGGAAAACTTAAAAGAATTAGAAATGATTTCCTCAATTGCCTTACAAAATAGCTCTATTGAAATTCGAATCGGGGCTTGCTGCAACTCCAATTTCAAATCTGGTTCTCGCTGCGATTTTTTAGCACAATTCTGAGCAATTTCCAAAATGACGTACTGTGGATGTTCTAGGATTAGCACAGGTTTTAGAGGTTTGTTGAAGTTGGGTGTTTTATCAATAATTTCAAGCTGGGCATAGAGCAAAAAATTCTCTACTAAGTGGTGTAACCGTTCGGCTGATGAATAAACGGTTTGCAACAGCTCAATCACTTCTTCAGAGTCTAGGTCATGAAAATGTTCCATTAATAAACTAGTCATGCCTAAAATGCCATGGAGTGGGGTATTCAGTTCATGGGGCAAACTGCTAGAAATTTGTATTCTCAGATCATCCAAATTTTTCTGGATTTGCCGTTTCGTAAAATCTCTCTTCTCAAGCTGCGTAGAAATTGCTTTGAGTAATTCTGAATCCGTAAAGGGCTTAGTCAGGTAGTCATTCGCTCCTAACTCCATCCCCAACCGCACATTTTTTCGTTCGCCTTTAGCTGTCATCAAAATCAAGGGTAGCATCGCCGTTTCAGGTTCTTCCCGCACCATTGAAAGCACGCTAAAGCCATCTAGCTTTGGCATATCAACATCGCAAAGAACGAGATCAGGACGGTTTTCCTTCAGTTGTTTGACCCCCTGAATTCCATCTTCCGCAATGTCCACTTGAAACCCATGAATTTCTAAAATTTGTTGAACGATGCTACGAAGATCGGGTTCATCTTCAATAATTAGAATTTTGTTCATCTCACGCTGTTTGATTGCATCTACCTTGTTTTCAAGATAAATGAAAAATATGAAAAACTTGGGAAGATGATGCCTCTTTTTAGCTGACTTGATTTCTTCACAACTTTTTCATTTTTAGGCTCTAAATTAATGGACATAACACGATGCTCTCAGAATCAAGCCGTTGCTGGGTTAAGAAGTTGTGCGGAGTGCCGTGTCTTTATGGATCAATCGTTCAGATAGTCTCGACAAGATGTAGCAATACTCAATGGCATAAAGTACAAATTTTGAGAGAGCCGCGTGAAGCGCGGCTTTCTTAACCACCGCACTCTATTCCAGGCACAAGTGCTATAGGCTCTACAAGGGGTAGACGGAACTCTGTCTCTACAAGCACGTACAGCCCTATTTTTTGATTCTGCTCACCTTGAAAGAGCATTGGTGTTCCCCATCGAGAAACTCCGGTTCTCAAACTAGATGGGTGTGAACTTCATCAATCGTTGCTCTTGTCATCTACCTCTAGCCAATCATGTCAAAACTAACTGATACCCGATTTATGCAAGCACTTATGCACCACTCATCAACGGTTGCGGTATTTGAAAGTGAGTTAAAAATGGCTAGAGAGTTTCAAGAGCAATTATCTCAACCTATCAGCTCGATTCAAGCGGCTTTAGAACTGTTGATGCTGGAGTCACAAGAAGGATTATCTGACAAAGCCCAACAGCTTCTGGCAATTGCCCTCAACAACACAGAGCACCTTGGAAAACTGATTCAAGACTTAAACCAAACCCTACCATCACCAACTATTTCCGGGGCTCAGGCAGATTTTGACCACGCAACTACTACCAAGAATTATCTGCAAACAATTTCCCGCATCCAGCTCGAAACCGACTTCAAATTAGCATTACAACGGCAAGAGTTTTTTCTCTGCTACCAACCCATCGTTTTACTGGCTACGGGTGAGTTGAAAGGGGTAGAAGTGTTAGTTCGCTGGCGACATCCAGAACGGGGTTTACTTTCTCCTGCTGAATTTATTCCCTTTGCCGAAGAAACAGGGTTGATTATTCCATTAACCCGGTGGATTCTTCATTCTGCCTGTACTCAACTGCGGCTGTGGCACCAGCAGTTTCCTAGCAATCCTCTGTTATCGATAAGCATCAATATTTCTGCTCAGCACTTTTCTCATCCATCATTGCTCAAAGATATCCAACAGATTCTAGAACAGACGGGGCTTGACCCCATTAGTCTAAAGCTGGAAATTACAGAAAGTGCCATTATGCAAGACCCAGTAGCAGTCACTCAGGTGCTGCATTGTTTGAAAGATATGGATGTGCAAACGTATTTAGATGATTTTGGCACAGGATATTCGTCTCTGGCGTATTTGTGCCAGTTTCCGATTGATACTCTCAAAATTGACCGTTCATTTATTTCTGGGATTACGGCTGACTCTGAGCACCTAAAAATTATTCGCTCTATCTTACAGATGGCATGGAACTTAGGGATGAACGTAGTTGCCGAAGGAATCGAAACAAAAGACCAGTTGGCATGTTTGCGGGCACTTAAATGTGACTATGGGCAGGGGTTTTTGTTCTCGCCGCCTGCTAATGCCCAATATTTTGAAGATCGGTGGTTGCGATCACCATCTATAAGCTGAAAACATTCCAGAATGCATAGACTCAATCAAAAATTTTGCACCATCAGCAATGCCTGAACTGATTACGGTTTTTGTGGGAGAGCCGCGCGGAGCGAGGCTCTCCCACAACACTTGTATTTCACACCCAAACTGGCACTTTATTAAACCGCAGATCCCGATCATTATGGGGATCTGCGCGATTGAGTCTGTTGGTGAATCGGAATTTGAATCATAAATTCTGTGCCCTCTCCAGGTTTAGAGACGCAGTCTAACCGACCATTGTGTTTTTCTGCAATGATTTGATAGCTAATTGACATCCCCATCCCGGTTCCTTTACCAACGGGTTTGGTTGTGAAAAAAGGTTCAAACAAACGTTGACGAGCGGCGGCTGATAGTCCACAGCCATTATCGGCGATCGCAATCTCTACCCAATGGTCATCTATCACATGGGTACGAATTACAATCACAGGGAATAGCTCCAGATGTTCGCTCATTTTTTCTTCTAACGCATCAATGGCGTTGGCTAACAGATTCATAAAAACCTGGTTGAGCAGACCCGGATAGCATTCTACTAACGGTAAAGAATCATAAGCTCTAATAACTTCAATTTCCGGACGTTCTGGTCTGGCTTTGAGGCGATGCTGCAAAATCATTAAGGTACTATCAATGCCTTCATGAATATGAACTGTTTTGAATTCAGCTTCATCCAACCGCGAAAAGTTGCGCAGGGATAGAACAATTTGACGAATGCGATCGGTGCCGATGCGCATAGACCGTAGAGTTTTAGGCAGATCTTCTTGTAAAAATACAAAATCGATCGCCTTTGCTTGTTGTTGAATCGCTGGAGCAGGATTAGGATAGTGAGCTTGATAGATCTGTACGAAGTTCATCAAGTCTTGCATGTAATTATCCAGGTGGCTGAGATTGCCATGAATAAAATTAACCGGATTATTAATTTCATGGGCAACACCTGCGACCAGTTGCCCCAAGCTCGACATTTTTTCGGCTTGTAGCATCTGAGATTGGGTGCGTTGAAGTTGTTTTAAGGTGGCTTCTAAATCTAGTCTTTTCTCATTTAACTCTTGAGTTCTTTCAAAAACTTTTTGTTCTAATGTCTGGCTATATACCTCTAATTCTTGGGTTCGGTCATTTACCTTCTGTTCTAAGGTTTGGCTATACGTCTCTAATTCTTTTTTTGCTTCTGCTTGTTCATGCAATAATGCTTGCACTCGTTGCAGCAGTTGATTAAAAGTGTTTGCTAATAAGCTGACTTCATCATCCTGAGAGCTGACTCTGGCTTGAACTGTAAAATCTGCCTTCTCTGTTGCTTGTTGGGCAATCAGTGCCAGGTTGTTGATTGGAGCCGATAGGGCACGGGAAAAGCGTAGCGTTACCCCGGTCGCAATAATACCTAAACCCAGAAAAAACAACCCAAATATTGATGCTAGTTGGTAGCCATCACTCCGAATCTGTGTCAGGGTGACGGAAGTTACAGCAACCCAATTGGTATCTGGAATCGTTGCCAGAGTATATTGGCGATCGCCATCTACCCAGGATGCCATGCGAATTCTGTCAGGGGGTGTTGTCGTTGTTTTAGAATAGTTCAGCAATGCCGTTGCCTGTTGCACAATACTAGCTTTACCCAAGATTTCTTGAGATGCGGTAATACCTTGTGCATCAATGGTGGCGATCGCCGTGATCGACTCTCCTAAGGCTACAATTTGCAGTTGTTCAGAGCCACTTAATTGCAAATTTTGCAGCTCTCGTTTTAAATATTCCAACTGAGCCGCATCATACCCCCCCTTCAAAACCCCCAAAAATTCCCCAGAGTTTGGATCAACAATTGCTTCAATAATTTCAATCGTGACGGTTTGACTCGATTGATCAAACCCCGGCACCCCAATCCATTGCCGTTGTTGTTTACCCGCCAACCACCAGGCTTCATCGCGTTGCACAAAATCGCTGGTGGCTTGATTGTAGGCAATATTCAAACCATGCTGCTCGGTAAAAAAGATTTCCGCAAACTTGCCAAGGTGAGCAATATTTTCTAAATAGTTATTTAAAACAACGTTAGGGTTTAAAAGTTTGGTATCTGCAAATTGTGATTCTACTTGTTCAATCGGTAAATCTTGAAGGTGTTGCGATTCTACAGTCTGTGTGCCCTGTCGTATGGCGTCTAGAATGGAAGGATTGGTTGCAACTGTTGCCAGCAAGGTCAGTTTGCTTTGCAGATCTTTGTGGGTCAGTTCAGCTGTGACGATCGATAGATTGTGTAACCTTAATTTGGCTTGCTGAGCTGTCCGTTGATAAGTAAGAACGGCACTCAATCCACCAGCAATAAGCAATGGCAGCAACCCAATCGGTAAAAAAGTCGTTAGCAATTTTCGCTGAAGTGGTTTTGCCAACTTATTCGATTTGGCGATAGGTTTAGCCTGAATAAACCTCATAGATTGATCATCTAAATCATCTAAACGGGATTGCAGCACCATAAAATAAAGGGTTAGAGTCCATCGATTTGCCAATCAGCATGATGCTGTTTAAATGCCAGGTGAGTTGAGCATGGAAGCAATCTCATGATTCATAAATGGCGATCGCTCCTTTAGGATCACAAATGAATTAAAATCCGGACGTTTATGTTTGGAAGCGCGGCTCCGTCTCGCTTCCAAACATAAATCTTCAGTTTTATTCAATCCACAATCCTTAAGAGTTTTAATCATGATGAATTTGCTTCAAGGGTCTACTCCAAAAGAGATAGTGCTGAATCCTGATATGAATTTGTCGGTGAACCCGAAGGGTTCACCGACAAATTCATACCAAAACCAGAAACGTCTATCCTTGAGTTTTACATTTACAGCCATTTTTAATTGCTTAAACCACAGATTTTTTGTTGCACGGGCGTCGCCCGCACGACAAAAAATTATTACTTTTTTAGGACTATCACCTAACTTAATCAAGAATTGTGGAAATCATGTGAAAAGACGGAACTGAATCCTCTGGATCATAGGGGTTAATCTATGCTAAGAGTTTGCCTCATCTAGCATTGAAGGTGTTATAGCTAGTAACATCAGGAACTCATGTGTTAGCAGTCCTGTTGAACCTTTCGCTATGAAAATTCCCTTACGCCTGCTGCTAATTTTGCCCTTCATTTTAGAAATTACAGCAGCAGTTGGATTGACAGGTTGGCTTTCGCTCCGCAATGGGCAAAGAGCGGTGAATAACGTCGTTTCTCAGCTTGAACAAGAAGTAACCAACCGAATTCAATCTCAACTGGATCTCTATCTCTCAACTCCCCATCGGATTAATCGGATTAATGCCGAATTGTTTCGTTTGGGGTTACTCAGTTTTGATCAACAATCAGTTTTTGAGCGTTATTTCTGGTATCAGATTCAAGAGTTTGACCAGACGAGCTATATCTATGTCAGCAGCGAAACGGGAGGCTTCTGGACGGCTCATCGTGAGTCGGTCAATGGTCCCATTACTTATTACGTTACCGATCGCCCTGGCGATGGGGTGATGGATCATTACACCGTGAATGATCGGGGTCAACGAGGCACTTTATTAGACACCACGTTAGACTATGACCCTCGCACCAGAGGCTGGTACAAAGATGCTGTGCAAGCCGGTAAGGCTCGCTGGACTGATGTTTATCAAGTGGTTCCAGAATTGACCCTGTTGATTAGTGCCAATCAACCACTTTACGATGCCTCAGGAAAGCTCATAGGCGTATTGGGGGTCGATCTCGTGCTATCGGATATCAGTAGTTTCCTCAGTACGCTCAAAATTGGTAAGACAGGGCAGGCATTTTTAATTGAACGAAATCAGGCGTTGATTGCCAGTTCGACCCAAGAAAATCCGTTTATCCGATCCAATGAAGAGAAGGCTGAAGAGCGGTTGAATGCTGCCAACAGTAGCAATGTTATGACGGCATCGGCGACACAATATTTAGCAGACCAATTTCATGGCTTGTCTGCGATCGCCCAATCGCATCAACTCATGTTTCGGCATCATCATCAAAATTATTTTGTCCAGGTAACACCGATTCAAGACGACTTGGGAATTGATTGGTTGCTGGTCGTCGTGGTGCCCGAATCCGACTTTATGGGGCAGATTCGTGAGAATACCCAGACCACTATTGGCTTATGTGCGATCGCTCTGATCGTAGCAACTGGCTTGGGGATTTTGACAGCTCGCTGGATTGCGCGCCCCATCGGGCAACTCAGCCGCCAATCCCAACAAATTACTGCCGACCTAAAAACTCCTGAAGCCTACAGTAGCCTGACAACCCTGGTTGAGCAACCCATGCAGTCCAGTTCCATTGGGGAAGTCTCTACCCTCTCCCTCTCCTTTCACCGCATGGCAGAAGAACTGAATCGTGCCTTTCAAGATCTGCAACAAACCAACGTCGAGTTAGAAGACCGGGTGCAAAAACGCACCATCGATCTAGAGAAAGCCAAAGAACAAGCCGAAGCAGCTAATCGTGCCAAAAGCATGTTTTTAGCCAATATGAGCCACGAGTTACGAACCCCCTTAAATGCAATTTTGGGCTTTGTCCAACTGATGAATCGTTCTGCCGCATCGGCACAGACTGAGCGGGAATATTTGGGGGTGATTAACCACAGTGCAGAACATTTACTGGACTTGATTAACGATGTTTTGGATTTGTCCAAGTTAGAAGTGGGCAGGATGACGCTCAATCTCAGTAATTTTGATCTCTATGCTCTCCTGACTCAGATGTACGAACTGTTTTATCCGCGAGGAGAAGCCAAAAATGTACAGTTGCAAGTGTTATGGGAAGACGACGTTGCTCAATACATTCGCAGCGACGAGAAAAAGATGCGTCAGATCCTGATCAACTTACTAGGTAATGCGATTAAATTTACACATACGGGTAGCATTACGGTCCATGTTCAATCTATTCCGGAGCCGCTACAAAAAGGGGATAATACTGCCGCCTCACCTGCTCGAACCTGGCTGCAAATTGGGGTGCAAGACACGGGCATTGGAATTGCACCCGACCATCTGGAAAGCATCTTTGAATCGTTTAATCAGGCTCAGCCCGGAGAGAGCGGTACCGGCTTGGGGCTGACGATTAGCCGCCAGTTTGCCCAGTTGATGGGCGGAAATTTAACCGTCCAGAGCCAGCCGGGGCAGGGGGCAACGTTTACGTTAGAGATTCCGATCGAACCCGTTGCCGCATCTGAGGTCATCGCCAAAGCCTCTACTCATCGAGTCGTTGCCCTGGCGGCAGGACAACCGACCTACCGGATTTTGGTCGCCGACGATCGCTGGACTAACCGACAATTTCTTGTAAAGTTATTAACTCCATTAGGGTTTGAGGTGCGCGAAGCCAATAACGGACAGGAAGCGTTAGATGTGTGGCGCGAGTGGCATCCTCATCTGATCTGGATGGATATGCGAATGCCTGTGATGGACGGCTATGAGGCAACTCAGCAGATCAAAGCCCATCTCAATGGGCAAGCAACGGTGGTAATTGCCCTGACAGCCAGCGTGTTTGAGGAAGAACGAGAGATCGTCTTGGCAAAAGGATGCGATGACTTTGTACGAAAACCTGTTAAGGAAGATTTAATCTTTGCAAAATTAAGCCAGCATTTGGGTATTGTCTTTGTATACGAGGATACGCCCATGCAGACTAACTCGGCTGCATCTGCCGCTCCCCTGGACTCAAAAGCTTTGGCAGTGATGCCCTCAGACTGGCTTAATCAGCTGAAAGAAGCGGCGACCATTGCCAAGCCCGCCCCAATCTTGGCTCTGATTAGTCAGATTCCTCAGCAGGAAAACGTTTTATCGACGGAGTTGAAGCGCATGGTCAATAATTATCAATTTGCAGCCATTATTCACTTAGTGGACGCGGCAAATCAATCATGATATCCGACCTGTTTCATGGAAAAATTCCTGAAATTTTAATTGCCGATGATACCTTAGACTCTCTACGATTGTTATCTGATACTCTCTCTACATATGGGTATGAAGTTCGTAGTGTCACTAATGGGAATCTGGCATTGGCTTCAGTGCGAGCTGCACATCCAGATTTAATTTTGCTCGATATCAAAATGCCCGATCTGTCGGGCTATGAAGTTTGTCAACAGCTTAAAGCAGACCCTCAGACCCGCGATATTCCAGTCATTTTCATTAGTGCCCTGCACGAACCGTTTGATAAAGTCGAAGCTTTTAATGTTGGGGGTGTCGATTACATTACGAAACCGTTCCATATTGATGAAGTGTTGGCGCGCATTCAAAATCAACTGGCACTGAGGTTTTCGATCGCCCATATTCATCAACTCAATGCAGAACTGGAACAACGGGTACAGGAGAGAACAGCTCAGCTAGAACAGGCAAACCAATCGCTTCAGCAAGAAATTATTGAGCGCCGACAGATTGAGCAAAATCTGCGGGAGAGCGAAGCTAAATTTCGTCAGATTTCCGAGCATATTCAAGAGGTGTTTTGGTTAGCAGAATATGATCCGGCAGTGGCACAACAACCCACTGCCATTATCTACACGAGTCCTGCCTATGAAACGATTTGGGGGCGCACCCGCGAAGCACTTTATAAGAATATATGGGACTGGATGGCAGGCATCCACGAAGACGATCGCCAGCGAGTTAAGCAAGCATCTTCATTGCAAACAATTCAAGGGGGGTATGACGAAGAATATCGGGTGGTTCGTCCCGATGGTTCGATCCGCTGGATTCGCGATCGCGGGTTTCCAATTTACAATGCCGATGGGTTGGTGTATCGAGTGGCGGGTATTGCCGAAGACATTACGGCTCGAAAACAAGCAGAATTAGAGCGCGATCGCTTTTTCAATCTATCCCTGGATCTGCTGTTTATTGCAAATCACAAAGGTAAATTCAATCGCCTCAATCCGGCATGGGAAGAACTGTTGGGCTATACCGATCAAGATCTACTGGGTCAATCGTTTTGGTTACTGATTCATCCAGACGATCAGCCGATTGCCCAGAGTGCTCGACAACTTTTGAAGCTAGGAGATGATGTCAATACGCTCGAAATGCGCTGTCGTTGCAAGGATGGGTCTTATCTGTGGATTGCCTGGAATGCCGTACCGTTTCCGCAAGAAAATTTGATCTACGGTGCCGGACGCAATATCTCCCAACGCAAAGAATCTGAAGCCCGATTGGTGCATGAAACGCTGCATGATTCGTTGACCGGATTGTCGAATCGAGCCTGCTTTATGGAACGGTTGGCGATCGCCATCAAAAAAAGTCATCGTCAGCCGGATGGTTTCTTTGCCGTCCTGTTTATTGATCTGGATGATTTTAAGCGCATCAATGATACGCTGGGGCACTTGATTGGCGATCAGTTGCTGATTCGAATTTCGCAAATCTTAAAGGAAGCTGTACGAGAAGTCGATTCGGTGGCTCGCTTGGGCGGGGATGAATTTACGATTTTGCTGGAAGAAGTACAAAATTTAAAAGAAGTATTGACCATTGCAGAACGAATTCAAGAAAAGCTCAAATCATCCTTTCGTCTGGGCTACCACGAGATCTTTACCAGTGCCAGCATTGGCATTGTTTTTGGCACACCCAGCTATTATGAAGTCGCCGATATTGTGCGAGATGCTGACATTGCTATGTATCGAGCGAAAGCCAATGGCAAAGGCTGTTATGAAGTCTTTGATCAAGCCATGTATGCCCAGACGCTGCATTTAGTGGAACTAGAAAACTATCTGCGCCATGCCATTGTCAATCAGGAATTACACCTTTACTACCAACCCATTGTTAGCCTATGGCAGGATCGGCACTTAGAAGGGTTTGAAGTCCTGTTACGGTGGCAGCATCCGCTCAAGGGCTTGATTTCTGCGTCTGAATTTATCCCAATTGCCGAAGATACAGGGTTGATTAATATCATTGGGGAATGGGTGCTACGGGCAGCCTGTGTGCAATTTGAAGTGTGGCGATCGCTTCATCCTGGGTTCGACAACTTGTATCTCAGCATCAACATTTCGGGACGACAGTTGCGAGAACCTTCTTTAATCCTGACGCTCGACCAGATTTTGCGCGATACGCAGATTCCGCCCCGGTGTTTGAAATTAGAGATTACCGAAAGCAGCCTGATTGAAAATACTCAAACTGCTGCCCAAATCTTACAAGAGATTCAACAACGCGGCATTCAAATTAGTCTGGATGATTTTGGTACCGGGTTTTCGTCACTGCGATACTTGCACCAATTTCCGATTAATGTCATCAAGATCGATCGATCGTTTGTAGAAACGATTCAACATGGCGATCGCGAACGCAGTATTATTCACTCCATCATTACACTGGCTCGGGCTTTAGATTTTGCCACCGTCGCTGAAGGGATTGAAACTTACCATCAGCTAGAACAACTGCAAGCATTGGAGTGTGAATCAGGGCAGGGATTCTTCTTTTCTCAGCCCCTCTCGCATAATCAGGTAGAAGAATTTTTGCTCCACAATCGCTTTGTCACCTTTTCATTTCCGCTATAGCCCCAATATAGCCGGACGTGAAATACAAGTTTTTATGGGAGAGCCGCGCGGAGCGCGGCTCTCCCATAAAAACCAGTTGATCCACAAGCTGGGATTATGGCGGTACGCATTAGGGTAGGACGGGGTGCAGGGGTGAAACCCCTGCGTGGGAGCACCGCCCCCACCCCTCTAATGTCCTAATACCAATCTTTTATGAAGTTGCGCCAAACTAGAACCCCCTGTAGTCCCCCTTGGCAAGGGGGACGGCGACAGCCGGGGGTTGAATAAGACGCCGCTTCACATTAAATCGGTATAACTGGATTGCGTAGAGCCATAGATATGAGCAATCATTGCAAATCGCTAACGGTGAACAGTCAGGAGATCTAAGCTAGAGATATCAATGTCTAAAGCAGTTTGTGTCTCATGCCAATTCCCTAAATTGCGGCAGTGTTGATCATCGTTCTCAGGGCGTTGCTACCCGTTCTTTAAAATCCAAATCAATCAGTTGAGGGCATCAATGGAAATTGGAGTACCGAAAGAGACTAAAGACCAAGAATTTCGGGTCGGGCTTAGTCCAGACAGTGTGAGAGTGCTGTGTGCCAGTGGACACAGCGTTTTTGTAGAAACGCAGGCAGGGATTGGGGCAGGGTTTATCGACGATGACTATGTTCAAGCAGGTGCCCAAATTGCCAAGACTGCTCAGGATGCCTGGAACCACGAATTGGTGGTCAAGGTCAAAGAGCCCTTACCATCGGAGTATCCGCTGATCCAGAAAGGGCAATTGCTCTTTACCTATCTCCATCTGGCGGCGGCGCGGGGACTGACGGAACATTTACTCGCCTGCGGTGTAACGGCGATCGCCTATGAAACCGTTGAATTGCCCAATCGCACCCTACCCCTGCTCACCCCCATGAGCATTATTGCAGGGCGATTATCGGTGCAATTTGGTGCCCGTTTCTTAGAACGTCAGCAAGGCGGACGGGGTGTTTTGTTGGGCGGAGTTCCTGGCGTGCGTCCTGGTAAGGTCGTGATTTTAGGCGGTGGTATCGTAGGTACCGAGGCAGCCAAAATGGCGATCGGGCTGGGTGCCCAGGTTCAGATCTTTGATATTAATGTAGAGCGCTTATCCTATCTGGAAACTCTGTTTGGGTCTAGAGTAGAACTCCTCTACAGCAGCATTCCTCAAATCGAAACAGCCGTTCCAGACGCCGATTTATTAATTGGTGCCGTCCTGGTTCCCGGTCGTAGAGCGCCAATCTTAGTGCCGCGTTCACTGGTCGAAAAAATGCGCCCCGGCTCTGTTCTCGTAGACGTAGCCGTGGATCAAGGGGGCTGTATCGAAACCCTACATCCTACCTCTCACACCCATCCCACCTATATCGAAGCCGGTGTGGTTCACTATGGGGTGCCCAATATGCCCGGAGCCGTTCCCTGGACTGCGACTCAAGCGTTAAACAATAGCACGTTGCCCTATGTCGTCAAATTGGCAAACTATGGATTTAAGGCGCTGGATATGGATGAGGCGTTGGCTAAGGGCTTAAATGTTTGCGATCGCAAACTGGTGCATCCTGCGGTGCAGCAAAGCTTCCCCGATCTGTAAACGCAAACGAAGTTATGGTTGAGAGAGCGACGGCAGAGCCATTGCTCTCTCAAACACAATGACAGATTTATGGATCTATGATCCGTAGCAATACCAAAAAAGTGGGTAGATATCCTTAAAACTACGCAGTTTTTGGACATCAGCCTGTATAGTGACGTCAGCCATTTCAGAGCAGTTGTGTTTTCTGAGGGATTTGCGATGTTATTAGACGATTGGTTAATTGCCCCACCGTTGGTTCAATCTGAAGTAGTCTCATTACCTTCAATAGCGCAGCTTTGGGCTAAAAAGTACATTCAAACCTTGGGGTTTAGCGATGCTGTTATCACCCTTGATACGGGTGATGAAAAAGCTACCCTGGTTCAAGAACTGGTCGAAAATCTTCGGTTTGCCAGCGCTCGTGCCTGGTCGCAGACCGAAACGCTACTCTCAAAAGAGCTGACTCGCCATCATGTTGTCCATCGTCTGGTCGATCCGTGGGATATTGCCAAAGATGTTCATGGGATCTATCGCAAGGCACTCTGCGCCTATGCCGACCAGGTTCCTGCTCCCCGTTTCGCAGTCTTGATCTCCGCCAGTTTAGGGAATATTCGTCGTAAATATACCGCCGTAGATCCACGGCTGATTGCGTTCGTTGCTTTGCAGTTTCATTACTGTGGTCAAGAATTGTTGTTGGAACCAATGCCCTATTGGCACCGCGCCAATCTTCAAGACTACTTCAAAGTCATTGATGACCATCTCTATATGCCATTACAACGGGCTTATAGTGCGGCTGCCCAGCATGATTATGCCAGCTCACCAGCGCTGCAAGTGGTGCGTCGATTGGTTCCTTTAAGCAGTGACATTGCCCGCAAAATTGTGGCACGGGTGATGAAGCTCTATCCCCACTATACGTGTCACTCCGGTCAACTCAATCACCCGACCGTACAAATTTCCAGCATCCGAGATGTGGAAATGTTTCAGACGTACCTCTGGGTTTGCATTCTGGAAGAAGATATCAGCATCTTGAAACAAGAGTTGTTTCCCCTATGTTTGATGCTGTATCCGGCGTTAAATGTATCGTGGGAATTAGTCCAACAAATGATTTATTTGTTAGGATGTGAGATTCAATCTCGCCTGAAATTAACCGCAGCAGACTATTATGCCCCTTACTATCAAGCCTTATATAAAATGTTTTCCCCAGAGACGTTGTTAAACGAGCCGTTTGGCGCACCGATTGAGGCAGATAAAGCTAGGGTCGGGGTTTGATGCCAACCTGCCATTAATCCTGATCGATCCTGATCAATCCAGATCAATCGTAAAAATTGCGCCTTTAGGCTCATTACTTTCTACTTTGATCTGTCCGCCATGGGCTTCGACTGCCATTTTACAAAATGCCAGACCCAACCCAATTTGCGAGGCTCCTTTCATTAAGGTGCCAATTTCATATTTTTCAAAGATGCTTTGTCGCAAATCTTCTTTGACACCGGGCCCCGAATCTGCCACTTGAATTTTGACGTGTCCTGAGGCTGCCTGTTCTAGGCGAATGACAATTTCGCTTTTGGATGGGGAAAATTTAATCGCATTTAATAGCAAGTTATCGAGAATACGACGAAACACATTAACATCAACGCTGGCAGTCCCCTGGTCGGCAATGTGAGCCGTCAGGGTCAAATTTTTCTGAGCGGCGACCGCTTCCATGTCTGCTACGGCTGACACACAAAGCTGACTGACATCCGATAGACTGCGTTGCAGGCTCATTTTTCCAGACTCTAACTTTGCCATCAGGAGCAAGGTGTCAATCATCGATTGCAATTTCTGTCCGGCTGAAATAATTTGGTCGGTTTTTTTGTTCTGGCGTTCGGGGGTATAGTCTGCCTCTTGCAAAAATGTTGCTGCCAATAAAATGCTGGTCAGTGGGTTTCTCAAGTCATGGACGATCATGCTAGAAAGTTCTTCACGCGAAGCCATTAGTTCTTGCAGATCATCATACTGATGCTTGATCCGGAGCATCGATCGCACTCTTGCGCGTAGCTCCAACCCATTCACAGGTTTAGAAAGAAAGTCGTCGGCTCCTGCTTCTAAACATTTGGCTAAATCTTCTTTTGTGCTCAGTGCTGTGACGACAATGACGGGAATGTGCTGTAACTGCGGCTGAGATTTAAATTTTTGACAGAACTCGATACCGTTCATTTGCGGCATCATGACATCCAGCAAGATCAGATCTGGCTGAAACGACTGCAATAAATCAAGGGCTTGCTGACCACCCGTGGCGTAGCTGAGGCTGTAGCCATCTGCATCTAATAACGCCTCAATCACATCAAAGTTATCGGGTTCATCATCAACAACCAAAATTGAAACGGAAGCTTTCATCGATGGTTTACCTTTCTTTTCTCTAAGAGATATTGAATTTTTTCAACTAAATGTTTAAGTTTAACGGGTTTTGTAAAATAATCGTTTGCTCCTGCATCTAAGCATTTTTCGCGATCGCCTGACATTGCCAAAGCCGTTAAGACAATAATGGGCGTATCGTCAAACTGGGGATCAGAGCGCAGTCTTTGAACCGCTTCTAAGCCATCCATGCCGGCCATCTGGACATCCATTAAGATCAGATCCGGATGAGAACTCATTGCCAGATCAATAGCAGATTGCCCATCTTTTGCCAAAATTAAACGATATCCGCGTGCCGTGAGATAGTTTGACATCGTCACAATGTTGGCTTCATTATCTTCGGCTAATAAGATTAAGCCAGACGGAGCGATCGCCTCAGGGGTTGCAACAGGATTGGGTGCCGCCGTTGTAGGCGGGGTGTCAACCTCTTTTAAATAATTAAGATGGTGTAGTGCTTTACACAACTGGTTGCGATTGATCGGTTTCACTAAATAAGCACTTGCACCCTGGGCTAACCCTTTGGTTTGCTCATCCACCACAGACGTGACTAAAACAGGGATATCTTGAGTTTGTTGATGGTGTTTGAGTTGGTGCAAAACATCCCAGCCTGAAAGCCCTGGCAACTGAAGATCGAGAATAATTAACCCCGGTTGCAATCGAATGGCTTCATCAATTGCCCCTTCTCCTCGTCCATGTAGATACGCCTGGATGCCCACCTCATTGAGATAACGAATAATTTGTTCCGCAGCTACTACTGAATCTTCGATAATCAGTGCCTGTGGCTTACGAATCGGTAGGACGCTGGTGGCTGGCGCTGACTCACCCAACGGCGGCGGCAGTAGCGTCTCCGCAGCATTGCCGATGAGATAGGGCAACCAAATCGTGAAAGAACTTCCTTCTCCCAACGTGCTTTCAACAGAAACATTACCTTGATGCAGTTCGACCAGGCGACGCACCAGGGCTAACCCTAAACCCGTCCCCGAATGTTGGCGATTTAAGCTGCTATCTACCTGAATAAAGGGTTGGAACAACTTTTTCAGATCCTCATCGGCAATGCCAATACCCGTATCGATAATCGAGATCCGAAGCATCTTCATTTGCTCTTGGGGGTGTGCGATTAGTTTAACTTTTCCTCCCTCTGGCGTAAATTTGATAGCATTACTCAGCAGATTAATCAAAACCTGGCGGATGCGACGTTCGTCCAAAACGACATCGGGCAAATTTTGGGGGATCTCGGTTGTGATCTGAATTTGCTTTTTCAGGGCTTGCTGTCGCACAAAGGTGAGGCTGGTTTCGCAGAGATAACGGACTGGAATCGGTGCGATCTGCAATTCCAGTTTGCCCGCTTCAATCTTCGATAGGTCGAGAATATCGTCAATTAATTCCAGCAGATGTTGTCCACTGCGCTCGATGGTGGCAATACTGCGTTTCTGGCGATCGCTCAAAGAACCAAATACTTCTTCTTGCAAGCCTTCTGCCATGCCCAAAATGGCGTTGAGTGGAGTCCGTAGCTCATGACTCATATTGGCAAGAAATTCATCTTTAAGTCGGGTGGCTCGGTATAACTCGGCGTTGGTCAGGGTCAGGCGTTCGTTAATTCGGTGTAGTTCATCTTCGGCACGCTTGCGATCGCTAATATCTTCGATCAGATACACCACAGACGACGGACGACCCAACGCATTAAAAATCAGCGCACTGGTGACATTAACCCAGAGCGTTGCCCCATTTTTGGCAACTGCCTGATTTTCAAACGACGCGACGGTCAGCGTGTGGTCTAACAACTGCTGAAGTTGGATGGGGCTTTCTTGTTCGGTCGCCTGAAGAATGGTGTAGATTGATTTTTGTAATAGCTCGGCAGTGGAAGAATTGACAATCGACGCCAAGCTAGCATTGACTCGGGTCAGACGCCCATCCAGGTCAGAAATGGCAATGCCCACCGGACTTTGCTCAAAAATCTGCCGAAAACGCTCTTCACTTTCTCGTAACGCTGTCGTTCGTTGCGCTACGCGCACTTCCAATTGTTGATTGAGCTGATTGAGTTGCTGCAATGCCATGTCCGCTTGTTTGCGATCGGTGATGTCGCGCACAATCACCAGCACTTCATCATCATGTAGTTTTACGATTCTTATTTCTTCCCAAACAAGAATATTTTCGACCTTGATTTCTTGTTCGTAAATTTGTAGCTCTCCAGTATCGTTTGCGCGTTGGGCATAATACATCCGACGATCGGCTAATTCTTCCGGTAAAACATCGTAAATGGATGGATTGACCAGATCGGGAGATGGATAAATGGCATGGGCTGCATCTCCACCCAAAATCTTTTGGTAGCCATGATTCACTTCCATCCAGATCATCAAATCGGGAATCGCTTGAATAATAGCTCGGGTAGTGATTTCACTGCCTGACAATGCCGATTCAGTGGGTCGAGATTCAAGTGGGTGCGCCTGGCGATCGCTCCTTCCCTCAGATACGGATGGGACAGTGCGTTCTTCAATACGTTTTTCTGTACGTTCTTCGGTACGCTCTGGTATACGGTTTTCTAAGAGTTGAGCCAGTCGCTGCTCGGCAGCGTGTAATTGCCTACGGGACTGTGCCAGTTCAATCACATACCGCAGCGATCGCTCTAATAACGCATAGGTTAGTGCAGGTTTGGGCAGATAGTCTTGCGCCCCCTGTTGCATGGCTTCTAGCCCCAACTCATCGTCATCTGTGTTGATCAACGTCACAATTGATACATCAGGAGCCGCTTGCTGTAGAGCTGCGATCGCATCGAGGTTTTGCCCAGCAGATGGGTATAAGCTCAACAAAATCACATCAATCGACTCTTGCTGACAGCGGGACACAGCGCGGTCAAGCTGCCATTCATGCACGATATGACATGGACAGTTAGGATGCTCGGTGATCAGTTCTTGCAACCGTTCGACAAACATCAAATCATCTTCGATCAGGAGAATGTGTAGCCGTGGTGACATAGAAATAATCAACAGAAAAGGGGAATTTCAATGAAATAAATTGGCTTACTCGGGTAACTTTTTACGATATGATTTAGCAACTTCTATGGTATTTTGCGGATGAGACTAAACGTTTCATCGTCAAAATTTCGTTGTCATTTAATAATGCTGATTTAAGCCTGGTACTGCCGTTCAATTTAAACGTTATCCGTCTTTATAATTCCCCCGTTCGATTAAAAATTTATTGCGGCTGATCCTGATTTGAGCAGAGGTTCTAGTAGACGCAATTAAACGGTTTACAACGGGGTGCAGGGGTAAACCCCTGGCGTAGGGGCTGTGCCCCCCGCGTTGCAAAATTTAGTGTTTGCAACCCTAGATACGGGTGTATTTTTTTAAAGCGCTGATTCAGTCAGCATTTCAAAAAAATATCTTCATATTTGCACTGCAACCGGATGGTAATGGATGGGATGCAGGGCGTATTTTACAGGAACGAAGTATGAAAGGCTATGTAGAGATAAAGTTAGAGTGTGGAAACCCAGTCCCCATATTCTAATTCATCTGGCTAAATGCCAAATATTTTTCAAAGGCATTACTGAATTCAGCTCCATAGCGCTGTGCGGGTTCATTCAGGACGGTGTTGTGGGGCGCTCCGCGCCCCACAACACCGTTTCTGTCCTTAACGACCTTGCACACCACTGTAAAGTTTGGAGTGATATACTACGCAATCTAGTTAGGGCACCAGGGGGGTAGGGACGGTGCCCCACGCAGGGGTTTCACCCCTACACCCCGTCCTAATCCTCACGCGTACCGCTATACCGTTTTGATATGACGATGCGCCGGGTTGGAACAGGGAGTGAAGAGAGCATTGCCCTCTCCACTCCCTATTACAAGTTGCAGCTTGATATTGAATTGGTATCAGTGGTCAGGTCAAAATTGTCCCGCCCATCAGCTTCCGATAGCGATATTCCAGCTCGTCTTGCATCAATGCCCATCGCTCTAACGTGGGATCTTTTTCCATCACTTTCTCGGCGGCTTCGCGTGCCAGTTGCAATACGTCTTGATCTTCCAGCAAACTGGCAAGGGCAAAATCGGGCAACCCCGATTGACGGGTGCCCAACACTTCTCCGGGCCCGCGAAAGCGCATATCCATTTCGGAGATAAAAAATCCATCCTGCGACTGCTCCAGCACTTTCAACCGTTGTCGCGCGGCTTCGGCTTTAGAACTGTTCATCAACAAACAAAATGATTGGGCAGCCCCCCGTCCAACCCTGCCTCGAAGTTGGTGGAGCTGCGATAGCCCAAAGCGTTCGGCATGTTCGATTAACATCACACTGGCATTGGGCACATCGACGCCTACTTCTACGACTGTTGTAGACACCAGGATTTGAGTCTGGTTATCTCGAAACCCGGCGATCGCCTCTTCCTTTTCTGCCGATGTCATCCGACCGTGCAACAGCCCTACCTGAAAATCTGGAAAAACTGATTCTTGAAGGCGTTGATGTTCGTCGATCGCAGACTTTAGATCTAATTTTTCCGATTCTTCCACCAACGGTAAGACGATATAGACCTGATGCCCCTGAGCAATTTCACGACGCATCAGATCATACGCCTGGGATCGATCTTTGCTCGATAAGATGGTGGTTTGGATGGGTTTACGCCCCGGTGGCAGTTCATCAATCTGGCTGACATCCAGATCTCCATGCATGGTTAATGCCAGTGTCCGAGGAATGGGCGTTGCTGTCATCGTTAGCACATGGGGATGTTCGCCCTTTTGTTGCAGTCGTGCCCGTTGTTGTACGCCAAATCGGTGCTGTTCATCAATCACCACCAACCCCAGTTTTTGAAACTGAACCGGATCTTCAATCAGCGCATGGGTACCGACTAACAAAGGTAAAGCTCCCGTTTGTAGATCTGCCCAAATTTTTCTGCGCTTTGCCACCCGTGTTGATCCTGTTAATAATTCGACCGGCAAATGGAGCAGATTAAACCAACTGACCAATTTGCGGTAGTGTTGTTCTGCTAATACTTCGGTCGGAGCCATCAATGCTGCCTGAAAGCCCGACTGAATGGCTGCCAGGATCGCAACCACACCCACGACTGTTTTACCCGACCCGACATCACCCTGCACCAATCGATTCATCGGTGCCGTTTGTTGCAGATCGTTGAGAATATCGTTGACTACCCGTTGCTGGGCGTCGGTCAGCTTAAACGGCAAAACATTATAAAAGTTGTCGATCAACTGTCCGGTTGGAGCCAGTACCGCACTGGTTTGCTCTTGCCGTTGGGCTTGCCGACGTTTGAGCAACCCCAGTTGCAAATAGAAAAATTCATCAAATACCAGACGGTGACGAGCCGCTGCCAGTGCCTCTGAGTTGGGCGGGTAGTGGATGTGGGCGATCGCTTCTTGTAACCCAATCAATCCATATTTTTCGCACAATTTAGTGGGCAGTGGGTCATGGAGTTGACTGGCAGCAGGTAACGCCGCAATTACGGCTTTTCGTACCACATCAGCGGGCACACCCTCGGTGAGCGGATACACGGGCACCACTCGCCCCACCTTCATCGAGTCAATCGAGGCACCGGAGTGATCAATCACCTCAATCTGCGGATCTTCCAGCGTCACGCCATACTTACTTTCTTTCACCAATCCAGAGGCAGCCACGACGGCACCCGGAGGATATAGCCGTTTTTGTTGCTCTTGCCACCCCCGATTACGATAGCGGGTTCCGGCAAAAAATCGACTCAGCTTAATTTGTCCAGACGCATCGCGCACCACCAATTCAAAAATTGTGAGTTTGGTATTGCGAGGACTGTTGAAGCAGGTACAGCGTTTGACCGTGCCAACCAGGGTCACTGTTTCCCCTGCCTGCACATCTCGGATGTTGACCTGGCGCGCATAGTCAATATGGTCGCGAGGATAGTAATACAGCAAATCTCGCACGGTCAGCAAATTTAACTTTGCCAATCGTTCACTATTTTTAGCGCCTACGCCCGGTAGATAGGTCAGAGCTTGATCGAGTTCGACCCGACGATTGGCATCGACTAACGGCGCAGTTTTAGGAGATTTAGGTTTGAGGTTTGACGGTTGAGTTGACGGTTGGCTGATAGCATCCAGAGGTTGGCTATGGGTCTGCTCTTTGAACCCTGATCGTTGACTTCTATCCGCGAGTTCTTGATGGTCTAACAGCGATCGCCGAGTTTGATATAGCGTCCGGCGCGTCTCTGCCACCAGATGTTGCCGTTGAGCAAAGGTTAGCTCAGGATAGTGGGCAAACTGATTTGCCAGGTGACGCAACCGTTCCTGGTCGGCTTCTGATAACTCGGTTGGAATTTGACTCAGGCTCAGGCTCAAAAACTCGCTAAAGCGATATTGGTTGCCCATGAGGTCATTAAAGCCTTTCTCTGCCTCAACCGCTAATGCTTTTTGCAAACGCAACCAATCCATCCCACGCCCTCTTACTCACCTTCGTACCAACTCGATCGCCATAATGCTTCAGCCTGGGCGATCGCTTTTTCTCGCTGCCGTTTTTGATACTCTTGCTTGAGCTGACTGACGCGAGCAGAGAGGGCACGGATTTTTGACCGCAAACTGGTAAGGTTGGGGTCGTGAAATTCAAGCTCAGACAGGCGCAATCGGATCGCCATAATATGAGAAACAGACGATGATCCCTTCTCTTCCGTTTCTGTCTCCACCATCAGGTTTAAAACGTTGGGGTGTCCGGTGCTGGGTTCTGTCGACATTCCAGCTTTTGCAGCCACTTCCAAAATCGGTTCGGGTAAGTTTTTAGATAACATGCCCGATTGTTGCAACAGTCGGTTCGCTGCATGAGAGACGGACTGCAACGCATCGGCACTCAACTGTTCCAGTTGTTCTTGCCATTTCAATAATTCTTTTGGAGTTTTGAGTTGATTGGGATGAATCAGGGTAATCGGTCGATCCCCATCGACTTCAGCCGCAACTGCCGATTCTATAACCGCATCCATGTCTATTTCGGGATGGATTCCTAGTTCGGAATGAATTTCTATTTGAGGATGAATTTCTATGGGGGATTGAAGGCGATCGCCCTCTTCCATAGGGGGATTGACGACCCATGCCGCTTGATCTGTCCTGGTGGGGGGCGGATCAAATTCGGATCGGTTTATCTGATCTGACCCTTGCAGAGGTTCAATTAACTGCTTTTGAGACTGCCGAGCTAATTTTTGCAGCGCCTGCTGAAGCGATTGGCGTTGAGTCAGGGTTAACTCCAAAAACTGTTCCGGATAACCCTGAGTGCAAATATAATATCCTGCTAAAATCAGCTGCCGCCGCAACGTTTCTCCTAAAGCAGCCAGGTATTCGCTATAGGCCCTGTAGAGGTCTTCGCCGATTCCTCCAACCAGGTGTTCTAACGCTGCAATATCTTGCTCGATTTGTTGAACTGCTCTAGCCATAGCTATAGAAACATTGCCATCAAAAGGATCACTTCCAGCATAGCGAAAGGACTGAGTCCCAGAGGCATCAGCGCCATATGATTGAACGCTAGTGCTAGGTTCTCAGTCCTGATAAAAATAAATCTTCAACGGTTTGGACAAGGGTTTGGAGCCTACGCCCCTATAACCTCACAGAACAAAGCCGAGTGTTACTTGCCACCCGTTTGGGCTGCCACTTCTGATGCGAAATCAGTTTCTTCCTTTTCGATGCCTTCACCCATGACATAGCGGGTGAAGCGACGAACCTGGATGTTTTCGCCCAACTGTGCAATGTGCTGTTTGATCAACTCTTCGACGGTAATGCTCTGATCACGAATAAAGGGTTGGTCTACCAGAGACATTTCCTTTAGACGCTTTTCAATGCGACCGACTACGATCTTCTCACGGACGTTGGCAGGCTTGCTTGCCAGGTCGTCCTTGCCCATCTCGATTTCTTTTTCTTTGGCAACAACATCTTCAGGGATATCGCTGACTTGAACATATTCGACGTTAGGGCAAGCCGCAATTTGCATTGCCATATCTCGCACGAGCGCTTGGAATGCTTCATTTCGAGCAACGAAGTCGGTTTGGCAGTTGATTTCTACCAACACACCCACGCGACCGCCTGTATGGATATAGCTGCCGACTAACCCTTCAGCCGTGATCTTGCCCGCTTTTTTACCAGCCGAAGCAAGTCCTTTCTGACGGAGCCACTCGATCGATTTCTCCATGTCACCGGCGTTTTCTGCAAGCGCTTTCTTGCAGTCCATCATGCCTGCGCCAGTCTTATCGCGCAGTTCTTTAACCAGCTTTGCTGATATTTCTGCCATTACTCCCTCCCTTAGACTCCTGTTTCTTCTTCTTCCTCTTCTACGAAGTCGCTGTCTTCATAGTCAAACTCTTCTTCAGCAGCTTCGTAATCGTCATATTCCTCTTCAGCTTCAAGCTGCCCATGACGACCTTCGTAAATGGCATCAGCTAAGCGCCCAACAATGAGTTTAATAGACCGAATGGCATCATCATTGGCGGGGATTGGAATATCTACGACATCGGGATCGCAGTTGGTGTCTAACAACGCCACGATGGGAATGCCCAGCTTCTCGCATTCTTGAACAGCGTTGTATTCTCGACGCTGATCAACCATGACCACGATGTCGGGCACCTTGCGCATTGCCTGAATGCCGCCCAGATATTTCTGTAATTTCTCCAGCTCTCGACGCAACGTCGCAGCTTCTTTTTTGGGTAGAAGATCAAGCGCACCCGTTTCTTGACGACGCTCCAGTTCTTTCAACCGATCAACACGAGTTTTGATCGTTGCCCAGTTGGTCAACATGCCGCCCAACCACCGTTGGTTGACGTAGTAAGAACCACACCGTTCGGCTTCCTGTTTAATGATGCCAGCAGCTTGCCGCTTAGTCCCAATAAACAGAACTTTTTTGCCCTGTTCAGATGCATTACGCATATAAACGTAGGCTTCTTCCATCAATTGGGCAGTTTGCACCAGATCAATAATGTGAACGCCGTTACGAGAGGTGTAAATGTAAGGCGACATTTTTGGGTTCCAACGGCGGGTCTGATGACCAAAGTGAACCCCCGACTCAAGCAATTGAGCCAACGTAACAACTGGCATAGATTTTTCGAACTCCTTTCGGGTTTATCCTCCATCCGGCAGCATTTTTGAATGATGGTTAGCGGTTAGCGATCGCTATCGGCTAAATATAATGACACTCAAAAACACCCGAAAACCCGGATGTGCGAGATTTTGGACAACTCTTCCAGAGTAGCACAGTCGAGTTCGGTTGATGAGAATTAAGTATTGCCCAACACAAAATCAGTCTGGGACGGGTGATGAGCTTAGTTTCTTACCAGCCATTTTTGACCGTTGAGCCGTTGAACGGTATAGAGCAGCAAGAGATCGAGAGACACTTTGCGCTCATCGATCATGAACGATTCAAGGGTGCTGGGGCTTGAGCCGTTATCGGCATACGCAAAGAATTTTTGATCTTGGATGTCTTCTTTCAGAAAACCGATGATAAATTGACGGGCACCGCCATGAAATTTACCCTGCACTTGCCAGCACTCACCGATTTCATCTAATCCTTTGATGGGTAACTTGCTTTTCTGAAAGCTCAGGTCAGCATCTGTAACCCCTAACGTCCCCAGCATCTTTTTCAAGGCAGGGATAAAGTCTTGGGTGATGAACTCTGAGAACGGCTTATCTTCTAGCGCTGGAGGTTTTTCTTTTTTAGGTTTAGCTGCGGCAGCCGGGGGGCTGGCTTCTGAGGAGGGTTTTGCTGAAGCCGCTTTGGGTGAAGTTTCTTCTGACATTGCTCAATTAGCGCTCAGGTTAGCTTTTATGTTTATACTACAGGGTTTACCGGGTTTTGTGGCATTGCTCAATCCAGCTATGGAATTTAGTGTAAATGCCGTACGAAGTGCAGTACCTACACTAAGGAGTCTTGTAGAAATAATTTGAGCAGGCGAGGGGCTTAAGCCCCTGGTTGCAGCCATCCGACTATCCAACGGGATCAACGTATTCGTACAAGCTGCCTAAATTTCATAGATTCAGATCAGCAACGCCGATTTTGTCTATTTTCGATAAGCTGATTTCAATAGTCCTATTTCGGAAATGGATCACGTTGCTCCATGACTGTCCTTAAAACTTTTCTCTTGGGTCTAAGATCTGACCAATTTCGTCACCCTCTCGATTTGCAAGCAACCCAAGCGTTGAAACAACTTCCTGGGTTAGACGTGTTAGTGCGAAATCTATTGGGTCCCGTTGCAGAAGAATTTCTGTATTTAGATAATATTGCCTCTAGCATCCTGGTCGGTGAAAACCAACTGCCTGATCTGCACAAGCTGTTGTCAGAAGCCTGTCAGATTTTAGATATAGAGCAACCTCAGCTCTACATTCGGCAAAATTCTGTTCCCAATGCTTACACGTTTGCGATGCGAGGGAAGAAACCCTTTATTGTGGTTCATACCTCTTTAATCGACCTGCTGACACCTGAAGAATTTCAGGCGGTGCTGGCACATGAGCTAGGACATCTTAAATGCGATCACGGGGTCTATTTAACGCTGGCGAACATTATTATGTTGGCGGCTGGGCAACTGACCCCCTGGGGCGGTTTAATTGCTCAAAATCTTCAGGCGCGGATTTTGGAATGGGTGCGCTGTGCGGAGTTTACCTGCGATCGCGCGGCTTTACTCGTTGCCCAAGATCCGAGAGTCGTTGCCTCTGTGTTGATGAAACTGACTGGCGGATCACCCAAACTGGCTGAGCAACTCAACCTCGATGCTTTCTTGGCACAGGCTCGGTCTTACGATGCTGTAAGTATGACCGAGTTGGGGCAATTGCTGAAAGAAGCGCAAACCGCTCAGCTTACCCACCCAGTTCCGGTATTGCGGGCTAGAGAAATTGATCGATGGTCGGACAGTAAAGATTATCAATTACTGATACAAAAGCGAACTTTTGGGTATAATAGGGAAGCCGAACCCAAGGGCGGATGGCGAAATTGGTAGACGCACCACACTCAAAATGTGGCGACTTCGGTCATGTCGGTTCGAGTCCGACTCTGCCCATATAATAGAGAAGAATGCGGGTCTCGCTCTGCGAGACCCGCATTCTTCTGTCATGGCTCAATACCATGAATATTTACGAATTGATTCATCCCCTGCATCCCGTCTTGTAACGCCGGCATGAATCAACACCGCACAGCACTCTTATGGATTAGGACGGCTACGTTGGTAGTTAAACCGCTGAGAGATCGCTTTTTTGCGAGTTCCCATCGTATCTCCCGATTGCAGATCGGTATCTAAATCATCCAACATAGCCAGTTCTCGCGCCATCTGTGGCGATGCCGGGGCAGACTGGGTGATTTCCCGTGCGTCCTGAAGACTGGCTTTGGCTCCTGCCAGATCACCCCGATCGATACGTCTGACCGCTTCTAGTCGGGCACGGGCTGCCATCAAAATAGCAATCTGTTGTTGAACTTCAGGATGGAAGGGGAAATCATCTAACTGAGCAGCAGAAACGACGGGCAGACGTAATGTTGCCCGCAGGATTTGGCGTGCTTCTACATCAGGATCATCCCATGCCAAACGGAACTGGCACAGATCAACAGGCTGAGTCAAAACCGGAATTCTCAGGCGCACAACGATTGAAATCGGGTTGCCCATGATCAAGTTGGGCAATTTCCAGCGGCTGGTTGTTGTCTGGTCAAAATCGTTTAAACAATCCATGACGGTGACACCCACCTGGGGTTGCACGCCTAAACTGACTTTGTTGCCAAAGGTCGCCATTAAACCCTGTAGTTCTGCCCGAAAAATATTGGGAAGCTGGGTCGGAGAAGCAATGTGATAAAAATTGCCATCGCCGCTGCGTGCCATACTTTCCAGTAAGTCTTCGCTATAGTCGTTGCCAACCCCCATGGTGCTGGTACTGACACCTCGCGTCGCCAGCCCATGGACATCAGTGGCGATCGCATCGGGATTCGTTTCCCCTACATTGGCTAAGCCATCGGAGAGCAACACAATACGATTGATTTGGTCGGCTTTGAGGTGCTGGCTGACTTGAATCCCCCCCTCGACCCAACCCCCATGGAGAGCCGTTGAACCTCTGGCAAAGATTTGTCGAATTTTACTAAGAATTTCAAATTTATTGGTTGCCTGTGTCGTCGGCACAATTGTTTCAATGCAGTCATCAAAGATCGTCACACTCACGCGATCGGTCGGTAATAACTGCTCAACCGCATACGCTGCCGCCTGGCAGGCATAGTCCATTTTAGAACCAGACATTGAGCCAGAGCGATCGATCACCAACCCTAAATTTAGCGGCGGACGTTCTAATTTAATAGGTGAATCGGGCGGCAAAATTTTCACCAATACATCGAGGGTTGTAGGTTCATTTTTGGCGATCGCAGCACGTAAAGGAATCAGTTCAATAGTAGGTAAATTTTGAGCTTGGAATGAATTCATAGAGAACGTCTCCGCTGAGTTGCAAGAGTGAACAAACGATGCGCTATTATTTGCAGTAAATTTTTTTGCTCTTGGTCGCTATTAGGATAGTTAAAGTTTTCATGGACGTGAATTTCAAGACCTGGTAAGATTTCTAGCCGAAGCCAAGCCGAAGCTGTACCCGTTGCGGTGGGAATAGATTTAACAGCAGGTGAACCGGGATTTCGAGACATTGCAGCAGGTGCCGCAGGTGCAGGTGACGATGCACGTTGTTGAATGTGTTCTAAAAATGCCAATGCCGGGTTTGCTGCCTGAACGGTGAGTTCTACACCTCCATGAAGTAGAGATTCCATTGCAGCATTGTCTTTAGACAACACTAACCGAGTAATGGCAGTAGACGTATATCCCTCCATCAATAACCGTTTAACTAACAACAGTTGCAACAAGTGGCGATAGCCATAGCGCACCTCTCGTCCATGTTTCAGCGGTTTATCGATTAGCCCCTGGGTGCTGTAATAGCGAACCAGGCGAGGATTGATGTCTTCTTGCAGTCTGGCATTTGGCTCTTGATTGGGCAAAAACTGGGGCAAGCAATCATTTGCCACCTGGACGAATGCTTCTAATGTCCACTGCGGATTCTCCCGTGCTAATTGCTGAAGAGTTTTCATACCCCAATTCTATTCATGACAGTTTAGACTGTCAATATCAAATTTTGTTGCAATTGATTTCTGATCACACAGCAGCGTATAGCGATCCCATAGCAGCCCCAGGACTGGTCAGACCAGGGGCGCGGGGGCGGTGCCCCGGACAGGGGTTCCACCTCTGTACCCCATCCTAATTCATCATTCATCGAAAAATTCCATGCTTTTTGGGAGCGCGACGGCACCGCCGTCGCGCTCCCAAAAAGCATAGCCGGTTAATTAATCGGTGATTCTGCAACATGAAGCTAAACAAATACCTGTGAGATATGTCACCGGGGAAACTAGAGCGTTAGACTTCTGGAGAACGACTGGAAGGAAATGCGCTATGGTGCGATTAAAGCTATGGCAATGGCTGGTATTAGCCCTACCGATCGCTATAATAGTCGGCTTTTTATTGGTGGCAGCCGGTTGGCAGATTCAGGAATGGCGGATCAGTTGGCTGTGGGCAGTGTTTACGCTCGTGTTTGTGGGATGGCGATGGTTGTTAGTGCACTGGACACGTCCGTTGCTGCAACAGGTTGAAGACGTGGTCGCCGAGGTCAGTCAAGACCTAGCCACGACTGATGTGGCTCCCCTCTCTTCAGACCAGAGCACGGTTGAGCAGGCTGAATCTGTTTTACAAGGCATTCTCAAACAGTCCCAATCCGATCGCCCGTTATGGGAAGACTGGCAAACGTTTTGGGTGCGCTGTCAAGAATTAGTGGTAGCGATCGCCCATATCTACCATCCAGAAGTCAAATACCCTTTGTTAAATATCTATGTGCCCCAGGCGTATGGGTTGATTCGAGGCACGGTAGATGATGTGGATCAGTGGATGAATAAATTGTCGCCTGTGTTGAATCAGGTGACTGTAGGGCAAGCTGTGCAAGCCTATGAAGTCTACCGCAAGCTAGAACCTTCTGCCCGCAAACTGGGTCAAGTCTGGAACTGGGCACAATGGTTGTTAAACCCGGTCGCAGCATTAGCCCGACAAGCCAGCCAACCTTATAGTAATCGTGCATCTCAACAATTGTTGGGGAATTTGAGTCAGTTATTGCGAGAAGTCGCCTTACGTAATTTATGTCGTAATGCGATCGCACTTTATAGCAACAATTTATCCAGTTTAGATACCAAACCGACTACAGCCACTCTACCCAAAGTCAAGACGCAAACGTTACGAGAGATTCTGTCACAGGCTGAACCCATTGCAGAGGTGGAACAACAGCGGGTTAATATTTTGCTGGTGGGGCGAACCGGGTCGGGTAAAAGTAGTTTGATCAATACCTTATTTCAAGCAGATCGAGCAACCGTTGATGTCCTGCCTAGTACCGATCAAATCCAATCCTATCAATGGCAAAGCCAGACCCAGGAGATATTGAATCTCTGGGATACCCCTGGTTATGAACAGGTGAATCGGGCAGACTTTCGAGAGCAGGTGTTGGAGTATGCGACGACAGCTGATTTGCTATTGGTAGTAACACCAGCACTTGATCCGGCGTTGCAAATGGATGCGGATTTTTTGCGCGATATTAAGACAGATATTGCCGATTTACCCGCGATCGCCATTGTTACCCAGGTCGATCGGTTGCGTCCAATTCGGGAATGGCAACCGCCCTATGATTGGCAATGGGGCACACGTCCTAAAGAAGTCGCTATTCGAGACGCAACAGCATATCGGGCGGAGGTGTTGGGTGAATTTTGCGATCGCGTTTTACCGCTGGTGACGAGCGATCGCACGATCAATCGAGTTGCCTGGGGGGTTGATTTATTGTCGATGGCATTGATAGAGGCGATCGCACCTGCCAAACAATTGCGCCTTGCCCGCTTTCTGAAAGATTTGGATGCTCGCACAATCGCTGCTGCCCAAATTATTGATCACTATACGTTTCAGATGACTACCAGTCAGGGATTGACGGCTCTCCTCAAGAGTCCTGTGCTCCAGTTTATTTCTACCCTGACGACGGGAACCCCGGCTCTGGCATATCTTTTGGCAGAACAAATCCCTGTCGAACAATTGCCTATTGTTATTGGTAAATTGCAAATGGCATACGACTTATTTACCTTGCTAACGCCTTCTAGAGAGATGCCCGATCGCCCAACAAAGGCTCCTAATTTTGAGTTGTTGTCGCTCTGGCCATTGTTGTTAAACAATTCGGCAGCACCCGATCGCAATGCCTGGGCATTTGGTCATGCGGTGGTCGAGTATTGGACGCAAAATTTAACCCCTGAGCAACTTCAGCAACGCTTTGCAGACTACCTCAAACAAGGAACTTAGGAGCGTGAATTTACTAAACCCGAAGGTTTATTTTTGGAAGCGCGGCGGAGCCGCGCTTCCAAAAATAAACTTCCAGGTTTTAATTAATTTGTGATCCTTAACGGTTTATAAAAATACGATCGATCGTATCTTTATGAGTCTCATTTAACGATGTTGATATGGATTTACAAAAGCGATCGCTATACGTGAGCAGGACGATCATAAAGATGGGCAACATATTCGCCGTAGCCGTTATAGAGTAACGTAGGTTGTACATCCCAGGTTAATCGTGTACCTGAGCCAATCAAACGTTCGGTTGCTTGCGACCAACGAGGATGAGGAACATCCGGTTCAACGTTAGATTCAAACTTGTACTCATCTGGAAATAACGAATTCCAAAACGTTGCCGGTTGCTCTTCAATAAACTCAATTTTAACGAGCGATTTTGCGCCCTTAAAGCCGTACTTCCAGGGAGTTACCATGCGAATGGGTGCGCCATGTTGTTTCGGTAGCGTATTGCCATATACACCGACCGCAAAGAATGCAACCTCTGCTGCCATTTCTTCGATCCGCAACCCTTCTGTATACGGAAACGGCAAGGAACCCACTCCCCAGGATGACGGTCCCGGTGTGATCTGTGGATCATAAAACGAAGTGAACCGAACAAAGCGAGCGTTTGGTTTTGGATCGACTGCCTGAAGTAATGCTTTCATCGGAAACCCTAGCCAGGGCACTACCATTGCCCATGCTTCTACGCATCGAAACCGATAGATCCGCTCTTCTAAGGGAAAAGTTGTTAGCAACTCATCCAGGTCATAGGTGCGAGGATGGTTGACCAAACCGCTGACTTCCAATTGCCACGGATCGGTGGGTAATGACTGGGCATTTTCCCAAATTGATTTAGTGTCTCCAAACTCGTAGAAATTATTATAAGTAGCAGCAACCATGCGATTGGTCAGAGGTCGTCCGGCATCTGCAAAGGCAGGATTAAGGCTAGAAGTCAGTGGCTCCACCCCCATTAAAGGATCTACCGCTATACTTTTCTGACAGCTGACTAACGGGGCGATCGCGGCACCTAACCCAGCCCATGCCATGTTTTTGAGAAATCGCCTCCGATTGAAAAAGATAGCTTCTGATGTAACGAGTGATTCAGAAAGCTGCCAGGATTTGGGAATTCGGATCAATACCATATGCGATCTACAAGTCTAAATATCACTATCCTTATAACGTCCTAAGCTGAGAGTCCTCTGAGAAAAGGCTGTGCATATTGAGACTAGACCGATCCAAAACGAGTTGCAAAGAAACGTGAATTGGGCAGACATCTTATCAAGTTCTTGACATTTGTTTTCTATTCTCCTGACAGCAAAGGCAAATGAGCATTGACCCATCGCTTCCAGGATCAGGGAAATCCATCTGCCCTGCTGGCATCGCTATAGAGGACAGCGATCGCTTCATTGCTATTGCCTTTTATTCGTTGAATTATGGAGATTTCATCATGGCAGTCATTCCAAATTTCAATACGGCAACATTTACACCCGGAACCCCAATTAACAACCCCTATTTACCCTTGATCCCCGGCACTATCTTTCTCTATCAAGGAGAAAGTCAAAATGCCACCCCCGATGAAGGCGATCGCGAAATCAATCAAGTTGCGGTCACCTTCCAAACTCAGACCATTAGCGGTGTTGAGGCAACGGTGGTACGAGATACATCCTGGGTAAATGGGTTGTTGGAAGAAGATACAGCAGATTGGTATGCCCAGGATACAAATGGGAATGTTTGGTATCTGGGTGAAGCCTCTACAAGCTATCACTACGACGATGATGGTCACTTTCTTGGCACAAGCAATGATGGTTCCTGGAAAACCGGCGTCAATGGTGCAGTACCGGGCTATGCGATGGAAGCCGATCCGCAAGTAGGCGATCGCTACTATCAAGAATTTTCACCCAATGATGAAGCAGTAGATGAAGCAGAAATTATCAGCCGCACTCAAGCGATTTCGACGGGTCTAGGAAATTTTGGCAACGTCTTACAAACGCTGGAATCAACAGCGGTAGAACCCAGTGCCCTTGAATACAAGTACTATGCCCAGAACATTGGCTTGGTCTTAATTGAGGAAGGATTGGACAACAATCTACAACCAGATTTTGTATCTGAATTAGTCTCTATTCGCTCCGTTACTGCCGATGCTTTTAACAATGGGCATGGCACCGGCAGCAACGATACATTGGATGGAGACACGGGGCGCAATACCTTACGAGCCGGACGCGGCGATGACTTCGCGCAAGGGTTTGCAGGGAGCGATCGCCTTTTAGGTCAAGATGGTAATGACTTCTTAAGCGGAGGTGGCAAATCAGACTTGCTAGATGGTGGTGATGGCGATGACATTTTAGTAGGGGGTCAGGGCGTCGATACTGTGAAAGGAGGCAAAGGTCACGATCAGTTTGTCTTCAGAACCCTGCAAGACAGAGGTGATCAGATCAAAGACTTTAGTCGTCGAGATGTCATTGTTTTGGCTGAAATCTTTGATTCACCAGACTACAGCAGCACCACACCTTTTGAAGATTATGTGCAGATCAAGCAAGTTGGCTCTAGCACAGTAATTCGCATAGATGCCGATGGCGACGCCGGTTCCAGCCCCTTTAAGCTATTGGCACGCTTGCCACATACCCACGCTAACGTCTTAACAGACGCAAACTTTGTTTTCTAAGAGTACATCCAGAAGCGCGGCAACGCCGCGCTTCCAACCATAAACATTCCAGGTTTTATTCAATCTGTGATTCTCAGTAACTTCATTAATTTCCTTCCAGCTACTCGAAAATCAGTAGATCTGTGGAAAAATATATCTAACAACTTCCTTGCCAACGTCTATTTCTTCGCAAATTCCTCCTAATATATCTGGAATTGCTTAATCCAGCCATGAAATTTGAAGTGAGTGCCGCGCGAAGCGCGGCACTCACTTCAAATTTCATGGCTCAAATCAGTAACGCCTACATTCTCTAGGGGAATTAGATGGAATTTGCCTGTTTAATTAAATTAATTGTTAGCCCGCAGAGTCGGCTATGGTGACGGTGCATTAATGCTGCATATCAAAGTCCAAGCTGGAGTTATCTTGAAGCGATATGTAAGACCGAAATCCAAGTTCCCTCGCGTAATATAAGTTCCTAACGCTCATTAGGTGACACGCGAAACTCAATACATTTTAATTGAAGCATAAAGTATATAAGGATATTCGAAATGAAACTTGCTGCCAAAGTGATGTTTGTTTTTTTTGTTACTTCTTTGGGTCTTGTATCCTGGTTTGTTTTCGGAGAACAACCAAGTGATGCACAAAGTTCTGGTGGAAGTTTTTTTAACAACACTCTCTCTGGGAAATGTATAGATGTAGATGGTGCTCCTGGTCGAAATAACGGAGCAGTGTTACAACTGTGGGATTGTGAACTCTCTGGAACAAATCCTGACAATAATTCTACGACCGATCAAAGATGGATAATCACAAGTGATGGATATATTAGAAATTCGCTTTCTGGGAAATGTATAGATGTAGATGGTGCTCCTGGTCGAAATAATGGAGCAGTGTTACAACTGTGGGATTGTGAACTCTCTGGAACAAATCCTGACAATAATTCTACGACCGATCAAAGATGGACAATCACAAGTGATGGATATATTAGAAATATACTCTCTGGAAAGTGTATAGATGTAGATGGTGCTCCTGGCCGAAATAATGGAGCAGTGTTACAACTGTGGGATTGTGAACTCTCTGGAACAAATCCTGATAACAATTCAAGTACAGACCAAAGATGGAGTTTCACAAATTAGTATTTCAGGTACTAATTTTTTGCAACATGGGTGGGGGCATTTCCCCCACGCAGGGGCAGAACCTCTACACCTCGATGTAAAATTGTTAATTGAGTCTACTCGTAAAAGAAAGCCATCCAATAGTTTACCTGGAGTGGACTGCCGGAAAATCTTGATCCATAGCAAAAGTTCTTTGCAGGTGCTCAAGCGAACCGTTGGCTTGTTCAAATAGCGTTACTGATTTTAGGGGTAGTCCCAAAAAAGTAATGATTTTTGTGGCGCGGGCGATGCCCGCGCCACAAAAATCATCATATGAATACCACTATCATTTTAGGAATGAATTTAAACGCTTATGATGGGAATGTCAAAGTTAGGGCAATTATTGGTTGTCTCTCATACTGACCGCGAAAACCGCACGCGAATTATCAGTGCCCGAAAAGCCACTCGCCAGGAAAGAAAGTTCTATGAAGAAGGAAATTGACGAACTAGAAGATGAGCTGCGCCCTGAATACGACTTCTCCAAAATGGCGGCAGGAGTCAGGGGCAAGTATGTTGAAAGATACCGAGCAGGAACCAACTTAGTTCTCCTAGATCCTGATATTGCCAAAGCTTTTCCAACAGATGCATCTGTAAATGAAGCACTGCGATTATTGCTCCAGATTGCTCAGCGCCAACAGCCTGACAACCCGGTTGGAGCAGACTGAAGGACAACCTTGACGACGATGCCAAAGTTGCTGGTAGCTATTTTAGTTATGGTGACTAATTGCCAGCAAAGACATAGTGGGCTAGGCAGAGTCAGTAGCCCGACCGCGCTGTACCAGAACGCTCTAAACCACGAGTTATATTGCAAAGCTTATCTGCATTCCGTGAGCGTGACCGTTATAGTTACTCAAGTTATTGATTAAGGTAGTTCATCTAGTTTGCTCGTCTGGGCGATCGCATTTTCTCGTTCCAAATGCTCAAAGCTTTTTTTAAGTGAAGTATTAACAGCTTTATATTTAAGCAGTAACGAACAATCGTATAAAAAATCTACTTTTCAGACGAATCCTAAACAACAAGATTTCGTATCAATTTACGCAACGAAAAAAGTGGCGAAGAGAAAGTGATTCATACTGACAGAAGCTCGTATTCTGCTGGATGCAACTGAGCGATCGCAATACAATCATATATTCATTTTAAAGGATATGACTTCAAAGCGGAAAGCCTTATAGAACAGCAGTTACAGGACATCACAGTTGCAATCGATCCGGAAATTAAATTTTTCCCGCGTTTAAGTTATGTGTGGATTTGGAGGTGCTTGCCCATGTCTCAAATGCGAATCCTGAAGCCATTAAGCGGTGTCTTGGCAGTAGCCCTAGCCACAACGATAACGCCACCCGTGGATGCCCAGACCGAATCTTATCAGATCAGCTGTCAAACAATGGTTTCTCTGGGTCAGGGAGTGAGTTTAACCTACCGATTGGCGGGTAGCTTGCCGGAGACAGAAAGTCCTCAGAACCCAGTTGAAACAGCCTTGACCCTGACGGTACAGTGGCACGATCAAACTGGTCGCGTTCAAACCTTGCTCAGTGCCGCTGCGTTGAGTGAATATGAGCAATTGGCTCCCGATGCTGACTATTCTCAACTACCGTTTGAAGAAGCGTTTCGTGGTCAACCCAATCATGGCGATCGCCTGTACGGGGCACCTGCTTCGGTGCATGGACTCTACATTAGTCTGCGTCCTACTAGCGGACAGCCCCAGCAGATGCAGACGATTCACTACTTGCGCCCTGGTGAGTATGTGCGCTCAATGGCGGGCACCTGCCAGACGGAAGATGAAGATCTGAATGCAACCATTGACGAGCAGTTGGCAGTGTTACAAGAACATCTTCAAGCGGGAGACTGGGCGGCGGCCGATCGAGAAACCCGACGGTTACTTGCTCCAGAATCGGTCTTAGTGCCACCGTTTGAATCAGCATCAGTGCGATCGCAGGTAATTCGTGCTATTGACCAGATGTGGCTAACAGCCAGCAATGGACGGTTTGGTCTCAGTGTGCAGTTGCGCCTCTGGCAGGACGCATTAGCCGATCACCCTGACAATCGGGATGCGGCTGTCAATGCCTTTCGCGATCGCGTCGGCTGGAATCTGACGGCTCCTCGTGCTGAAGTTGACTTCATCAGCAGTGATTGGTTGAATGAATCAGAGCTGACCTACTCTTTGCAGGCTCCAGAGGGGCATTTGCCCTGGGCTGGGGTGTCGGATGAAGTAGTACAATCAGTTGCTGTGCCACCGCCAGGGGTGCATTGTGGTAGTTGCACCGTCGATGCCATGCAGCTCCGCAACGAACGCTTCTATATCTACATTCCTCAACTTATGGAACGGGTGGAATTGTCCTTAGAATGACGGGTATCCCAGACATCAGGATGGTTCATACATATCAGCGAACTGGAGTGACTCGCCCGTTTTGGGATTTTAGGCAGCAAAATTTCGCCTATTTATAGTTAGCCTGTTCCGTGCGGTTCAATAGAGTGACAAGTATCAGTGCGGGAATACAAGGAGCTGTTATGAGTGCTTCACTCTTTATCAAATTAGACAAAGAAATTGGCTTTGACACGTCTGTTGACGGGAAAGCTCTGTCCATAGCATTAGATATGTTAGACAACTTAGCAACTCAGTTGAGAGTCAAACCATTAATGGAATTTTTTAGTATAGATCCAGAAGATTTGCCAGAGGAATTAGAAACAATTGAAAGCACTTGGGATGAAGAGTGGTTTGAGGCAAGTAAAGGTCTTATAACCGTTGGCGCACTACTCTCGCATCTCGAAACGAATGATGTTTCTGGTATCGACAAAAGTTCTGTTATTGCTGACTTGAAGAAGTTTGAACAAGTGCTTAGTGAAGCCGATAAGCAAGGAATTAAGTGGCATCTTGAGGTAGATTATTGAGTCTCGAAGCCGACCAATCCCACACCACACATCATGCGGGTTCGCAACAAGCGGTTCATGAAGACGAGCAAACAAGGCTAGTGAATTAGACGTACCCTTGAACCTTCACCTACACAGTACGAACAGATGCAATCCCTGTACCTCGAGCCACCCGTCGATCATTCCCGTGTGCGTTGCTAGCATTTTTGACAAGCGCCAATAGCCTTCACAACTCATGCCCGTCAAAATCGCCCTTTTCTTCATCCGTCCCATGGACTGCGTACCCCATGCCCACCCCGATTTAACACATGGGTATCAATCATTGTCGTCTTCACATCCTCAGATGTGATCAAGCAACTTTTGGAGATGAGGTTGAGAAGATGGCATACAGACCATGTATCGCTGAAGTCTAAATAAAATCTAAGCTTTCCCCAGCATTTACTTGGTTGGTGATTATACTAAACCATGCTGACTAATTCTCTCATGAGGGATATTAGGCAGAAATTTTCCGCCTGATCGCCCGTTTTAGTATATTAGGCAGAAAAATTCTGTCTATTAATAGTCATCCCGCTAGATTAGTGTAAAGACTTCTCCCATAATATTATTTAGTGGTAGGCAAATAATAATTTCTACCGATCATTTGAGGCATACCACTAATGAGTGAACAAGAAGAGCAGAATTCTCAGAATAATGAGATTGTCAAACTGATTCTTGAAGCACTTCAAGTGCCAGTTAAAATTGCAAAGCAAACCGTTGGTAGTATTCTGCTGTTAGCTTTAATTAACATTGCATCTGGAGCTTGGCTTGCTTTCATTTCATATCAAACATTCAGGGGTAATGCTTCATTAACTAGTTTCATCTTCTTGGTTATAGCTTGTCCATCTCTTCTACTAGCAAAGCTATATCTGACATTGAAGGAAATCGTTGGTCTACCAGATCAAATTGTTGCATTTTTTCAGACAAGCTCAAGGAAAGTGGCTGAATTAAATCAGGCGCAGGAGCGGATAAGGAATAAGCTCAAAGATGCACACTGGCGCGTCGATAATCTTGTTAGAGAGAAAGAGTGGCAGGCTTCTGATGTGATTTCAGCGACAAAAAATGCTCGTTATGGACTTTCATTATGGAAACGCCTTCGGAATTATTTCGCACTTGTCCGTCGTGTACGTGATGTGAAATCTATACTTAGTGAGTTTGAGGGATTGGCGACCTTAACGGCTGGGGCGATGCTATTAGCTAATCCTGTATTCTTAACCATAGTCACGATTTCAATTGGTGTAACGTTGATATGGGCATTAGTTGCCATAGTTGCTTTTTTGTTCTACGTTCTATGAGTGAGTTGACAAGAGGAAAATGCAGTGCGATCGTCGATCTTGTAGGGTGCGTTCCTCCATTCAACTCTCGCTACTCCACTGATAGATTTCTGGGAACGCACCATGCTCATGCTTGAAGCGATCGACCGTAGTCTAACAATGACCATGCACACCGACCGCCGAGAGATTATCTGTAGGTGCGAGAGGTTTTATCTACGGCGAGTGACAAGCACCGTTAGCTGGCTTCTTCTCTCGGCAAAGTTTGCCTTAAATTTCTTTACGGGTATTTGGTCTTAAGGTGTTCCAAAGTTATGCGTGGGATGGTGTTTTAAATACACCAGTAGAATTCACACACTCAATCAATAGTTTTCCGAAATTACGGCAACCAAAGTTGGAGTATCACGATACTCCCCCAACCATGTAAAGAAACAAACTGTATGTCTGATCAGCCATCGGACCGCGAATTGCTTAACCAAGCATGGAAAATTGCAAGAGAAAAAATTCAGCACGAGGATAATTTAATCAACCATCGAATGACATGGATGATATCCTCAAGCTTTTTTTTATTTTCTGCATATTTTGTCATTTTTAACCGTCCTGCTTCCACTCAATTGGGAAATCCGCATCTTGCAGAAACATTTTCATTTCTTATTCCGCTTATTGGAATTACCGTATGTTGGATCTCGTGGCTCCTTGTTATGTCTGCCACCAATCATGTGGATAAAATAAATGGATGGTGGTCAAAGCAACTTGAAAAATATCCCGGGAATAAAGAAAACTACCCGTCTCTAACTGGGGAATCTAAGTACAGTTTTACAGATTGGAGGAACATTTATTCAATTCTTCCCTTTGTTATGTTGGTATCATGGATTCTGCTACTCTGCATTTCTATAGAACTTTTAAGCAATGGATTCTTGGAAGATTTTTTTCGCTATGGTCTACTCACTGTAGTTGCTGTCATGCTTCTACTTTACTTAAGGCACTTTCTTAAAGTGAAGCAATTAAAAGTAAAGGTGTTAGAGCTAGGAAGCAGTATCTACAAAAAATGTATAGCTAGGTTGACCAAACTGAAGAGTTTAGTGGAAATCAATCCTACAAAGAGAAAAAGAGGGAAATCATAGCACTAAATTTTGAAAGCCATTTAGAGTAGCCGTAGAAAGAAAGACTTTCTGACATCACCTTTCTAGAAGCCCCAAGTTGCATAGATAGCCGGCGAACAATTGCGGAGCAGGGGACTGAAGGGATCCGCTTACGATGAGTTCAAGGTTTTGGCAATCTCTGACCGCAACCGTTATGCGGCTGTGGCTTCGGATGGGGCAGTTGTGCTTCAAGTCCTCTGCTTAGAAGCCAAGTAAAATTGAAGTTACTAAAGGGGTGGTGAGCAAGCGAGTAAGGTTATTGAATATAAACGCACCAGAAGACCAGGTATACCGTAGTTGGGCTAAGTTTTTAAATCCTGAATCTTTGAGAGGTAATTTAATTGCCGCTTCAATTTTCTTGACTGCATATGAACTGCTTCGGACTTCAGTTATTGATCGTATTCGCGATTTTTTCACTTATGAATTCAACAAACATGGAGGATTTATCAGCGAAAAATATAAGTGTAAGGTTTTATCACTAGATAAAAGTCCGCTCCGAGCATCGCTTCTGTGGTTAAAAGAAATGTCTGCTATCGATGATACTGACATTGCGCTAGTTGATGAGATTCGCAAACATCGCAATGAGTTGGCGCATAATTTGCCTAAATTTATTGCGACTGCCGATGCTGAAATAAACATCAGTCTTTTGGGATCCATCTATGAATTATTAACGAAAATAGATCGATGGTGGATTAAAGAAGTAGACATTCCAACAAATCCGGATTTTGATGGTCAAGAAGTCGCCGATGACGAAATTCAATCCGGAATGATGCTTTGTATGAAAATGATGCTTATGATTGCTACAGATGAGAATGCTTCTGTATTCTGGGATGAGTTTCAAAAGCAGTCAGTTAAGTTTTCTGAAAAAATAGAGCAGTGAGAGCCAGATAAAAACCCGACTGGAGCGGACTATTAGAATTTTTGGTAGTTACTTTCAGTCGCTCAGTCGGGAAGTGAGTGGGTATAGTATCCAGATTTTGGAGAGTGGTTTTGATCCAGAAAAGTTCCAACCTTCAATTGCTATGAAACCTCTACTTGATCGGGATTGACGAACAGTTATTCGTCCAAGCCTACGTCTACTTCTAAATCGCGAATGATAGCAGGTGTGTCGCTGGGTTGGGTTTGAAACAAAGCTTTCAGAGACTCGTCGAGGGTTTCTGCCATAACAATGCCAAAGGTGTTTTATCTTTCACGTTTCGGGCACCTCGTGACATCAGAACGTCGTGGTTGACGGTATCAAAGAATTTATCCAGGGTGATGTGGAACAATGATTATCTTGTGATAGTTCGACAACCCCGCTACAGCAAAGATGAAATTGCTCGGTATAGAAAGATTTATGAGGTTCAAGTGCGCCCGTAGGTTGAAATAGCAATCATGGCGAGATTGTGGCGATCGCTATCGAGATTCATTAGAAGTGGGTAATTTCGATTGTGCGTCGCGATCGCTGAAAACAGACATCAAATTCTCGAAAGAAGTTTGTTTGCCCAAGGATCAAGGGTATTTGAGAAGCGTTTGCCCAAGCAAATGCTAGACGAACGGGTTCCAGATTCCCAATTTGAACATGCGCAAAGAAACCCCGTGCTTCAACCCTTGCAAGATTTCCAGCCAATGGCAAGCGGACAGTTTGCTCTTCCCAAATTGCACCCAATTGCAATCCGATGTCATACGGTAATAGATTGATCGTAGAGCCACTATCTAGCAGAGCATTCGCAGAAACAGAAGAGTCTGCATGACTCAGAGTGATGGGAATCGTGGGTAATGCTTCATCGTCAGAAAAGGAAAACTCGACTTTATTAGGCATGAGTAGATGCCTCTTGGTCATCCTGAATCATCTGCAACAAAATGTTGGCAGCTTCCGTTGCGTCGTAAGGTGACCAAATCGGATACTCTGAGGCAGAAAAGATGACTTGTAGTTCAGCGTCAGGAATTTGTGTGGCTAGGAGTTTGAAGAGTAATAACTTGTCTGCCTGACTCAGATTGTTCACCAGAGGAATTAATTCAGTGAGAGACATAGTTTAAGCTCCCAAGCATAAGAGAATACAACCATCGTATGCGATCCCGTGAGATCCGGTCTAATAATCCCGTTGCACACCGATCTTCGAGAGCTTATCTGTGAGCGTTTGAGATTGGGAACGGTAGCAGGTATCGTACCCAGATTTTGGAGAGCGGTTTTAATCCAGAAAAGTTCCAACTTTCGATCGCTATGAAACCTCTAGTTGATCGGGGTTGACAAGCAGTTATTCATCTAATCCCACGTCTGCTTCTAAATCACGAATGATGGCAGGTGTGTCGCTGGGTTGGGTTTGAAACAAGGCTTGCAGAGACTCATCAAGGGTTTCTGCCATAACAATGCGATCGCGATTTGCTGTAATCACTCGTGCCAGGGTGGGTAGTTGGTTGATAGTGGCTTCTAGATATAACGGTTCAACATACAGCAATGATTGATCAATCGGAATCACCAATAAATTACCTTGTACGGCACTTGATCCGCGTCGATTCCAGAGAGAAATTTGTTGGGAGATGACTGGATCTTGATTGATCCGGGCTTCTACTTGTTCCGGTCCAAATACCAATTCTTGTTTGGGAAAACGGTAAAGCAACATTTTGCCTGATTGTTTGGATCGAGAAGAGGTGGGATCTATGCGATCGGAGCGGGCAGCCAGCCACGCAATCAGGTTGGTTCGTTGATCGGGCGTAAACGGTCTTAACAAGATAAATTCTTCTTTTTCACCCGATGGCAATTTCATGATCAGATAATACGGAGACACCAATCGTGATTCATCGGCATAAATTTCATTGGGCGCACGCCATTGATCTTCGCGGTTATAAAAAACTTGCGGATCGGTCATATGGTAGACCATAAATTGATCAGACTGAACCCGAAAGAAATCTTGGGGATACCGAATGTGGCTTTGCAATGTCTTTGGCATAGCGCTCAACGGTTTCAACATCCCCGGAAAAATTTGGCTCCAGGTGTTGATGATGGGATCGGTGTCGTCGGCAATGTAAAAAGTGACGCTACCGTTGTAAGCATCAATGACGATTTTGACCGAATTGCGGATGTAGTTGAAGTTGTTTTGCAATGGGTCGGAATAGGGATAGCGATCGCTCGTGGTATAAGCATCAATCACCCAGTATAGGTAATGGCTACCATCGACGGCTGGGGTTTCGGTAGCAACGCGAGCCGGTGTACTTTCACCAAAACCTGGGTCTGCTAAATTGGCAACAACCAGATAAGGATCGCTGTCGTAGCGCAGAAAAGGAGCGATCGCTCTAACGCGGCTGAGGATGTTGCGGCGAAATAGCAAGCGGGTTTCTGGGATAAAGTCTTCGGTAAACAGCATCCGCCAATCTTTTAGATGGGCAGCGAAGATCAGGCGTTGCCAAAGGTGCCCAATAGCTACCCCTCCACTCCCATCATAGGTGTTATAAACGTTATCACTGCCACTGGGATAGTCGAGTTCTTTGACCCTCGTCGGCGTCATGATATGGGTATTGGTCAATTCGCCATAATAGATCCGGGGTTGCCCAATGGGAATACTACTGCGAATGTTGGGATCGCTAACCGACATTTCAATCCCCCGGATGAAGTAGTCGGGCAAACCGCTGGAGGCAGCCGTGTTGACCGGACTGAGGGTAAAACCATAGCCGTGGGTATAAATCAAGTGTTGGTTAACCCAGGTTTGTGCCTCTGCCGGAACAGAATTGTAGTCTAACTCTCTGGCAGCAATCAGTACCTGACGTTGTTCGGCTACTCCTGTATCTGTTTTGAGGGTATAGCGATCGATATCTGCTCCGGGAAATTCGTAATATGGGCGAATCCGCTGAAGCTGACGGTTGGTTTCTAGCAGGGGTCGTGTATCCCAAAGCCGAATATTTTTGATGGTCAGATCATTTTTTTGCAACTCTGCGTAGGTCAAATTGTCTTGCGGATCAAAGGTTTCTTCTTCAATTTCATCTAACCCAAATGCTTCACGGGTTAAAGCGATCGCATGTTCGAGATAAGGCAACTCTAATTGCAATTCATTGGGCTGCACTATCAATTGCTGCACCGCAAACGGCACGATAAAACTGGCGATCGCAGCGGTTGAAATATAAACGGTGAGAACAAGCAACAGAGGGAAGCGTAAGAGACGGCCAGATATCTGGGTCGGAAAATTTCTCACCCCTACCCCCTGCCCCTGCTTGGCAGAGCGATCGCCCAACGTTTCCCGTCGCAGCCTGACTCCTGAAGCTGTTTGTCTGACCTGCAACCTTAACCCGGCAGACTTAACCCTATCCCAATGCTGTTCTCCCCCCAGCGACCGCAGCACGAACAGCAACCCCAAGCCAAACGACACGAAACTTAGAACCGTATCGACCGGGAGTTCAACCGTGACGTTGGTATAACTGGCTCCATAAGCGACACCTGAGGGTGAATACAACAATTCATAGCGATCGATCCAATAACTCAGCGCGATCGCCAACATCAAACATCCACCCAAGAAATATAGATGGCGTTGTTGTCTGGGATGAAAGCCAGGAAATTTACCCTGACTGAGGCTATTGCCCGATAGTAAATAGGTCAGACTGACGGACAAAAAGGCAACCGCCGACAAACCAGCCCACCAGAAATCCAATAATTCCAGCAGGGGCAAGCGAAAAACATAGAAACTGACGTTGTGATGAAACAACGGATCAACCCGCTTAAAAGACGTGGGATGGAGGTAGAGCAAAACATTTGCCCAATTTTCGGAAATCACTATGCCAAACCCCAGGCTGATGACCAGTGCGATCGCCTGTAATAGCAGTTGTGGATAGATCAGAAGGGCGATCGCGATCGCAACTAAACCCACCAAATACCAGGGTTGGGCAATCAACAGGTGCCCAAGTTGCCAGAAGACGCTGGGATGAAATTTAATGGGGGCTTTCGTTGCTACGTCGTAGAGAGAAAAATTGGGATGCCAGTGGCTGATGGCAATCTGTCCGTGATAAATCAGCATTACACCCAGCATCAGACTGAGTAACCCAGTGATGGGCAGTAATCCCCTCAACTCCAGGCGTCCTGCTAACCCATGAACCTCCCGGTCGTTCAGGTCAGATCGCCAAACCTGACGATGGGCAAGTTTGAGATTCAACCACAAAAATCCCAGGCTGAGGGCAAAGGAAAACAGCCCCAAACCACCTTGCGATCGCAGCCGAACCGTAAAGACTTGCACATAACCGACTGCTCGAAACCACATGCCCTCAGCCAGCAGGAAGACAATCCAGTTGCATAAGAGCAATCCTCCCAGCAGTAGCACCAGCCACCCCAGCAGATTAGTTGATTTCCCGGAAAACCGTTGATTAAGCGCCATATTAAATATTCAACCCGATCTCTGCTGTCTATCTAGAATAGAAGCATCCCAATATTTTGGAGGATATGACGATGGGATCGACTCTAGGGATCTTACTAGGATTTCTTATGATCTTAGGCGCTTCGGGGCTGAAGCTAGATCGAGAATATCAGCGAGGCGTCATCTTTCGATTGGGACGCTTAAAGGACGTCATGGGACCCGGTTTATATTGGACGATTCCCATGGTCGATCAAAAAGTCCAGCTTGACGTGCGCACTAAAACCGTTGATATTCAGGCGCAAGAAACAGTCACCGCCGATAGTGTCACGATCAAAGTCAATGCAGTATTGTACTATCGCATTATTGATCCGGGTAAAGCCATCAATCGGGTCGAAAACTATCAGATGGCAGTCTATCAAATCGCCCTGACGACGCTCCGTAATGTGGTCGGGCAAAACAATCTAGATGATGTCTTGCAAAACCGCGACAAGATCAATATCAAAGTTCAAGATATTGTGGACGAGATTACAGAACCGTGGGGCATTGTTGTAGAACGGGTCGAAATGAAGGATGTGGAAATTCCGCTCGGCATGCAACGGGCAATGGCAAAAGAAGCGGAAGCATTGCGGGAAAAACGAGCCCGCTTGATCAAAGCTGCTGCCGAACAGGAAGCCTCCATCAAACTGGCAGAAGCATCACAAAAAATTATGGAAAATCCAGCCGCACTAGAACTGCGGCGACTGCAAATGCTAACAGAAATTGGTGCAGAAAATAATACAACCACCATTATGATGATGCCATCTGATTTCATTTTGCTGGCAAAAGACTGGTCAGATGCGATCAAAAATGCAAATAGCGATCGCTCTTGATCGCCCATAGTCTCAATGATTCGAAATGCGATCGCTCTCTTACTGTCGCGCATCGATAAAGGAGAGTAAGTGATATGTCAACGTTAATTGCAAAACGAGAATTGCTGGTGAATTTATAAAAATGCATCGCATTCTAGATGTTCGCTAGCGTCTCTACTATAAGATGATGAGCGAGTTATACCCGCACATTACCTATGGCTTCCCTAGACCGACTAGCTACAAATCTAAGAGAGGCGTATCGAGTTTGCGATGTGCTTCCGTTAGAGGGGCAGGATATCGATCGATACTATGTGCCTTTGGAGTCGCGCCAAGATGCTGTCATTGGGGTCAACACAATTTTGATGACCCAACAGCCAGAAGAATTTACCTGTATTCTATTTACGGGGCATGTGGGTTGTGGCAAAAGTTCTGAACTGGCACGGATAGGACGAATCCAATCAGAAGAGTATCAGGTGATTTACATCCGAGCCGATGAAGAAATAGATGTAAACGATGTTGAATACACGGATTTGTATTTGCTGATTATTAAGCAAGTGGAGTATGCGCTGCGTTTAGAAAAGTTGAAGTTTGATACCGAGTTGCAAAAAAGCTTTGAGGATTGGTTTAAAGAAATCACTCAAGAAACTGAAGAAAGTGTTGAAAAATCAGTCAATGTTGAGGCAGAAGCTTCGTTGGGCGCAGAAGCCCCTTTTCTAGCCAAGTTTTTAGTGAAGACGATGGCACAGATCAAAGGAGGTTCTAATAGCAAGACGACGATTCGTCAAACGTTAGAAAAAGATGTTTCTCGTTTGCAGACAGATATCAATCTGCTGTTGAGTGATGCAGCCAAAAAACTGTTGGGCAAATACCCGCATAAAAAAGGGTTTTTACTTGTGTTGGATGGGCTAGATAAATGTCCACCTAGCGTTGCTACAAAGCTGTTTTTTGAGTATGCAGCTCAGATGCAAGGGCTAAACTGCACGATCATTTACACAGTCCCGATCGCCACATTGTACTCCCCTAGAGGAGTTGGCGGTACATTCAATAACCCCCATATTGTGCCGATGGTGAATGTTTACCGCTTTGAACGGGAGCCACTAGAGCTGAATTATGAACCAGATGGGTTACAAGCCATGGCAAGTTTGATCGAAAAACGAGTCAATATTGATGCCACTTTTGAATCAAGAGAGTGGCTATTGGAACTAGCAAAGATCAGTGGTGGGCATTTACGTCATCTAATGCAACTGATGCGAGATAGCTGCACCCACGCGATCGGCAAAGGCTACTCTAAGATCAAAGAAGAAAACGCTCGTTATGCAATCAAGCAGCTGCAATTTCGATTTGAGCGCGCCATTCGCCGCGAATACTATCCAGAGCTTGCCCAGATCGCCATCACCAAGGAAACAACAGATGATGTAGTCGGACAAGAGCTATTGTTTAGCACAGCTGCACTGGAGTACAACGGCAATCGTCGCTGGGTTTATCCACATCCCGTCATTCGGCAAAGTGAAATCTTTCAACGAGCTGTCAAAGATGCCCAGTCTAAATAACGCTAATCAACCAGAATCTGAAATTGTTCAATTTGCCGGGATAAACCTGGACTCGCTGATTGGGCTGGCGACGTTTGTCGGTATTTCGGAAGGGTTTACTCTTGGCTTCGCGGAAGTGAACTTTACATCTGATGTGGAATGGTTGCTAGCAGCCTTGCGTCAGCGTCCAGAGTGTAAGGCTGTTCAATTTGAAGTTTTGTGGTTGACGAACCCACAACTGCGATTTTTGTTAGAAGAACTGAAGCAGAGTTTATCCACGATTCAAATAGAGCCAGAGAAAAAACTGGTACTTGTTTTATGTGGGTTGGAAAATGCGATTGGGGTTGTTGGCGAGTATCCACCGATTTTGGCAGATTTGAACTTTGTGCGAGATATTTTGGCAAAGCAGATACCGCACCCGATAGTGCTTGTCTTGCCTGACTATGCCATGACTCGCATTGCCAGGTATGCTCACGACTTTTGGGCTTGGTCATCGGGTGTGTTTACATTTCGCACTGTCCAACAAACGTTAGATACTGTGCAGACTCAAATGCTGCAAGCCGATCGGCTTTATTCCAGTGACGCTAAACCAGTTAAGCAAGAGCGAATCGATCTTTTGCAGCGATTGTTGATGGAGTATGAGGCAACCGATCGAGACTCTAAATCGGGTCGGGCGCAAAATCGTCTTAATATTTTGTTAGAGCTGGGAGATGCCTACCGGAGTTTGTCAGACTATCACCGAGCCGATGAGTTTTATCAGCAGGCTTTAGTATTAGCCCGAGAACTTGGTGATCGATTGGGTGAAGCCAACACGTTAAGAGCGATCGGCGATGTCCTGCAATTTCTTGACCG
>NZ_JBSLYH010000011.1:0-169751 GCF_055793305.1 Calyptranema fuscum S582
AACAGCTAACAGCTAACAGCCATTCAAACCTTAAACCTTCCCACTGCTCATTCCCCATTCACAGAATCTATGTCTAAAGCCCCAGAAAATACGAGTCAGAAAGATCAACAGCATCCCCTTTATGGCAGCGATCGCCAGATTGTTAACGCTTTACTCAATGGTGAAGCAACGGAGTATAATCTGGCAGAGTTGGCTCGGTTACGGATTCGCTATAAAGGATTTCCAGGTGCCAGAGATATCCAGGCAGATTTAGAAAAAGTGTTGCAACAGTGGCAGTTAAGTGAAGCAGATCTGTTTGCCAAAACTCGGCAAATCCATCAAATCGGGCAAGTTTACAAAGGACGAGGCACTCAGCGCGAAGACTGGAGTTAGCCCTGTCATGCGATCGCTGACTCTGCCCATGACCTCTGTTCTAAACATCCTGTCTTGAAAAATCAGGTCATTCAGATCGCAACCACGGTTAATTTAATCAAGCGAAGCAAATTTGATTAGGCAAAGCTATATAATCCTCAAGAAAGCAGCCTAAAAAACTGAAAAAAGCAGCAAACTCTGCCATTCTCTAAGAGTCTGTTGATTCACACTCCACCTCTCTATTTAGAGTTGAAGATCTTTCGACAGAGAATCGGTAAAATATCTTTGCGATTGCTGGGGATCATCTCTATAAGCTGGCTTCAGAGTTTTCTCTGATTGATGTTAAGCTCTCCTTATAAGGTTTATACCCGCTACAGTAGAGGAGTGAACTCAACCTTTCAATCTTTTCCTCACCCTTGAAACAACGAGGCGACTGACATTGGACGATTCTTATCAGATCTATAGCAACCGGGTGGCAAAAATGATGCTTCCCGAATCCTACAAGTCTCAGGTGCAGTATATTCAGCCGTCACCTAAATTTGTCTATCAAGCGTCAGAGGGGCAATACCAGACGGCATCTTTCCCAGGTTATTCCGTCATTACGCCCCCCTGGATCGAGGAAACAGAAAATACTGAACTCTATGAGCAATTGCAAATTCTGCAACAACAATTAGTAGAGAGCCTTCCGGCTGATTTGTTGGTGCCGCTGCCGCCCGATAGCTTTCACATGACGCTGGCTGATTTGATTTGGGACGGTGCGTATCGCCACGCAGATACTAACCCCGATTTTCAGCCCCAGTTGCGCGACTCTATTCGGCAAAGCTTCAGCCAGTGCCGATCGGTGGTGCAGACAGGGCAACCGGCTTCCTGGCAGGTGATGGGGTTAACGGTGATGACCCGTGCCGTGGGCGTTTGTCTGACCCCCAAAGATGAAGATTCCTATAACCGCATCTTAGAACTGCGGCGCTCGATCTATCAAAATTCGTCGTTAATGGCGTTAGGGATTGAGCAGCAATATTATCTCAATGCCCACATTACGCTGGGATATTTTGGCGATCGCTCGATTGCGGAGGTAGATCGCGAAAAACTAGGAGACACCTTTAGCGAACTGAATCTGCAATGGCTGTCGTTAGATTGTCCCAAGCTGTTTTTGGTGCATCAGGCTGACCTGCGCAAATTTGATGATATGACGCGCTATTATCGTGAGCCAGATTGGCCCCAGTTGGTGTTTTAATGGCGTCTCTCAACCATCCTATTGTGGAGCAAAGCTTTGCGGTCATTGACCAGGAAGTTGGGGCACACACGTTTAGCACCGAAGAATATGCGATCGTACGGCGTGTGATCCATAGCACTGCCGACTTTGAGTTTAAGCAATTACTTCGCTTTAGCCCAGGAGCCATTGCCGGGGCGATCGCAGCCCTGCGTCAACAGACCCCCATCGTTACCGATGTCAGTATGGTGAAACAGGGCATTCTTACTCTGGTTTCTAAAACCTTTAACAACCCGATCATTTCAGCGGTTGAACAGGCGGCGATCGCATTACCGGGTAAGACTCGCACTGAGACTGGAATGTTGCGCTGTCAGGTAGAGTATCCCCATGCCATTTATGTGATTGGCAATGCCCCAACCGCGTTGCTGGCACTGTGCCATACGTTGCCATCGGCGTCTCAACCAATGCCAGATCAATCTAGTTTAGGCTCACCTGCTTCCGAGCCGCATCGGTCAAAACAGCCAGCTGTGGTGATTGGTGCGCCCGTAGGCTTTGTGTCGGTGGTTGAGTCCAAAGCGGTGCTGGCTCAAACCGATGTGCCCAAAATTTGGGTGGAGGGGCGCAAAGGAGGGTCAGCGGTCGCCGCCGCCATTTTGAATGCGCTGATTGTTTTGGCATGGGAGTCCTAGTCTCTAAACCACCGGATAGAGACAGTTTTGGAGGGAGAGCCGCGCAGAGCGCGGCTCTCCCTCCAAATTTGTATTTCACGCAAGGGCGATCGCTAATGGGCATCGGGCAATCCCAAAAGCAATAAAGACCCAATTTTTGTATATTCGACCGGGCCGCCCAGGCGAGTTACGGGTTTCATGTCGATCGTGTTGACCAACCCCAGCTCAGGTCGATACAAATCTTCTCGGATATGAAATCGTAGAACGCGCCCCAATACCATAACGTTGGTTGCGCCTTCAACCGGGATGATTTGCGTGACGTTGCATTCCATTGCCACAGGCGCATCAGCCAGCCGTAACGGACGGACATCGGTAGATGGCAACGTCGGCAATTGCGCCATTTCAAATTCGTTGATGTCGTAGGGCACGTCCATGGCGGTTTGAATCATGGCATCTGCCAGGGCTTCATCGACCACATGACAAACGAATTCATCGACCTCACGGACATTGCGTAAGGTATCTTTTTCTTTGGGTTCTTGGCGGCGATAAGACACCGAAAACATGATGGTGGGCGGAAATCCAGCCACTGCATTGAAAAAAGAGAACGGAGCAATATTGGGCAAGCCGCTGGCACTGATGGTCGATACCCAGGCGATGGGGCGAGGTGCAACAATGCTGGTGAGCAAATGGTAAGGAGCCGGATCTCCCATCTCTTCGGGGACAAAAGACAGCATAGGTGGATGTCCTAAAAAACAAATGTCTGAATTTGAGCCGTTGGATAGTTTGCGTTTAGCAAACTATCCAAATAGGTCAGGTTGGTTGAACGGGAGGCACGCCAGCGCGACTGAAGTTGTTGATGGGTAACGGTTTTGCCATGGCTCGTCGATAGACTTCATCCATCATCGGGCGTAACTGGCGACCCTGTTGATGAAAGAGCTCTCGGCGATCGCGATAGTCAGGTAGGCGATCGCGAAACTCTGCCAAAATGTCGGCTTCGTTGACCGTCATCACCTGACCGTCTTGCACAATCAACTCACCATTGACGAAGACTTTACGAATTGACTGCCCCTGCTCGGCATAAACGAGATGGATCGGGATGTGGTGACAGGGGGTAAAACTGAGCGTATTCAGGTCATACAAGACAAAATCGGCTTTCATCCCAGGAGCGATCGCCCCGATGTGATCGTGCAGCATCGCTGAGCGTGCGCCGCCATAGGTTGCCCATTTCAATACATCGGCGGCATGGGGGTAGCGATCGTAGTTTGAATCGATGACAGAATGGGTGAGTCCAGCGGCACGAATCACATGAAACAGGTTAAAGGAATCCATGCCATCGGTGCCCAACGCAATATTTACCCCGGCAGCTTGTAATGCCTGGATCGAGGCAATGCCACTACACAGGCGATAGTTACTGACGGGATTGTGGACAATCGTGGCATCGGCAGCGGCAACCGCTTCAATATCCTCTGGAGTCAGCCAAATGCCATGGGCGATCGCCGTCCGATGGGTCAAAATGCCATGCCGTTTAGCAAACTGAATTACCGATTCTCCCAATAGCTCTAGTCCAGTCACCGCCTGGGTGCGAGTTTCTAACAGGTGAGCATGAATCGGGACATCATACTCTGCGGATAACTCAGCAATACGATGCATCAGGGCGGGGGTTACCCGTTGAGCCGCAGAGGGAGCCAGCATCGTGGTAATGCGTCCGGCTTTGCCCTGCCAGTTGCGGTACAGTTCGCCAAATAAAGCTGCCCACTCTTCAATCGAAAAATCCTGAACGGGTTGCCAAAAGGCGTGTTTCATCGCGTCTGGTAGCAAGTCTTCCAGATAGGCAATGGTGTGATGCAGGGGTTTGTTAATCGCGTGGAGTGACAAACTGGCACGTAAACCTACATCCACATAGGCTTGAGCCGTTGCGTCAAAAATTTCAGGAGTGGTAAAGGGCAACGCGTAGAGATCATCTTGAATTGTTGTGGTGCCATTTTTAACCGCTTCTAAAGCTGCGATCGCCGCACACAAATAATGCATTCGGGGTTCTAGCTTTTGGTCGGGTGGCAAATAGAGCATCCAGAGTTCTAGCGGCAATGCTTCATAGGCGCACTTTTCCAACACGCCGACAACGGTATGGGTATGGGCATCAACAAACCCCGGCAACAACAAGTGGTGTGTGGCATCAATTACCCAATCTGCCGTGGTTTCAATCGCTGGTGCCACCTGCACAATCCGATCGGCTTCCACCAATACATCCAGCGTGTGAGGACTGAGATCGAGCGGGCGATCGCCACCCAAGGTGAACGGCAATACTGTTGCATTGCGAATTAACGTTGTCATACTGTCAAGCAACTCACAGGTTTTGGTAACACTGCTGGTTTTGGGGCTGAATGGGGATGGAAAACCGAAGGTTTTCCATCCCCATTCAGCCCCAAACCAGAACGCTTAGGATCGTGGATTAAATAAGATTGAATATTGAATCGTTTGGAGGGGCGAACGGCCGTTCGCCCGTACAACAAATCATCGGAGTTATTGAATTCCCATTCCTTAGTGTTTAGTTTTAGTTTGAATGGATAATATAGCAATCCTATTTGATTTATGAAAATGATCAGTTGTGAAAGCACCCGCCCGAAGGGCGGGCGCTTTCACAACTGACTCAGGATCGCTATAGGTTTGCAACCTTACTGAGTAGAGATTGCAAACCTATTATCCATTCATGGTTCCGATCTATTGCTCTATCAGAGCGCATTCGCTCTATTCGTTTTGTATGCTCACAGACCAGATGTCAACGACTCTACGCCCTCAGACAGATTTTTTAACCCAATCCTTTGCCATTGTGACCATTCCCTTCTATCATGTTCTCTCTGCGTCAGCGTGCTAACCAACCTGGGAAAAACGATGAAGCTACTGTGCCTGAGCAATGGTCATGGAGAAGATGCGATCGCCCTGCGCATTTTGCAAGAACTCCAAAAACACCCCAGTTATCCAAAACTGGCAGCATTGCCGTTGGTCGGTGAAGGACATGCCTTTGCCCATAGTGGCATCCCATTGGCAGGTCCGGTCAAGCAAATGCCATCGGGTGGTTTTATTTATATGGACAGTCGCCAGCTGGTTCGCGATGTCAAAGGTGGCTTGCTGCAATTGACGCTGGCGCAACTGAAAACCGTACGGCATTGGGCAAAGTCGGGCGGCTCGATCTTGGCGGTGGGTGATATTGTGCCATTGCTGTTTGCCTGGTTAAGTGGCGCACCCTATGCCTTTGTGGGCACAGCGAAATCAGACTATTATCTGCGCGATGAAGTGGGGCTATTGCCCCGTCCTACCTGGTTTGAACGCATGGAAAGCTGGTCGGGATCGGTCTATTTACCCTGGGAGCGCTGGTTGATCAGCCAACCTCGTTGTCAGGCGGTGTTTCCCAGAGATCATTTGACCACAGCGATTTTGCAAAAGTGGAAGATCCCAGCATTTGATTTAGGCAACCCGATGATGGATGGGTTGGAACCCACAGGCACCTTATTGGCTGCCCCGGATGACAATCCAGTTACCGAGCATCCCTTAACATTTGTCATTCTGCCCGGTTCGAGAGCCCCAGAAGCCTATGAAAATTGGCAGATCATTCTGCAAGCGGTAAGTAGCCTCTGTCGCGAATTTTGGCAACGCAAAGTCCTATTTTTAACCGCGATCGCCCCCAGTCTAGACCTGGCTCCTTTTTTGCAATCATTAGCCGATCAACGGTGGCGATCGCAGACAGACAGTACCTTACGGGTTGATCCCTCACTTCAGTTTCAACAAAATAGTGCCACCCTGGTGTTGACCCAAACGGCATTTACCGATTGCCTGCATCAGGCAGACTTTGCCCTGGCAATGGCAGGTACCGCCACTGAACAATTTGTCGGATTGGGTAAACCGGCGCTGATCTTTCCGGGCAACGGACCTCAATTTACCCCTGCCTTTGCCGAAGCCCAAACTCGCTTGCTCGGGCCCTCTGCCATTTTGGTGAAACAACCCACCCAAGCCGCAACTGTCGTGCAAGCTCTTTTGCAAGATCCCGATCGCCTGCAATTGATTGCTGCCAACGGCGATCGCCGTATGGGACAACCCGGTGCCGCTCAACGGATTGCAACCTGTTTACTAGACCGATTGGCGGATCAGACTGGCGATTAAATCGGGGCACCATATCGCGATCCTCAATCTGTTGCGAAAGCGCCTGCCCTTCGGGCAGGCGCTTTCGCAACGGATCTTTTTCACGAATCCAATAGAATCGCTATATCAATCCTCAATGGTGTGAAATACCCGTTGGTGAGGGAGAGCGCGGCTCTCCCTCACCTCACCATCCTGCTTCTGAGTGCAAAACACTCTATCATTTCATTTAATTTATGAGAATTATGGTCGATTTAAGACACGATTTTTTAATAATGCGCTTAGAATTGTTACATAACATTAAGCCGGACAGAGTTATGGATAGTCAAGATTTAGGACGCTATATTACTGCAACGAATGGATTTCAAAAACCTTGGCTGTTAGCACAGTTGCGACTCAAGAAATTACAAGAACGTCGAGACTCCATCTCACCGGGAGAGTATGAAGCTGAATTAGCCGATCAGATTGAAGATCTGAAGAAACTGGGAGAATGGTGGAAGGGCATTGAGGATGAGGTGTTTTAGCAACCCCCTAGAGCCTCTACAATCGATGGATAGTGTTCCATCCCTGGCGAAACTATGCCGAGTCTCGAAAAGAGCGATCGCGATCTGGATTTGAGCAGTACTGACTATTATTTCAACCGCGAACTGAGTTGGTTGGAATTTAACCACCGAGTGCTGCACGAAGCCATTGATCCACGCACTCCTTTATTGGAGCGTCTGAAATTCATTGCCATTTTTAGCAGCAACCTGGATGAATATTTCATGGTGCGCGTTGCTGCACTCAAACAACAGGTCGAAGTTGGCATTGATAAGCGATCGCCCGACGGACGCACCCCGCAAGCGCAAATAAATGCGATCAGCGAACAGTTGCGTCCCATGATTACGAGGCAGCATCGCCATTTTGAGCAGGCATTGCGCCCACAAATGGCAGCTCAGGGCATCCACTTATTGGATTACGTCGATCTCAACCAGGAGCAACGGTTGTATCTGCAAGGGTATTTTGATGAGCAAATTTTCCCCGTGCTCACGCCGTTAGCGGTTGATCCCGGTCATCCTTTCCCTCATATTTCTAATCTCAGCCTTAATCTAGCGGTCGTTGTCCGCGATCCCCAAACGGAGGAAGAACACTTTGCCCGGATCAAAGTTCCCAGCGTTCTGCCTCGTTTTGTGGTGCTGCCCCCAACGTTGTGCCCCAAGCAACACAATTCCATTTCCGTCTGGGCGGGCATTGCCTTAGAGCAAGTCATTGCACATAATCTGGCGGCTTTGTTTCCGGGAATGGATATTCAGGAATACCATCCTTTTCGCATTACCCGCAACAACGACCTGGCACTGGCAGAAGATGAAGCCGATGATCTAATGCTGGCAATTGAACAAGAATTGCGCAAACGGCGGGTCGGTGGCTCGGCAGTACGCATGGAAATTAACACCTCCATGCCCGAAATCATTCGGGCAACCCTGCTCGAAGAACTAGAACTGAGTAGCAATGATGTGTATGCGGTAGAGGGGTTGCTGTGCCTGAGAGATTTAATGGCATTGATCGATCTGCCGTTGCCTCAGCTCAAAGATGCCCCGTGGTCTGCGGTCATCCATCCACGCCTGAAAAAGTTAGGACCCTTGGGGGAAGAAGGGGCAACGCTGGAACCTGAAACCGATTTTTTCTCGATTATTCGCAAGCGCGATTTACTGGTACATCATCCCTATCATTCGTTTTCGGCAACCGTCGAACGGTTTATTACCGAAGCTGCTCATGATCCCAAGGTGCTGGCGATCAAAATGACGCTGTACCGCACCTCCGGCGATTCTCCCATTATCAACGCGCTAATCACAGCGGCTGAAAATGGTAAACAAGTGGCAGTCTTGGTGGAATTAAAAGCTCGGTTTGACGAAGAAAATAATATTAACTGGGCACGTAAGCTAGAAAAGGTCGGCGTCCATGTGGTCTATGGTTTGGTTGGGCTTAAAACCCACACCAAGATCATGCTGGTGGTGCGACGAGAAGACAATCGCATCCGTCGTTATGTGCATATTGGCACGGGCAACTACAATCCTAAAACTGCCCGACTCTACACCGACTTTGGCTTATTGAGTTGCCGGGAAGAGTTGGGTGCTGACCTGACGGATTTGTTTAACTATCTCACAGGCTATTCTCGGCAAAATGCCTATCGCAAGCTGTTAGTGGCTCCCGTGAATATGCGCGATCGCATGTTGGCACTGATCCGGCGAGAAATCGACCATTGTCAGCAGGGGCGTCACGGTCGCATTGTTGCCAAGATGAATGCCCTGGTCGATTCAAAGCTAATCGTGGCGCTCTATGAAGCCTCTCGCGCAGGTGTCAAGATTGATTTGATCATCCGGGGAATTTGTTGTCTGCGACCCGGCATCCCCGACGTCAGCGACAATATCCGCGTGATCAGCATCATCGGACGCTTTTTAGAACACTCTCGCATCATTTACTTTCACAACAATGGCAATGAGGAAACCTTTATTGGCAGTGCCGACTGGATGCCTCGCAATCTCGACCGTCGAGTCGAAGCGATCGCCCCTGTCGAAGATCCAGATATTGCCAAAGATTTACAAGAAATTCTGGGGGTAATGCTGGCAGATAATCGACAGGCATGGGAGTTGCAGCCCGATGGTCACTATGTGCAACGTCATCCCGATGCCAATGCGTCTGAAAATAGCTCTCAGAAAAATTTAATGGATATGGCACTTCATTCTGCCAGTCCTAACTAGGGTGAGTCTAGCCGCTTTATGGCTGGGAAGCGGCACAAAGTGCCGCTTCCCAGCCATAAAGCCCGTCTATGATAAATTAACGGATCCCTATGGCAATTCTTAATCGTGTGCAGTACAAGTTGTTATGAGAGCCGCGCAGAGTGCGGCTCTCATAACAACCGTAATCTTCCCGGTGCAAAGCGCTATAGAGGGCGGTTCAGCCTTATTATCCTCTTAGAAGTTTCATGGGTATTGCTATGTCTACCGAGGTTAATACACCCTTGACGGTTGTGGAAGCGGCAACGCGTCTCAAGCAGTTTAACTGCCAACACCCCGATTCTGAGGCGATCGCAGATCCCGAACGCCTGCGTCAGGCTTTGCTGTTAGTAGCGCAACATTCCGACTATCAAATTCTTGGCATTTGTGCCGACACCTTTGTACAGGCATGGAACGCCCTTGAGCACTATGCTAAAGCATTGGGATATAGTCCCGATGATGAACTCAGCCCTATCGAGGGAGCCGTTTACCTCAAATTCAATCCCAAATCAGGCATTTGCTACGTTGATTCTTATACAGGAGCCTATCGAGGGGTGTTAGTCGCTTGCCAATCTGCCTACGACTCCGGCATTAATGATATGTATGGACATCTACCACTCGATTTGTTTAAAGACTAAAATCTGTTTTGAACCCTATCTAATTTAGAAACTGGAATTTGACTTAGAACTGTGGATTTAATAAAACTGAAGATTTATTTTAGAAGCGTGGCTCTGCCACACTTCCTAAGATAAATGTCCGGGTTTTATTTAATTTATGATCCTTTAGGATAAACTTCCCGTTCCCAAACTAGAACTTTTGCGTAGTTTCGAGATAAGAAGACAGTTATGGCGAGTGAAGATCATCTCTCTCTGCTCAAACAGGGGGTAGCCCATTGGAATCAATGGAGAGAGTCAACTCCGAATATCCAACCCGATCTCAGCTACGCTGATATCAGCAAAAGCGCCCTGAATCAGATCAATTTGAGTAGTGTTAATTTGTGCGGTGCCAGTCTTTTTGGCGCGACCCTAAAGCAGGCAAATTTGCAAAATGTCAATCTTAAGGGAGCCGATCTGAGTGGCGTCGATCTCAATAGCGCCAATTTACAAGGTGCCAATTTGAGTGAAGCCAATTTACTGGGTGCCTATATCTCCGGTGCCGATTTGAAGGGTGCAAATCTCAACGGTGCTGTTCTCAATCGTGCTGACTTAAATGAAGCCAATCTCCAGGGTGCAACCCTGTGTCAGGCAACACTTTTAGGGGCAGAATTGAACCGAGCCAACCTGAATGAAACTAATTTTTCTGAAGCTGACCTCAGTCGTGCCAGTTTAGAAAATGCCAAGTTAGAGGGTGCTAATTTCAACAATGCCAATTTAAGTGGTGCCCGTCTCAACCGTTCTCTCCTGACCGGAGCCAACTTAGAAGGAGCTTTATTAGAAGGAAGTCGGTTGAACCGATCGGACTTGAGTGGGGCAAACTTGAGTACGGCTAACCTCAGCCATGCGAATTTGTTGGGTGCCAAACTAAAATCGGCAAACCTCAGTCAGGTCAACCTCAACCACGTAAATTTAAGTGGCGCTAACCTGAGCAATGCGATTTTAAATAACGCTAGCCTGAAAGAGACCAATTTAGAAGGAACTATTCTGGATGGGGTTGATTTCAGCCAGGTTGAAATGGGTCAAGATGCAGAGATCAGCCCAGACCCATCGATTGATATAGAACAACATCAGGATTTACTATCGCAGGAGTTATCGTCGCCCAGACCGCCTGTTCCCGATCCGATTTTGGAAGAACTCATCTAACCCATTACCCTATAGCAACCGTCGAGACGGCTAAATCAGACGGTTGTGTGAGAACTCGCGCGGAGCGCGAGTTCTCACACAACCGTTGTCCTCATCGATCTTTTGACGGCTATAGCTTTAATGTAAAACATAAATGGTCTATTGCGCAGGCAACGCCCGCGCAATAGACCATTTTCATTAGGTTACGTTAAGTGATGATTTGACTAGCCGAGTGCTTCGGCACCACCCACCACTTCCAACAGTTCCTGAGTGATAGCTGCCTGACGGGCTTTGTTATAGGTCAATGTCAGGCTAGAGACTAGCTCAGAGGCATTATCACTGGCGTTGTTCATCGCGGTCATTCTCGCTGCCAGTTCACTCGCTGCCGATTCTTGAAGTGCCCGTAAGAGCTGGTTATTCAAGTACAACGGCAACAGTGCATCTAGAATTTGGACGGGATCTTGTTCGAAGATCATGTCTTGAGGCAAGGGGGTTGGCGCTGAAGACGGAACGGTCTGCCGCTCGACTTCAAATTCACCGCCACGAGTGGTTAGGCGGAAAATTTCGTCATCATGGGGTTCCAGACCTTGTGGATCAAGGGGCAACAGGGTTTGAACCACAGGACGAGAACTCACAAGGGAAACGAATTTGGTATAAACCAATTCCACCCGATCTACTTCTTCCGACAAAAACAAAGACAGTAGCTCATCCGCAATTTGAGAGGCTTCTGCCGCTGTGGGCACCTGCTCTAAATTGGTGAAGGTGGCACTGATGGGTTGTTCTCTCCGTTGGAAATATTGGATCGCTTTGCGTCCAACCAACACCATTTTGTAATCTACGCCTTCAGCTTTTAGCTCCTTCGTGCGCATCTCTGCTCGTTTGATGATGTTGCCGTTGTAGCCACCACACAGACCGCGATCGCCCGAAATTACCAGAATCCCAACGGTTTGCACATCCCGACGCTTTAACAGAGGCAGGTTGGCATCTTCAAACCGAAGCCGAGTTTGCAAACCATAGAGCACTTGTGCCAGACGGTCGGCAAAGGGACGGGTTGCTAATACTTGTTCTTGAGCACGACGCACCTTTGCTGCCGCGACCAGACGCATCGCTTCAGTGATCTTGCGGGTGTTCTTAACAGACTGAATGCGATCGCGAATTGCTTTTAAATTAGCCATAGTTCTTACCTCTAATCGCGTTGAGCGGTCAGCCACTCGCTATTTGCCCACCAGCAAAGCCGAATCACTGACCGCTAATACCTGCTATACCGTTGCCAGGAAGGTCTTCTTAGATTCAGCGATCGCGTCCTTCAAAACAGCGGCGGCTTCATCCGAAAGCTTCTTCTCAGTGCGAATCATTTCGCCATACTTAGGCTTGCTGGTTTTCAAATAGTCTCGCAATGCCTTGACATAGCCCACGACTTGTTCAACGGGTAGATCGTCTAGATAGCCATTGGTGCCTGCATAAATGATGGCAACCTGGTCTTCCAACGGCAGAGGAGAAGAAGGAGCTTGCTTCAGCAGTTCTTGCAGACGTTGACCCCGTGCCAATTGGTTTTGGGTGGCTTTATCCAAGTCAGACGCAAACTGAGAAAAGGCTTTCAATTCTTCGTACTGAGCCAATTCTAGCTTGAGCTTACCTGCAACCTGTTTCATAGCCTTGGTTTGTGCCGCAGAACCGACTCGGGATACAGAGATACCCGCGTTGATTGCCGGACGCACACCTGAGTTAAACAAGTCAGAGGACAGGAAGATCTGACCATCCGTAATCGAAATAACGTTGGTGGGAATGTACGCCGATACGTCACCCGCCTGGGTTTCAATAATCGGCAGAGCGGTCATGCTGCCTTCACCCAACTCAGGGCTGAGTTTTGCTGCCCGTTCCAACAAACGAGAGTGGAGGTAAAACACGTCGCCGGGATAGGCTTCACGTCCGGGTGGGCGACGCAGGAGCAACGACATCTGACGATAGGCTTGTGCTTGCTTGGTTAAGTCATCATAAATGACCAGAGTCGCCTTGCCTTTGTACATAAAGTACTCTGCCAGGGTTGCACCTGTGTATGGAGCCAGGTATTGCAATGCCGCAGGGTCACTGGCGTTAGCCGCAACCACGATGGTGTAATCCAACGCGCCCCGTTCCAACAAGGTTTGAGCTACCTGAGCCACGGTCGATGCCTTCTGACCGATCGCGACATAGACGCAAATCACGTCCTGTCCTTTTTGGCTGAGGATGGTGTCAACTGCAATGGTGGTTTTTCCGGTTTGGCGATCGCCAATGATCAGCTCTCGTTGTCCCCGACCAATGGGAATCATGGCATCGATTGCCGTAATCCCGGTTTGCATCGGCTCATACACCGATTTCCTGGCAATAATTCCAGGTGCCATCGACTCAAGCAAGCGAGAGTCTGAGGTGTGAACATCGCCTTTGCCATCGATCGGACGCGCCAACGCATCCACGATACGACCGACCATCGCGTCGCCGACAGGAATCGAGGCGATTTTGCCGGTTGCAGCGACCGAGCTGCCTTCCTGAATGCCAAGACCCTGACCAAACAACACCGCACCGACGTTGTCTTCTTCTAAGTTTTGGGCAATGCCTACGGTTCCATCTTCAAATTCTAGAAGCTCGCCAGCCATTACATTTTCTAGACCGTAAATACGGGCGATACCATCACCGACCTGGAGTACGGTTCCTACGTTGGAAACTTTAACACCTTGGTCGTATTGCTCAATCTGCTGTCGAATAATACTGCTAATTTCGTCGGGTCTGATAGCTACCATCGTTGTTCTCTCTGTTAAGGGACGAAAGGTAAAGGGTTAAGAACGAAGCCTATGGGGTCAAAACACGAATAATATTTTTTGGATGCACTGGCAACTCAAAACGTTACGTGACAGTCATTAGGTCGCATTGGCTAGTTTCAAACCGATGCGTCGGATCTGACCTCGAAGACTTGCATCCACGATCTGAGAACCGACCTTAATCACCACACCCCCAATCAAATCTGGGTCAATCCGAGCATCTAGCTCAACTTGCTGGGCACCGACCATCTGAATTACTTTTTGGCGAACCGCTTCTTTTTGGTCATCCGTTAGGGCAACAGCGGACACCACTTCTGCCAGAGCGGTCTTACGCAAGCGACGGAGTAACGCTCGATACTGCTGACACACACCTGCCAAAAACGCAATGCGTTTGCGATCGACTAACAACATGAGGAAGTTCAACATGTAGGGATGAACCTGCTCACCTGCAAGCTGTCTGATGACATCTTTCTTAACGTCAGGCTTGAGTAAGGGATTGGCTAAAAACTGCCTCAGATCCTCAGATGACTCTAAAAGACCGAGCAAAAACTCAACGTTCTCGCCAAACTGATCGACCAGATCACTAGATTGGGCAATAGACATGAGTGCCTGGGCATAGGGTTCCATAACTTCAGATGAAACTACAGTACTCATCACTGCCCTCCTAGCATTGCAATGCTGCGATCGATTAACTGTTGCTGAGCGTTGTCATCCAACCCCGATTTCAACTGGGCTTCAACCCGCTGTATTGCCATTGCTGCAACCTGTTGTCGAAGCTCACGAATCACCCGTTCTTGCTGAGATTCAAGATCTTGAGCCGCTGCCGCTTTCATGCGTTCGACTTCGAGTGCTGCCTGAGCTAAAATCTCTTCTCGGGCGGTCTTAGCGTTTTCTTCAGCGCTCGCCTTGATGCGGGTTGCTTCTGCCTGAGCTTGAGCGAGTTTTTGCTGTTGGTCTGCCAACGCAGCAGCAGCTTCTTTCTTGCGTTGCTCAGCTTCCTGGATCGCCGATTCAATCTGCGATCGCCGTTCTGACAAAGCTTTGCCTAAAAACCCTCGCCCAAAGTAAACCAGTACGCCAATTACGATCGAAAGGTTGATCAGGTTGGTTTCAAAGATATCGAAATTCAGACCAAACCCATGCCCTTCGGCTCCATGCTCCTGCAAGAGCAGAGGTTGTAAAATCTCTCCCGCTCTAACGGTGAATGATAATAAAGTCCCCATACCTATACCTACATAACTGCCCTGCTCAACTGAATTGACTAACTGATTGAAACTCCAGCGAGGAGTTTATCTAAAATCTGATGGCTAAGGGCACCAACTTGTTGTTCTAAAGACTGCATCGCTTCCATCTTTTGCTGATCCAGTTCCCGTTGAGCCTGTTCTCGCTGAGCCTGCGCTTCTCGCTGAGCATCGGCAATCTGTTGGGCTGTAATTTTTTGGGCATCAGCCTGAGCAGCAACAATGACCGCTTGAGATTGGCGGCGAGCTTCTGCTAGCTCTTGTTCATACTGCTTTGCCAAGCTCTCTGCCTTTGCCAATCGCTCGCGGGCATCCGTTTGATTTGTGCGGATGTAGGTGTCTCGTTCATCTAGTGCCTTCGTCAGGGGTTTGAAGAAAACCAGATTAAGGATAACCATCAACAACAAGAACTGCAATGCCATCAGCGGTAAAGTAGCGTCGAAATCAAACATGTTTAAACTCCTTGACTTCGACCGTAGCTTTAACAGTGGGCAATTCTATCCAACGCGCCATAGTCTCAAAGACTCTATAAACTAAAACACCTAAAATTAACGTTGTAGAGATGTGAAACCTCACACCTCTACACAATTGACAATGCTTACGCAAAAGGGTTGGCAAACAGCAAGACTAGTGCGATAACCAGACCATAAATCGTAAGGGACTCCATGAATGCCAGAGTCAGAAGCAAGGTACCGCGAATTTTGCCTTCAGCTTCTGGTTGGCGAGCAATACCTTCTACTGCTTGTCCGGAAGCGTTTCCTTGACCAATGCCAGGACCAATTGCAGCTAAACCAATAGCTAGAGCAGCAGCGATAACTGAAGCAGCAGCAACGATGGGATCCATGATAATTTTCCTTTCGGTTTAAGTACAGAACTAAAATGTTAACTAGAATGCGTTACTCACGCTTCACCAGAATTCTAGACACAACGTGTTACCAAACGTAAACACCTGCACCGAATCTGGACAACTGTAGATGGAGACATCCAGTATATGCCCCTAACAGAGGGCTTCAGGCGTGCTCCTCATGCTCTTCACCACCATGCCCTGCCATGGCTTCATGAATATAAGCTCCTGCCAGGGTGGAAAACACCAGAGCTTGAATGGCGCTCGTAAACAGACCCAACATCATGACCGGGATGGGTACGAATAGGGGAACCAACAGCACTAACACTGCCACCACCAATTCGTCTGCCAGAATATTCCCGAAAAGTCGGAAGCTGAGGGAGAGTGGCTTGGTGAAATCTTCTAAGATCGCAATCGGCAACAATACCGGAGTCGGCTCAATATATTTGGAAAAGTAACCCAGACCCCGTTTACTAAAACCTGCGTAGAAATAAGCGAGAGAGGTTAGAAGTGCCAGAGCTACGGTTGTGTTGATGTCACTGGTAGGGGCGGCTAATTCGCCTTCAGGCAGATGGATCAACTTCCAGGGAAACAGAGCACCTGACCAGTTCGAGACAAAGATAAACAGAAACAAGGTGCCGATAAAGGGTACCCAGGGGCGATATTCCTTTTCACCAAGCTGGTTTCTGGCGATTTCTCGAACAAATTCCAGGGCATATTCCATGAAATTTTGTAGCCCTTGCGGAACCCTCTGAATATTTCGAGTGGCAAGGATCGAGGCAGTCAGAAGCAAACCAACAACAACCCAGGTGGTAATCAAAACCTGCCCGTGAAGCTTGAGATTGCCTATTTGCCAGTAAAAGTGATGACCAACTTCCAGCTCAGCTAGCGGAAGGGTATTAAAGACATCTAGAAAACTTAGCATTTTCATTCAGTGAGGTCGTCCAGAGACTATGGACACAAAGCATCTAGAAGAGCTGAGTCCAGCCTTAAGAGTTGGAGGCAGACAAAGTCCGCAGCATGTGAACGATAATTGCAGCCTTAAAGGTCAGAAATCCTAAAATTATAGGGAGGATTTCTAGCTGATCCCACCGGGATGCTATTACAATCAGCCCTATAAAAAGAACGAGGTGGGTCTTCCCCAACTTCTGTTTCTGCCTGCCGAGCTGCTCGACATTTCTAGCCAACATTTTCAAGTAAACCACACCTGTGCACGCCCCAATCAGGTAATTGAGAGCGATGTTAAGGGAGTAGAAAAACCAGACAAAGGCAAAAATAATCGCCGCGATCGCCAAAGTGACCAATAACAACTCTCGTTGGAGGTTGTAATACTCCGACATAGAGGCGTTTGGCTCTGGTAATACGTTGTCAGGCGAATTGCTCCCGTCTAAGGGAGTGGGTTCAAGAGAAGATTCTGGCGAGTTCACAGTAATTTAGAATCTGGCTCAGAGAGTTGGCGTAGGGTCGATTGACCATAGAAGATCATATCATCGACAGGTAACAATCTTGTAATGTTTAACGACGAGAACTATTAAACATGCAGGCTATTTTTTAAACCCCCTGGAGCGTCAATTGGATGACCCTGATTTTTAAACTAGCGGTGCTGATTGGGGTGGCAAAATTTGGTGCGAGTGCCGCGCGGCACTCGCACCAAATTTTAGATCTGAATTCAGGACTGTTGAGAAATCTCAGGTGAAAAATATTAGGACACCTTAAACTCCAATATAAAGGTGGTTTGTCCTGCTCCACTTTTAATGTAAATTTGACCGCCCAGCCGTTCGATTAGCTTTTTTACCAGGGTCAACCCTAGACCTGTGCCCCCATGTTTCCAGGGGTCATTGTTGGGGATGCGGTAGAATTTGTCGAAAACGCGATCGCATTCGGATGCCACAATTTCAACTCCCGTATTGCTAACGCCAATTTCCATGGCATTGGGTGTCACCTGAGCAGATAGGGTAATCGTTTCCCCGTCGGGTGTGTATTTGCAAGCATTGTGCAACAGCTCGGTCAACATCCGCTCCAGGGACGGCAAATCGGTGGTTAAGGCGGGCAGGCTTGCCGGAACGTGTAAAACGAAGTGTTGCTGATGCATCTGCATTCGTTCCTTAAAAGCATCTGCCAATTGGGGAAGATAATCGTGTAGATCGACATCAGTCAACTCGATCCGTTCAGCGTCTGCATCCAGACGGGTTAGATCGAGCAAATCATTGATCAGATTAAGTTCTCGTTGTTCTTCCTCTCGTAGCACCTTGAAGTAACGTTTCATCGAGCTAGATTCATCTGAAAGGATGCCCAACCGATTTAAGCTGATCTCTAACATATGAGTTGCGATTTTCATGTTGGTAATGGGCGATCGCAGTTCATGGGAAACGGTGCTGAGAAAATCATCTTTGAGTTGATTGAGCCGTTCTAGTTCCTGCACCTGTGCCTGAGACGCTTGATAGAGGCGAGACTGACGCAACGCAATGACGCACTGGTTGGTTACTTGTTGGACGAGGCGAATTTCTAAATCATCTAATATGCGATCGGAAAAACTTGTCAGCCAGATATCGCCTTTGATTTCTCCGGTGTCGATTGGGAAGGCGAACAGAGCGTATTGATTGCCCTCTGAGGGCTGCGTTAACGGGCAAAACCGCACCGATTTTCCTTGCAGCAGTTGTTGATAAATCTCCGGATAGGCATCCATGTGAATGTCTCGGTTTTGGTAGCACGAGCCAGATGCAATATATTCATACCGAACATGCGCGACTCGGTATTCCGGATCGTAAATCGCGACATTGCAGCGAAATAGGTCTAGCGCACAGGCTAGTTCTTTAACAACGGCTTGCAAAATTTTCTCTTCATCTAGAGAATCTCGAACGCGATCGCTAATATATTTGAGTGACGATTCAAACTCTAGCGATCGCTCAAGTTCTGACGTTCGTTCTCGAATTGCAACATTCAACGTTTGCGCGTAGCGATCCAGATCTTCATTCATCTGTTGCACTTGCTTCATCAGGCGAGACTGCTGGATCAACCGATGAACACGTTGCTGCAAAACGACGCGGTTAATAGGTTTTGTCGCATAGTCAATGGCACCTGACTCAAATGCACGTTTAATTGACAGTTCGTCATCTAACGTCGTCACCATGAGAATAGGAACCGGGAATGGCTGACGAGCCTTGTGCAACTGACGACAACAGGTAAATCCATCCATGGTCGGCATGACGGCATCTAGAAGAACGAGATCAGGAGCATAGTCGTTGTAGAGTGCTAATGCTTCGTGACCATCGGCGGCTTCAATTACCTGTAGCCCTTCTTGCTCTAGTAAATGTCGCAGTACGCATCGCATTCCTAGATCATCATCTACAACCAATACCATCGCCCCATCAGTCTGTGTTGCGTCTGTTTTTACCTGATTTTGGGGTGTTCTAAGATTCACGTTCATGACATTTATGAGGTTTTCTGTAACCACAAGAATGATGTTTATAGGTGGTTGATAAAGGCTTTGGTATTTACCTGTAATTCGTTCATGAGATGAGGCAGTAATAGCTGTAATGCTTTTTTTCGATGCATAGCAATTGAATGGTTTATGGGGACAGGTGCAGGGGTAGAACTCCCATCCGGGGACACAGCCCCGCACCCTTCTCCTCACCAGTTATTCGGCTGCTATATAGTGCTTCGCGTCTGGAGCGATTGAGGTTGTTGTGAGAGGGCTACGCTCCGTGCGGCTCTCTCACTACACTGTGTACTTCACGCCATTGAAAACTGCTATAGACTAGTGTTGCAAACACGAAATTTTGCGCCGCTGAATCACGTTGCTACGCACAGTTAAGACGTTTCAACCATGAATCAAAAATAAAGGTCAAGTAGACTAAATTTGGTTGTTGGTTAAAGTGAGAATTTGACAAATGGTGTGTAGCACCGAGTGTTCCGATTGGAGACGTTAATACAAACGCAGTTTGAGCCTATAGCGCACGCATATGACATGAAAATTGATTTAAGTCGGTGTCAATGGGTCTTGTTCATCAACCAGAATCTAGCCTAAATCTATAAAAAATTTGTGAATAATTTGTGAATGTGAAAAGCAATGTCAATTATTCAGCTATTCAGCCCAATTGAGCAACAAACGCATTTGCCTGACTAAATCTGGAGCTTTAAAGGGTTTTGTAATCAAGCCCAGCACCGGGAGTTTGACAAATTCTTGCTGCTCAGAAATTTGGGCTTTGGCGGTTAATAAAATGACGGGAATTGTTTGGGTGCGAGCTGTTGCCTGAAGTTGATGGAAGGTTGCGATGCCATCCATTCCAGGCATCATGATGTCTAAGAGAATGGCATCGAGGTGTTCTGTCTGGGCGATCGCCAGTCCCTCTTGACCTGATGCCGCTGCCAGTACCTCCCAACCGGCGATCGCGTTGAGAGAGATTTGGATGATTTTGCGAATACCGATTTCGTCATCAATAATCAGAACCCGCTTTGCCATAGTTGCCTTCCTTCACCGTCATAGGGAGCGTAGCTTTGATAAAACCAAAGATTTTAGCACTTCGCGCCTGTCAGGACTTCACGCAAGTTTTAATAGCAATCTTTTATGAAGTTGCGCCAAACTAGAACCCCCTGTGGTCCCCCTTGCCAAGGCTGATGGGCAGTGTAAAGTAAAACGTGCTGCCTTGAGCTAAGGTGCTTTCTACCCAAATTTCTCCTCCATGCTGCTGAATAATGCTACGGCAAATTGCCAACCCTAACCCGGTACCGCCCTTGTCGCGCGAGTCGGATGCATCTACCTGATGAAAGCGATCGAAAATGCTTTCTAGATTATCCGCAGGAATGCCACGCCCCTCGTCACGGACGGAAAAGAGGAGCTGGGAGTGGTGGTCTTTCAGGTGCTGTTGCTCAACGGATAGCCGGATGACAGAGCGATTGGGAGAAAACTTAATGGCGTTGCTGAGGAGATTGGTGAGGACTTGAAGCAGGCGATCGCTATCTGCCTCGACCTGGAAGGCGCAAGGACTGGCTTCGAGGGTGATGTCTGATTGTTTTGCCATTTCTTGCATCTGTGCGATCGCCGTATCAACCAGGTGATCAACTATGCAGAGATGTTTGTCTAAGCGGACTTTGCCCGATTCTAAGCGCTCTAGATCAAGGATGTCATTGACCAGTCGCACCAAGCGATCGGTGCCTTCCGTGGCAATTTGGATGGTGGCTTCACCCTCTTCAGAGGTGGGGTCCACGATTTTTTCGCTCAAAAGGCTCAGGGCAGCTTGCATCGAGGTCAGCGGCGTGCGCAGTTCGTGACTGACAACCGAAATGAACTCGGCTTTCATCCGTTCTATCTTGTACCGTTCTGTGATGTCTTCACCAATACTGACGTTACCGATCGCTTGACCTGTGCCATCTCGTAGGATGGTATTGTTCCAGGCGAAGATGCACTCCTTCCCAGATTTTGTCAGAATGCTGTTTTGATAATGCGTCGATAAGTTTTCTACAAAAGCCTGGTGAAAATGTGCTTCAGCCGCTTGCTTTTGACTGGGGACTAAAAACATATCAAACCAGTTGCGATTGAGAATTTCTTCTGCACTGTACTCGGTCAGTTTTAAAAAGAATGGATTGGCATATTTGATATCTTCGTTACTATCTAATTCAACAACTGCCAGTTGGACGTTATCCAGCAGCGATCGCCAGCGTCTGTTTGATTCTTGCAAGGCGGCTTCAGTCTGTTTGCGATCGTTAATATCTAAAATTACACCCAGCGATCGCAAGGGTTGATTCTGTTGGTCATAAATTGCTCGACCCCGTGCCATTACCCAATGGCTTGAGCCATCGGGATAAACGACGCGATATTCAGTATCGTAGTCCGTGTGAGTTTCGATCGAGTTAAGAAAAAGCTGCTCGATCCGCTCGACATCGTCAGGATGAATCCGAGCGATCCACTCTTCATATCGGGGTGCCGTTAGACTAGCAGGTAGACCCAGGAGGGCAAAGTGGTTGTCGTTCCAGGTTAAATCGCCACTGGGAAGGTGCAAATCCCAAAAGCCGAGGTGCGTTAAATCAAGTGCCAGTCGGCGTTGTTCTTCACTTTGCCGCAGTGCTGCTTCCATAATTTTGCGATCGTTCACGTCTCGGTGCGTGCCAATCATCCGGGATGGGTGACCCTGCTCATCCCAGGCAACAACTTTTCCATAATCGGCAACCCATTTCCACTCGCCAGATCGGGTTTGCAAACGATAGTCAAATTCGTAGCGTACTGACCTGTCTTGCAAATGATTGGCTAACAGCGCTCTCACCCAAACCATATCGTCAGGATGTACCAGGTGCTCCCACGTACTGACCGATTGAGGTAATGCATCGGCTTCATAGCCCAACATCTGAAAATATTGAGGACTGTAATAAATCTCACCTGTTGCAATATTCCAGTCCCAGATACCATCGCCAGACGCCTCCAGTGCCAGATGCAAGCGTTCTTCACTTTTGCGCAAGGCTTGCTCGATCTGTTTTAGCTCAGTGATATCTCGCCCCACCGCCTGAAGTTCAACGACATTTCCCTCCGCATCAAACAGCAGTCGATTGACCCATTGCGTCCAGCGAACCTCTCCTTGACCGTCAATCACCCGATTTTCAATGATTAACATGGGGTTTGCCGCACTGATACCGTGGACTAATTGAGCCACCTTTTCTCGATCTGCTTCATAGATGATGGGGTTATAACTCTTACCTAAGATGTCAGCCTGGGTGACGTTAAAGTAACGACAGTAAGCATCGTTGGCAAATAAGATGGTGCTGTTGGGTGAAAAGCGAACGATGAGTTCGGTTTGGTCTTCAACAATGGCTCGGTAGCGGGCTTCGCTCTGGCGCAGTTGTTGCTCTGCCCGTGCTCGTTGAAACAGCTCTTGTTGCAGGCGATCGTTTGCCTGTTGCAGTTCCAAAGTTCGCTCTGCCACACGGATCTCTAGTTCTTCTTTGGCATGTCTTAACGCTGTTTCAGCCTGTTTGCGCTCAGTAATTTCTTCACATACGGTACTAATGCCGATGACGCGATCGCCATCCTTGAGGGGTAAAAAGCTCTCTAACCAGGTACGTTGTACCCCTGGTTGAGCCGGAGTTTCTCCACTAATTTCTATATTGATCAACGGTTCACCCGTCGCCAAAATGGAGCGCAGCAATGTTTCAGCTTCGTCTGCCATTTCGGGCAGTAGTTCACGAATCGTATGACCTAAGTGGGCTTCCACAGAAAGTCCATTGATCGCCGCCAGACGTTGGTTAATGCGGACAAAGCGCAAATCTGCATCCAAAAAGTTCAAGCCAATGGGTGCAGATTGGTAAATCGCTTCAATTTCTGCTAATTGTTGCTGGAGCTGAAGCTGACTGTGCTGAAGCGCGGCTTCTACCTGCCGACGCCGGGTGATATCGGTCAAAATGACGACTGCGCCTTTAAAGTGGTTTTTCTGATCGGTGAGAGGACGCGCATTTAAGACCAGATTAAAAACTTGTCCGTCTGGTCGGTCTAACTCAACTTCTAACCCCTGATACCACACACCTTGCAATACCGACATTATAGAAAACCGATCTCTGGCACGATGGGCTGGTTCCAAAGGAGGGGTGGCGATCGCCTCTGCTTGCTCTGTCTCGGGAAAACTGGAAACTGCCCAGGTCAGCGGACAGACTCTATCGAATACTTGATGCAGCAGACCTTGACCAAACACTTGGCTGGCAACCTGGCTGGCTTGAATAATTTGCCCAGTATCATCGCAGACCAGAATGGCTTCCCCTGCTTGCTCTAAGATTAAGTGCCCCAGTCGTTCTGAGGCAAGGGTTTTCTCGTAGCGCTTTTGTTCGGTTAAATCGGTCAGGATCAGGCAATTGATGGCAGTGTCACCCAGGTTGAGATGGCTGATAGCCAGAGAGACAGGAACGGTTGTGTTATCCTGAGCGATCAAAAATAGCTCGGCGCTGGGTTGCTTACCCTGTTCGGCTTGCTGCACCAGACTTTGAAACAGAAGTAAATCGTCTGCGAGAAGGAGTCGTTGAAACTGGGAGCCAAGGAGCTTTTCTAAAGGTTGCTTTAGTAAGTTGGCAAAACTGCGGTTGCCCGACAAAATCAGCCCGTCGCGGGAAAGAGTCGCCGCACCCTGCTGCATTTCTTCTACCAGTAAGCGGTATGACCGATCGGCACTCTGGAGCGTGAAGATGCGATCGCCCTGAGGTGTGGAGACCACTAATGCATCTACCTCACCGTGTTGGATCGCTTTTAGCGTTTCCTCGCTGGTCGCTAGGCGATCGCGCAGGCGTTGCAGTTCTGCGATTAATTCTGGTTTGGATTTCTTAGCATCATCCATAAATCGCTATTACCGAATACGATCCCAAGGGGATGTTATGTCTAGTACAGCAAAACGAAAGTTTTGTAAGGGGTGAAGGGGTGGAACCCCTTATTGGGGGCGCAGCCCCCAACCCCCCATGTTGCAAAATTTGGTGTTTGCAACACTAGTACACCAACTTAAAAGTTTTAGAGGGGGTGGAGGGGGTAAAGCCCCCTCTTGGGGGCTGCGCCCCCAACCCCCCATGTTGCAAAATTTGGTGTTTGCAACACTAGACCTTTGGGATCAAGTCTAATCCGAGCAAGACCTTTTCAGTGTTCGACAGATCCCCAATAATTCGTCGGATGGGAGATGGCAGTTGCTTGACCAAGGTCGGAATTGCCACAATATTATCCGTTAGCAAAGAAATTTCAGTTTGGTAAACATCGATGACTTCTAACTCATACCGCCCTTGCAAATGAGTTTCACAAATAGAGTTGAGTCGTTGTAATGCCAACATTGAACGGGACGTTGTACCCGCAACATAAAGCCGCAGACGGTAGTGTTGCTGCTCTGGTTGTGCGATCGCGGCTTCAAAGTTTGCGGTTACAGCATCGTTTGCGCTCTGAGAGCTTTGGTTGCCCTCCTCCGGTGCTTTGTTTACCATGATGCCTTCCTAACAACGGGTATTGATGATATAGACGGATTTTTCATTGGCTGATGGGTCGGATATCCAGCCCTACTAGAATTTTTTCTTGATTTGATAAATCACCAATAATCTGCCGGATAGGATGAGGCAATTTTCGTACTAGGGTCGGAATTGCCAGAATGCTGTCTTGCTTTGCCAGGTCTGGGTTTTGCAATAAATCAATTACTTCAATGCGATATTGTCCCTGGAGATAGTCTTCGCAGAGTTTTTTCAGGTTAGCGAAAGCGGCTACCGACTTGGGTGTTTGTCCGGCAACGTATAACCGTAGTTCCCACTGTTCTGATGTAGAAATATGGGGTGATGGGATTGGATTTTGTTGATGATGTTGATTCATGGCTGTTGTCTCTATATATCCCAATACCAGTACTAAACCACCATGCTGAATCATTGGCTTACCATTGATCTGCCCGACGAAACTGCGCCATCCTCTCGTTATCTTGACGGATACTTGATTCATACAAGGCGTTTGTCTGATTGAGCTGTTCGAGTTCTGCTTGTTCTGCCGCTATTTGCATTTGCAAGGCTGCAATTTGTGCCTCCGCCACTTGCTGTTGTTGCTCCAATTCGCGGCGACGAGTGGCAATTAGCTGTTGTTGTTGCAATTGTGCCTGACGGTCGGCAGATTCCTGGATAGCGCGCGCTGTTCCGGTGAGTACCTGCTTTTGCCCCAGATAGACATCGATGAGTTCTATCCCTTGATTGGTTAGCCGAAATTCTCGGACTTGGTTGGAGTGATCCATCCCCCGAGATTTGACGACTTGCAGAAGCCGATTGCGCTCACCGTTGCCTTCAATCACGCGAACATCAAGCCAGGTATCCATAAGCGACGAAATGCCGATCTCGGTATGTTCTAACGGGCTGTCTCCGGTTACCAGATTGGTTAATAAGACGGTGATCTGTTGCGCTTTCAAATAATCAATCAGGCGCATAAAGAAGATTTTGATTTGCAGGAGGCTGCCCGTCAGATAAAAATTGCTGACCGGATCGATGACCAGGGTACTGGGTTTCACCTGGTTGAGCCAGCGATGAATCTGCACCAGGTGCAGTTCTAACCCATAAGCAGTGGGGCGTAACGATTGGATCTGAAGCAAGTTTTGCTCCAGATAAGGCGCTAAATCGACGCCGATGGATCGCATATTGCGGAGAATCTGCTGGGGAGCTTCTTCAAACGCCAGATATAAACAGCGTTCTCCTCGCTGACAGGTCGCTTTGGCAAAATGGGCTGCGATCGAGCTTTTGCCTGTGCCTGCCATGCCTGTGATCAAAATGCTGCTACCCCGATAGTAACCCTGCTCTGACAACATGGTATCGAGCCGAGGAATGCCACTAGAGATGCGATCGCTAGAAATACTGTGGTTGAGACCAACCGAGGTAATGGGTAAAACCGAAATGCCGTCCGCTTCAATTAAAAACGGATATTCATTGCTGCCATGTTGAGACCCCCGGTATTTCAAAATCTGGAGCCGTCGGGTAGACAATTCATCTTGAATGCGTTGATCTAACCGAATTACACAATCTGAGACATATTCTTCTAAGCCTTGACGGGTCAGCATCTTGTCACCCCGCTCTCCGGTGATAATAGCCGTTACCCCTTTCGTTTTCAGCCACCGAAACAACCGCCGCAGTTCTGCCCGAATAATGGAGGCATTGGAAAAACCAGAAAACAACACTTCAATCGTATCTAACACGATCCGTTTGGCACCAATTTGATCGATCGCATTGCCCAGACGAATAAACACCCCTTCCAGGTCATAATCCCCTGTTTCTTGAATTTCGCTGGGATCAATATAAAAACAATCAATCGCAAGTTGCTGTTGCGATATTAACTGTGCCAGATCCCACCCTAATGAGGCAACATTTTGAGCCAGTTCATCAGCCGTTTCTTCAAACGAAATAAACACCCCTGGTTCACCATATTGGGTAGCTCCGTGGACTAAAAACTCCATTCCTAGCAATGTTTTACCGCAGCCCGCAGCACCACAAACCAGCGTGGGGCGTCCTTTGGGCAGACCTCCTCCCGTAATTTCATCTAATCCCTGGATGCCCGTTGGGCACTTAGCTAATTTGAGATTGGGAGCATTAATTGGGGTATGAGATTGAATCATAAATAATGGCTTTTTTAAAGAGGCGAAATTTATTTTTTCCAAGGTTGACTTTTAGCCGATCGAGTCCATATCGCAACAACCGATTGAGCCGCTCAGGATTGAGCAGGTTCATGTACTTGCACTCGATTGCGCCCGCTTGCCTTAGCGCGGTAAAGTGCCTGGTCTGCAAGACAATAGAGCCGTCGCAAGTCAGTTTCGTGCTCAGGTAATTGGGCAATGCCTGCACTGCAAGTGATTTGAAAGGAATCTCCAGTGGCTGAAAGAAATACATACTGCTCTAACTGGTGAAGCACTTGATTGAGCCGATCTACACCAGTTTGCGCCGTTGTGCCATACATGCCAACAATAAACTCTTCACCGCCCCATCGTCCAACAATGTCTTCTTGCCGAAACGCCTGGTGAAGCAGCTTGCCAAAATAATTTAATACTTGATCCCCGGCATCATGCCCATACCGATCATTGACCTGTTTGAAATGGTCTAAATCTAATATGGCCAGGCTGAAGGGTTGTTGTTGGCGTCCAGCTAACCGCATTAAGCGGATCAGGTCTTGCTGTGCTTTTCGTCGCAGGCTCACACCTGTCAACTCATCCAGGTCAATGGTTTCCCAGAGATGTCGTTGGTCTAGTCGAGTTCTTACACGGGTTAGAAGCTCTTGGGCAACCACAGGTTTGCTCAGAAAATCATCAGCTCCAACAGCAAAACTGCGTTGAACTGTTTCAACATCGGCATGAGCTGATAAAAACAGCACAGGTAGACGATTCCAGCGTAAATCGCTGCGAATTACCTGGCAAAGTTCAATGCCACTGAGGGGAGGAATTGTTGCTTTATAGGGAGAGCGATCGCGTCGAGTTGGTTGGCATAACTCGATATCTAGAATAAGCAAGTCAGGCTCTGTCTGCTCCAATACCTGCCAAAATTGATGGGGATCACTGAGCAATGCGACTTGATAGCCACAGGGTGTCAATAGATTGCTGAGAAGATTGAGCAAGCCTAAATCATCATCTACGATCAGGATGCGAGCAGCAGATCGATTGATTTGTTGCAGCACTTGAGTAATGGCTGTAAAGACTTGCGTGGGCGCGATCGGCTTTTGCAAAAAGCATCGGATGCCTAAGCGAGCTGCTTCCACTCGCTTTTCAAACGTTTCTTCGGCGCTTAACGTGACGACGGGTATATCAGGATATTGGCGATGAGCGGTAGCTAAAAACTCTAAACCGTTTGCAGCACCTGAGAAATTAAGATCTAGCAAAATGGCATGGATAGAGCGATTCCGTAAAATCTGTTGAGCTGTTTCTAAATCAGTTGCCGTTTCGCTGCGCAAGCCCCACGATAAGGCTTCTTTAGCTAGCACCTGCGCCAATGATTCGTCAGCATCTACGATCAGCACCGTCATCTCATAGGACGTAGAGGGAAAACGTTGCCAGGTGTTGACTGTTTCTGTTGGGTTTTCTGTCTCTGAATCCTGTAGATATAACCCTAATGTGGCGATCAGGTGAGTGAGTTGGTCTATTTCAGATTTTTCTAAAGTGGCTTGCTGCTTTAGAAGTTGCTGAATTTGGCGTGAAATCAGGGAGGCTTCATCTAAGCCAAAACTGCCCAATGAGCCAACTAAGGTATGGGCTTCTCGCTCTGCTTGCTGCTGCTGTGCTGGTGTCAGAGAGCCATTTTGCATTGCCTCGACCGCTTGCTGAATCCTTGAGAGGCGATCGCAATAAGACTGGCGTGCCTGCTGCCATACGTCCTGCAACTCCGGCAAGACCAATGACAGAGCCGATGGTACAGATTGAGGTAATAAGTCTACATTCTCCCCGATAACCTCGCCAATTCCCCTACCTCCCCTATCTCCCCTACCTCCCCCATCACCCCTATCTCCCCCATCTCCCTTACCTCCCCTATCTCTCCCATCTCCCCCATCTCCCCCATCTCTCCTTTCCTCTGGTCGTACTCCTGCACCGATGAGCTGCCAGGGTCTGAGACGATAGCCTAGTTTGTAAATTGTTTCAATCGGGTCTGTCGATCCGGCTTGCTTCAATTTTTGCCGCAATCCTTTGATGTGCGCTCGCACTGCGCCCTGACTCGGCATTTCCTCAACGCCCCACAGCGCAATCAGCAGGCGATCGAGGCTAAAAATTTGATCGGGATGACGCAGAAAAAGTTCGAGAAGTTCATATTCTTTAGCAGCCAATAAAATTGGCTGATTTTGATACATGACCTCACAGTTACTTGGATTAAGAGACAACCCACCCCATTGAAGTTGGGGCGATCGCATTCCCTGGTTGCGTCGCAGTAGTGCCCGAATGCGTGCCAGTAGCTCATCCAGGTCAAACGGTTTGACCACATAATCATCGGCACCTGCATCTAAGCCGAGCACTTTATTCGTAGTTGCATCCAGCCCGGTCATTAGCAGAATAGGGGTATTCCGGTTAGGACTCAGCGGTGAATTTGTTTTCATCCGTAACTGCTGACAGAATTCAATGCCCGTTAATTCTGGCAACGTCCAGTCCAACAAAATCAGGTCATAGGTATTTGTTTCGGCTAAGTTCCAGCCCATCTGCCCGTCTGTTGCGAGATCGACTTGATAGTGATGCTTGGTCAAGGTTCGATGCAGCAGTACGGCTAGACTTTGATCATCTTCTACACATAGGATTTTCACAGTTCAATACTTGAGCAACTATTCCTGCTGGAGTTTTAGTGGAATTTAATGAGGTTTACTCATTTCCTGATAATCAAAAACTATGAAAAATTTATGAAGGATTTATGAATAGTTACCAAGCGTAACAGCGGCGATTCGTTGCCTGGGTCAATATAGCACTTTGCACCTGGATAAATTGCTGCCGTCAAACAAGAGCCGCGCAAAGCGCGGCTCTTGTTTGACCAAATTGATTAAAACCCGGAAGTTTATGTTTGGTTTGATTAAATCCACGATCCTAAAGATCACAAATCAAATAACCTGTAATTCTTTTTGAGAGAGCGACGGCGGAGCCGTCGCTCTCTCAAAAAGAATTGGGTTTGATTAAATCCACGATCCTAAGTGCAGAAACGATAGTATGGGGCGCGGAGCGCCTCACAACACCGGACTGAATCAACCCGTACAGCTCTATATGCTTGACGCTATCGAGAATTGCTAGAGTTGGCGCTCGCCCGGTCATCCCTACCAGGTACTTTTCCAGGTATGCGATCGTTTGATATCTAAATGGAACTCCGTCAAGGTTTTTGGGCTATTTCTTCTTCGGCTCGGTGCAGCATCGTGTCTTTCACATGCTCTTCTTTTTGCCGTCCATGGGTTAGCGTTTCGCGAGCGTGTTCAGCGGCGATCGCATCTCCTTTGTCTTCCGTATGCAGTTCAGCTTCTGTCCGGTTCAACATGGCATCGTGGAGGTGTTCGTCGTGTTGCCGTTGCTGAGTCAGATTTTTTCTGGCGAGGTCTTCTGTCGTCATGGCTTTAACCGTTAGATGTGTAATGGTGTCAATGTGTGATTGTCAAATAGGTTTTGCTTCGGCTCACTGTGATCCCTACTTTCAAATTGACATCAACTTCAACTCTCGGTTTAAAACAGACAAAAATGTTGTTAAACGCACAGAAAACTTTATACGTTAATGCATGCCTGGGTGAAGGGTCTGACGGATCAGGGTTGCCAGTCGTTCGGCACTGTCGGTAATTGCCAATTTTTCAGCGGCGTCTGCCATCTCAGACAAACGAGGCGATCGCAAGAGATGCAACACCTTATCGGTCAGTCGTTCTGGCGTGAGTTCGGCTTGCTGATAGACCAGGGCGGCACCTGCGGCAGCAAATACGGCAGCATTATAGGTTTGGTGGTCTTCTGCCGCATAGGGATAGGGAATTAAAATCGATGGCGTATGCGTGACCGCTAACTCGGTTAGGGTTCCCGCTCCGGCTCGACTAATTGCCAGGTTTGCACGCTGCAACAACGCTGCCATGTCGTGATAAAAGGGCAAGGCAAAATAATGGGGATGGGTCAAACTTTGGGCATCGGGATCGTTGTCTCCCGTTAAATGAACAATCCATACACCCGCGTCAACCCAATCCAAGACACATTTGCGGATGAGTTGATTGACCGCCAATGCCCCCTGACTGCCACCGACGACGATAATCAACGGCACATCAGCTGGAATCGGTAAATTGGGCAGTGTTGGGGAGGTCGTTAGAGCATCTAAAAACTGCGATCGCACAGGGGTGCCTACACAAATTTTTTGGGCACGAGGGAGATAGGGAGCGGCTGCCTCAAACCCAAGAGCAACTGTGCTGCACCACGGACTGAGCCAGCGCGTCACTTTTCCGGGTAAGACATTGGATTCATGTAAAATTGCAGGCAACCCCAGGGTACGGGCAGCAATGATGGCAGGTGCCGCGATGTAGCCCCCGGTAGTGAACACCCCTTGAAAATTTCCCCGCCGCAGTAATGCCCTAACTTGAAAAATCGAGGCGAAAATCCGACTAAAAATTTTCAGCGTTCCTAGCCCAAATCGTTGCTGAAATCCTTCAATATCAATCGTATGGAGTGGGTAACGCTGGGCAACCAATTGGGTTTCCAGGCGATCGGGAACACCCAACCACTCGATTTGATAGTCTGATAATTGCTCGGCTGTGGCGATCGCGGGGAATAAATGCCCCCCTGTACCGCTGGCTGCAATTAGAATTCTTTTAGATCCATCTGTCATCAGTCGAGAAATTGAAGTCTGGAGTATGAACAATGAAGACCTGGCAGCGCAAACAGAGTTCAGGCTAACCTAGTTGTTTAAGCAAAGACCACTTACATCGTCATTCTCCCTCATCGGAAACTGTTTCTTACAAAATTTTGCCAATATGCTCAAATCCTTTACGTCGTCGCACAGTCACCTACCCCGGCAAATTTCGGTTGCCCTGACCTCTTTAGCCGCTGGGTTAGTCTTGGGCTGGGCTGGCATTGCAACTGCCCAAACCGAACCTGCTGCACCACCACCTGTGGAACTGACCGATACCCTGACACAGATTGATGCTGCTGCAACAGGCAGAGACGTGGATGTCGTGATGGAGTTTTATAGCCCCGACTTTACCAGTGATGATGGGCTAACCTATGACACCTTAGAAGAGTCACTGAAGCAGTTTTGGGATCGATTTGAGCAAATCTCTTACACCACTGAGTTGACCCAGTGGCAGCAAGAAGGAGAGGCACTGATTGCCGAAACCACAACCACTATTACGGCAACCCAAACGACTGAGGAACGGGATTTTGAACTCAATGCGACGATCGTCTCTCGCCAACGGTTTGAGGGTGGGCAAATTGTTCATCAAGATGTGTTGTCTGAACAGAGCCAGTTGACCAGTGGCAATAATCCGCCGACGGTGACGGTCAATTTGCCAGAGCAGGTTCGACCGGGTGAAGAATTTGCATTTGATGCCATTGTCCAGGAACCTCTGGGCAATCAATATCTCATGGGGGCAGCGGTTGATGAACTCGCCAGCACCGATGCTGTTGCTAACCCGGCGTCGATCGATCTGGAGTTATTGACTGCCGGTGGATTGTTTAAGGTCGGTGTTGCGCCGGATACAACGGGCGATCGCTGGATTTCGTCTGCCATTGTTCGACAAGATGGCATTACCGTGACTAGCCGCCGATTGCGTATTGCCGAGTAAGCCTGACCCATTCCTGCCTTGCATTCGTGCCCTCTACCTGTAAGATAGAGAGTGATCAACGGCATTGGTGACTTAATTTTTATCATCATGAATTTGCCTATCCCCTTCTCTTTGCTTCTCTACGCTGCCTTGGGCGGTGCTTATCTGATCGTGCTTCCGGCGATCGCATATCTCTATCTCAAGCAACGATGGTACATAGCCGTTTCTATCGAACGTGTGTTCATGTACTTCATGGTTTTTCTTCTGTTTCCTGGCTTGCTACTCTTTAGCCCGTTTCTCAACTTTCGTCCGCAGAAACGGCAATTGCAGCCCTAATATCTTGTCAACACTCAAATCTGAGGGGTCGGCAAGGCATTAGACCTCCGAGGTTTAAAACCTCGGAGGTCTGGCGGAGCGCAAAGACAGCAAGCCGTGTTTTGACTATTTTTGGGTTGCTACGAATGCGGCGGATTGATGTAATTGGTATTGGTATTGGCATTTTTGCCGCAGGTGGCATTGCTTATCTGATCCTGCGATCGCTGGGTCTCAATGGTATTGATGCTGGCATATGGGCGCAGACCCTATTGGTGGGCGGTCTGATGGGTTGGATCGTGACCTACCTATATCGGGCTGTAACCAAAACCATGACTTACAATCAGCAACTCAAAGACTACGAAGATGCCATCTTGCAAAAGCGTTTGGACGAAATGACCCCTGAAGAACTAGCCCAACTACAAGCTGAGATCGACGCCGAGAGAGCGGAATAGGGGTTGCGTATTCAGCAATTCCATTAGATCGGCAACTTCAGGTACGGACACTGTTAGCAAACTGGTTTAGATCCCCTGATATCACCCTTAACTTTTAACCCTGAACAATGGCTTCTGTTTCCGACTGCATAGATAAATTGCGCGATCGCGGTCAGTGTGCGCTGATTCCCTTCATTACAGCGGGTGATCCCGATTTAGAGACGACGAAAGCGGCACTGCAAGCGCTCGATCGCAGTGGTGCAGATCTGATCGAACTGGGGGTTCCCTATTCGGATCCGTTGGCAGATGGTCCCATTATTCAGGCGGCGGCAACACGGGCACTTCAACGAGGGGTGCGGTTAGAAGATGTGTTGCATCTGGTAAAAGAAGTCAGCCCGACGATTCAGGCTCCGATTATTTTATTTACTTACTACAACCCGATTCTCAAGCGCGGCATTGAGACATTTTTGCAGCAGATTGCTGAGGCTGGGGTCAAGGGGTTGGTGGTGCCCGATTTACCGCTCGAAGAAATGGATGTGTTGCTGAAACCAGCGGCAGACCATGGGATTGATGTGATTTTGTTGGTTGCACCCACCAGTCCAGAAGACCGGATTAAGGCGATCGCCACTCAATCTCAGGGATTTATCTATCTGGTGAGTGTGGTCGGCGTGACGGGGATGCGATCGCAGGTGGAAAATCGGGTGCAAGATTTGCTAATGAAGCTGCGCACCTCGACCGATAAAGCGATCGGGGTTGGCTTTGGCATTTCACAACCAGAGCATGCCCATCAAGTTATGGAATGGGGAGCTGATGCTGTAATTGTTGGCAGTGCCTTTGTCAAACGATTGGCAGAAGGAACCCCGGCTCAGGGGTTACAGGCGATCGAAACGTATTGCCATAGTTTGAAAATTGCCATTACTCAATAATGGTGTAGCCGCAGGGTACGGCAAATTTTTAGGGAGTGCGCGCCTTTGGCGCATGCTCCCTCATATGTTTAGAGACTTAAGACCGAAGCCATTGGTTAATAATTTGTTGCAAGTTGCGCCCCGAAACAGGCTTGCTCAAAAAATCATCCATGCCTGCTGCCAAACACCGTTCGCGATCGCCTGCCATGGCATACGCCGTTAGCCCAATAATAACCGTATGCCTTTCGCTGCCTTCCTTTTGGCGAATCGAACAGGTCGTTTGGTAGCCATCCATTTCCGGCATCCGACAATCCATAAAAATAATGTCGTAGGTGGTTTGCTCTAACTTTGTTAAAGCTTCATGCCCATTTCTGGCACCCTCGACGCAATAGCCCAGATTGCTCAGCAACAGGCTAAACAAGGCATTATTACTCAAATCATCTTCTACCACTAATACTTTGAAAGGGGTAGGGCACGTTGTCGCCGCATGAGATGAAAGAGTATCCGGCTTTTGTGAATCTGTCATTGTTTAGATGGGATGGCACAATTTGAACACTTCCTGTCCCTACCGAACTGGGATGAGGCATGACTTCAGTTACACCCTTAGAATCGCGGATTGAATAACCCCCATTCTTTCTAAAAGAGCGATGCCCGAGCTATCACCCTCTGCAAATAAATAACAAGTTCATTGATCTGTAATCCTTAGGATCACAAATTAATTAAAATCCAGAAGTTTATTTTTGGAAACGCGGCTCCGCCGCGTTTCCAAAAATAAATCTTCGGTTTTGTTAAATCCACGATTCTTAATATCATCTTAAGAGGCACATTACCACGTAACGAAGACGTAACTATTTGCAGCAAACATTTAAGAAATTCAAGAATCGTCGAGTCACAATAGCGGATTTAATCCACGATTCTTAAGATCACCGAAGATCTATTGTTGGCAGCACGGCGTCGCTGTGCTACCGATGCGCTAGACACAAGCAGGGGATCAGGTCTAAAGTTTCCCTGCAAAGGGGACTGAGGGAGATCTAAAACAGGTTTTTACCCCCACCAAGACATTTCAAATATCCCTTTAGATGATGAGCAAAACTTATATTTTGTGCCTGAAAGACATAAAACATTAACTCCCTGGCCAGGTGCGATTAAAGATGGCATGAGCTATAAAAAATGGCTAGGGTGATACAGTCTCCAAGCAAATGGTCTAGAGGAATGTGACGATGGCTGAAATCCAATTGGCAGTTGAGGGTGAAGGCGCGATCGCCGCGACAGAGGCACTGTTGGAAATTCCAGGGATCACAGGCGACTATCAACTGATCTCAGAGGATATCTATCGCGAAGGCATGACCGCCGCGATCGCCACAATTATAGGAATTGTCGGGGGCACACTGGCGATCGCTGAGCAGATGCGTACGTGGTATCAGGAGTATCGTGCCGACAAAGATGGCAAACATATCGACAACGTCCTGATTATTACCTCCAGAGGCAGAATTTTGTTGGAGGATGCCACTCTAGAAGAAATTGCCAAAGCCTTAGAACCTTTCGCCCAATAAGCCTTCGCCCAATAAGCCCCCCAATGCTGTATCTCGGTAGTGTTTCAAATCCGTCATTAATTGTTTGGAAAGGTGCGCGCGCATCTTCCCAAACAATTAACAACAGATCCAGGACATCACCCCGCGTCTCCCACCCACCCAACAAGGCGTTGGCGAAGCCGGTGCAAAGCACACTCACACGGTTAGGCACTGCGGCGAAACTCACTTGGAGAAACGCCCATCCAACGTCGAAACGCACGGTGAAATGCGCTGGTTTCCGAAAATCCTAATAAAAAAGCGACCTCACTCACCGCAATTTGTGCTTCCCGCAAATAGTAGACCGAAAGCTCCCGCCTCATGTCGTCGAGTAACGTATGGTAAGACGTGCCTGCTTCTTCTAGCTTTCGTTGGAGAGTACGGGGGGCATAGCCAAGTTGCTGAGCGATCGCCCCTAAGCTGGGATTACCTCCTCGCAATCCCTCGCTGATCAAGCGATTGACGCTATCAAGCAGGCGTTCAGACTGTGGTAATCGAGCCAACAGTTCTTCGGCATGGCGATCGAGAATGGAGGAAAGCCCCGGATCGGCTTGTGCCAGAGGGCGTTGGATCAGTGCCGCATCCAACTTCATTTCGTTCACGGGCTGATCGAACGCTAAAGCAGATTGAAACAAGTGATGGTACGCAGACAAGTCCCGTGGTTTGGGATGCTGGAACCCCATCTGTAACGGCACCAAATCCAGCCCCGTTAACTGACGACTCAACAGCACAAAGTTAGCTCCTACCCATTCATCCATCGCATCATTGGGTGGCAGGGGTGTACTGGGAATTGCCATCGTAATCCGGGCAACATTTCCCTCAACCTCGAAGGTAAATTCAGCTCCCGTATGCCTGAGCCGCGAGTAACGCACTAACCGTTCAAATGCTTCCCCTAAATTGGCGCTGCTGTGCATCGCATAACCCAATACATCCCAGGTTTTCGGTTTGGCGGCGGTCGCCATCTGCAAGCCAATGCTTCTGTTTGGCGATCGCTGAGTAATGGCTTGCCAGAGCGCACAAAACCGTTCGTGAGAAATCCGCCCATCCACATCCTCTAAACAGTGGGGGGCAAGCTTTAGGGCAGCCAGGAGATCAGCGGCATTCAGTCCACAGTGGGTAGCAGCGTCCAAAATCGCTTGCACGAGTCTAACGGAGACGGAATTTTGTATGAGATGCGGCTCCACGCTCTCAGGATGATTCATGGACATGGGCAGAGGTTGCAGAGTGGCACGTTTGGCACAGTGACATTTTAAGTCAATTTTTTCGACGTTTTTAGTCACTGCTTTGCCAGTGGGGTAGCCAGTAGTCTGAATCTATCAACAATTTCACTCCTTTAAAGTTAGAGGTCGTGATGGACATTGCAGTTTTTTCTTCGCGAGAATTACCGTTAGTGTTGCGATCGCTCATAGCAGTGGCGGCTAACCCTAAAGCGTTAACCCCACGCGAACAGCAATTTTTAGAGACTGTTACGGCGCTGCACCACGGCAATCGAGAGGTGGCAGCACTATCAGTTACGCCCTGCCAGGTGGCACAATCGATTCCCCAGGAGCACCACCGCAGGCGGCTCTTGCAAATGGCGATCGTGATGGCAATGGTTGATGGTGAAACGGCTCCCCAACAGCAGCAAGCTCTGAGGCTACTGTCTGAGGCACTCTCAGTGCATGAGCAAGGGTTACGAGTGCTCCAGGAGTCGGCAAACGGTCATCAACGGCTGGTGCAGTTCCAGATGATGCGGCGCATGATGAGCCAGATCGTGATGCCTGCATTGCATGAAGAAGGGATTGCGGGAGTAACCAAGATTGTTGCGCCACTGTTCTTTAAAGCCGGTGACGATCCAGCGATCGCTCGAAACTATCACCAACTTGGTCACTTACCCCACGGAACACTGGGTCATACCTTTTGGCAACACTACACCAAAATGGTTTTCCCTTTCCGGGCGAAGCGGGTGGCATCCCAGAACGTCTTGTATTCCATGACTTGGGGCATATCCTTTCGGGTTACGATACCACCCCAAAAGATGAAATTCAGCAGGGTGCATTTCAAGCTGGTTTTATTCGCAAAGATGGGTTTGCATTTCTGTTGTTTGTCATTTTGCAGTTTCACTGGAACATCAAAATCACTCCCATTGCTGATTCTGCTCAGGGTTTATTTGATATCCCGCTCGTTATCCATGCGTTGCAGCGAGGAGCGGCTTGTAGCGTAGATTTATCCAATCACTGGAACTTTTGGGAGGTGATGGATCTGCCGTTAGAGGTGGTGCGCGATCGCTATCATATTCCTCCCCTCAGCCCTGCCTCACTGGTCGCAGCATAAGAGAACAGCAATCCCTTTGAAAGCTGTAATCACCCGATAGCACAGTAGAAAATTTTTACATTCACACAGAGTTTAGAGAGGACGTTGAGAAATGACGGTATTACGCAGTCAAGCAGGTCAAACCCTACAAGTATTAAGCGATCGGATCTGTATCAAATTACAATCGGCTGCCTCACCCAACCACATGGCAGTAATGACCGTGGAGGTTCCGCCGGGTGGTTTTGTTCCGCCGCATACTCATGCCAAAGAAGAAGAAAGCTACTTTATGCTGGAAGGAATAATGATCGTGCAATTAGGCAACCAGGAATTTTCGATCGAACCGGGTGATTTTGTTCATGTGCCCGCACGAACGATACATGCTTACAAGAACCAGTCCAATCAATGCGCTCGCTTTCTGGCATGGAGTATTGGCGGAGCCATTGACGAATTTTTCACTGAAATGGCAGAAAAAGTTCGAGAGATCCCTGATGATCTACCTAAAATGCCTGAAATTCTTCAGAAATATGGTATTCAAATGGTTGAACCGTCCATGACGTAGACGTTACACCCTGCCATCCGCGTCAACATCATTGGTAGCGTCTTGCTTTGAGGTCGGAGCATCGATAGGCGATCGCATGACACCTTTACAAGAGGCGATCGCAAGTCATACAAACGGTAGGGGTTTGGCATTTTGCTCATAGATACGGGAATTGACCAAAAAATCCAACCGAAATGCCGAACCCTTACGTGTGGCGAGAGGCGATCGCAAACCTCGGAGGTTTTAACCCATCAGCTACCATCGTGCCTAAGACTGTGGCTGAAACCTCCGAGGTTTTGGTCAAAATGTCAGTCCTGGTAAAATTCAACCGAAACGCTAAACCCTTACGTGTGGCGATAGGCGATCGCAAACCTCGGAGGTTTTAAACCAGCATCCATCATTGTGCCTGATATTGCAGCTGAAACCTCCGAGGTTTTGGTCAAAATGTTAGTCCTAGAAAAATCCAACCGCAATGCCGAACCTTTACGTGTGGCAAGAGGCGATCGCATGACACCTTTACAAGAGGCGATCGCAAGTCATACAGACGGTAGGGGTTTGGCATTTCGCCCATAGATACGGGAATTGACCAAAAAATTTAACCGAAATGCCGAACCCTTACATGTGGCGAGAGGCGATCGCATGACACCTTTACAAGAGGCGATCGCAAGTCATACAAACGGTAGGGGTTTGGCATTTCGCCCATAGATACGGGAATTGACCAAAAAATCCAACCGAAATGCTAAACCCTTACGTGTGGCGATAGGCGATCGCAAACCTCGGAGGTTTTAAACCAGCATCCAGTAATGTACCTAATACTGTGGCTGAAACCTCCGAGGTTTTGGTCAAGATGTTAGTCCTGGTAAAATCCAACCGAAATGCCGAACCCTTACGTGTGGCGGGAGGCGATCGCATGACACCTTTACAAGAGGCGATCGCAAGTCATACAGACGGTAGGGGTTTAGCATACGAGAATGAATACAATGGGAACTAGACAAATTGGGTTTGCATTATGAAGACTTCTGCTAACCGTCAAATTGAATGTACCAGTTTGCCCATGTTGTCTAGTCGAAACCAGGGTTGGAGAAACATTCTGGTCGAGCAATTTCAACACCCTGCGGGGGAGGGGAAAACGTATTACAGTGATGAGCATTCGATTTGTTTGTCTCTTGCCCCACGCCCAGTCGGTTTACTACTCACTCAGGGTGACAAGACCCGTACCGAATTATACGCGAAGGGCGACATTGGTATCACACCTGCCCAGATGCCACTTTTTGCCCGTTGGGATAGCGACGATCGCTTCTTGCAAATTCGGATTGCGTCTCATTTGTTCCAAAGCGTTGCCAGAGAAACCCTTGATAAAAATCCTGAACGGTTAGAATTACTCCCGGAATTTCGGACTCGCGACCCTCAGCTTGAAGCGATTGGTATGATGCTACTCGCCGAACTCAAACAGGAGAACTTAGGCGGCAGGCTCTATATTGAATCACTGACAAATGTTTTAGCAGTCCATTTGCTCAGACAGTATGCTGCTAGCAAGCCTCGTCTCACGGTTTATCAGGGTGGATTACCCAAACGCCAACTTCTACACATCTTGGACTACATTGACACCCATCTAGATCAAGACATCAAGCTGGCAGATTTAGCTCAGTTGCTGAGCATGAGCCAATTTCATTTCAGCCATCTATTTAAGCAGTCGATCGGGATAGCGCCCTACCAATACCTGCTTCAGCAACGGGTAGAAAGGGCAAAGCAATTGTTGAAACAAACAGACCAATCGATTATAGATATTGCCTTTCTGTGTGGGTTCAACAGCCATAGTCATTTGAGTAAACAGTTTCGGCAATTAACAGGCATGACACCCACAGCCTATAGAACCAATTAAACAATCATGCCTTTGTACAGTAAGCAGTATAACGGTTTCGCTCACTGGACACAGATAACTAAACGATTGCTGCTGAGCTAGAACATCAAGCAAAACATCACTGTCAAACAATACCCGCCTCAACTGTATTTCTCCTCCAGGTTGTCCACATAGGACTCTGTAGGCTCTTTTGTACCTAGCTGAACTACTCCAATTAAGCTTTGAGCCCAGGGATTAAGGTCTGTTAAAGAATTCAGGCGCATTCTACCGTAGGGGCAGGTTTTGCCGAAACGCTGACTGCAAACCGATCAGGAATGTGCTAAACCTGCCCTTACAAAGATTCGCCAGTCAATCAGCATCAACCCTTCCCCGGTTATGTTGGCTAGTTCTCACTTCAGTGCCACAACCGATCGCTACGGCACTCCTGGCAAAGCCATCGGCGGTGGCATCCAATGACCCCGGCTAACCAGACGGACATCGGTGCCTGTGACATTGGTGTGGTAGACCCACATGGATTGTTGCATCGGCGTGTCGGAGGTTGCCTGATCGACCAAGATTTGCACCGCCCACCCTGGACGAATATCCATACCACAGCTGGGAGAACCTGGATGGGTATTCAAACAGCGATCAAAGAAGCGGGCTTCTGCCCAGAACAGACGCAAGCTGGATGCAGGAATTCCGGCATGTTCTGCGACTTGGGCAAGCATTCGACGCTGTACGGCTTCGGATAGACTTTGCAACCCATCCGGTTGGGGAGTCCAGGAATCAGCATCAGACCCTTGTGGGATGTAGTAAACCAGGCGAAGCGGATCTGAACGCACCCCTCCTGTAACGATCACGCGCCATCCAGACACACTGACATCAGGGCAAATGCCGCGCATTGGCAGAGATGGGCCAGAACCGCCACCACACTCGTTCCAGGTTACAGACTCAATCGATTCAACCTGGGAACCGAGATTTGCTGGTGCGTCTGCGGACATCTCAAGCATCAGTTCAGAGGTGTTGAACCGCTCCTGGGCATCTTGCATCACCGCATTGACCAGAGTAACTGGAAGGGTGCCCAGCGTTACCTCATCATTTTCCTCAAATCTAATGTCTGTATGGATGGGAGAGCCGAAACCCCGCAGGCGAACAATGCGATCGCGACCATTGGCAACGGCTAAGATCCGCCATCCCAGATAGGTGGGTGCAATTGGGCAAAACTCCTCGTCTGGGCAGGCAGTGGCGGGGAGAAAAGATTCTTCGGGCGCGGCCAGAATTTGCAAATCGGATGGTGCAACCTGAAGGGTACTGGCAATTTGAGACCGCATCTCTTCCGACACATCTTGAATGGGAGAGGCAACAGCCCACGATCGCCAATCGACATAATAGGTTCGCATCATGGTTTGGTGAATAGTGGGAAACTCACCCATGACAATGACTCGCCAACCTGTACGAGATCTAGACTCACAGGGAGCGTAGGAGAAGCGTCCGTGAGGCAAGTCGGGGTCGCAATCCTCCCAGGTGGCCGGTTCGACATGGACAATGCGAATGTTATCGATGCGATTTTGATAGTCTCGCTGAAAGGTACGTTGCACAGTATTTGCAACGGAACGAGGTAATCCTAATCGCTCCAATGCAACGGTGGGATGGGAGGACGCGATCGCTGAGCGTCCAATCGTGAAAACTGAGGACAAGGGCAGAAAATGGGCAAGGCTGTTGCTGGCAATCGCAATCCATACCCCAATTGCCACATAGATGAATTGTTGAATCTTGATCACCACACATCCTGCTATAAACGATTTGCCAGAGAATGCGCCTGAACCTATTGCTACTGTAAATAGAAACGGTTGTTGCCTGGTTTTAGTTGCCAAAACTGTAACCAGACAAGACAACCTCTAATGTCCTGGTTAAGGTGAGAATGTCAGTTCAGACCTGTGGCAAAACCCTATGATGGGACACTCGGCAAGTAGCTTTCCTGTAGAGGGTTGGCAGCGATCGCTGTTCTTCTGGAAAGAGCGTTTGAATGGGGGACAACCACTTTAAGAATTAAAGTAAAGATCAGCTAATGGCTTCACAGCCACTGACTGATTTTAAAGCAAGTGAAATTTGTCCAATAGGACATTCATCTCCTTTGTATAAAAAAAATATTCCCGAATTGAAATGCTTTCCATAAAAAAACTTTCGCTGTTTTTTGCACTGCCTCTATTGAGTCAAATTGCAATTTCTTTAATCCCTGTTCAAGCTCAAACCCTGAGCTGTCAAGATTACCAGGCAACCGATCGCGCCGCTCTTCAGTGGTATCCGGCTCAACCGCTACCGCAAGCTACAGCCATCGACCCCACGGCACGGCTCCTGGATGAGCTGAGCGCGATCGCCGCGTTACCCAACTCGGCTGATCCGGCGGATCGATATCGCCTATTTCGCCTGTTGGTCAGCTATCCAGATGCTCGCCCACCCGACGCTCCTTACACCGCAGAAGTAGAGCAATTGCTCAACGATTTACCCGCTGGTCAGCACCCCCAACTCATCGCCATTTTCGATCGCCTCGCCGCTAAAATCGAAACCCTCTCTGATGAACCCAATCGAGACGTTTTAATTGCAAACTTGGCGAAGTACTATCAGCAATTGGGACAACGCGATCGGGCAGCGGCATTGCTCGATCGGGCGATTCAAATGGAGTTACAAGCTCCAGTGAATCATCAACGGTTTTCGGTTTTGTTACGCATGGTTTTAGAACTGGGACACAGTGAAACAATCGCCACAAAACTACCGCAAATTGAAACTGCAATCAACGAGACAGCAGATCCGCTATCGATGCTGGCGATCGCTCAAAACTATCAAGCCGTAGGGAATTCTGCAAAAGCCTTAGCCTGGCTCGATCGCCTGGCTCATCCATCAGATAGCGCCAGCATTGTCCAGACAGGGATGGTCACAACCTACGTCCAGCTCAATCGTCTTGATCAGGCCCAGCCCTACCTGGATACGATGCTTGAGGGTTTTATCAATCCAGAGGATTCTGAATATGGTCGATTGATTGCTGCCTATGAACAGGTGAACCAACCTGCGATCGCCTCACTAATCATTCTGTAACGTCTTCCCTACTACTGGCTAAGCATCCTAACGTTCCGACTGAGCGGCTGCAAGTAACCTCTACAACGCTACCAAGATCTCTCAACAGTCCGCTCCAGCCGGGTTATGCCGCGATCGCTCAAACGATCAACTCAACATTCTGCAAGTTCTCCAACGAAAGTAGACAGTGCAACGCATGGTCATTTAAGCCAACCTCTGCTGCGTCTTGTAACCCAAGCAAGACTTCTATAATACAAACACATCGCATGACTGGAATGAGTAGATCAAACTCTGTAGAGGGAATAGGACCATCGGCTGCTTGATAGGCTTGCAGAAATCTCACAGCCTTTTGATAATCCAGCCGATGCTGACGTTTATCCTTGCAGAAATCCCATGTTGCGCGACCCAGAGCATAGAATAACCACTCGGCTTTGCATCCATCCCAGTCCACCACTGCACTGATCTGTCCATCTTTGACTAGAATGTTATTGCACCAGTAATCACAATGGGTAGGTGCAAAGAGTAGCGGTTGCCCTGAATCTCGCAACATAGCGACCCAATCTCGCAATACCTCTCTTTCCTGAGCAATGAACATCCGTTTGGCAAAAACCTGCTCAGTGAGGGCACGCTTATATGGGTCATTGACTGTTTCGAGAAATGCATCTGCCCGATGAAACAGTAGATTTTCGACCTCATTCCATCGCCACCAACGATTATTCTCCCAATCCAGTTCACAAAACCGTGGCTTATTAGGTCTTGGACTTAAATCTGGATATTCCAGCCCGACCCGCTGCAATCGAGCAAACATTTGAGCCGCCATCATGCATTCTGCCTCATTTTCATCGTCAAGCATTCGCCCTGGCATAAAGGGAAGTAGGGTAATCAGCAAACCATCATGCTGAAGATAAGTCAAACCATCATGAGTGACAATCGGGGATGGAACTTCTGGAACCCGTTGGCTCATGAATTGCAGCAGCCGATGTTCATAGGCAAGTGATGCTGCGGTATTGGTTGAATGGCTGATTCGCAGGGCAAAAGTGCTTTTATCACAGTAAAGACGAAATACTTGGTTCGTCTCCCCACCAGTTAAAGCATCTACATTTTGAATACTTCCGATTGGATAGCATTCTTCAAGTAATCGATAAAGCTGTGGAGCAATCATGTTTTCTGTTTTTGTTATTGCCCCAACCGATAACCCAGCGGCATAACGGGTCGGGTCTGCGGTTGCCAACATCCTTGCATCTAACCCAAAGAGCTTCGGGCAATCCGCTGCACCCGAATTGTTAGACTTGCTCGTATTCATCTTGAATATAAATCGTTAGCAGCCCAAGTTTCAAATCTTAATCTGTTAATTCTCCCTCCCCTCACTTCTTTCATAGCCAATGTAAATCTCTTAGTACCTTTGTTTGGATCTAAATCTGGATATCTCTTTAGTGCTGCATTTAAGTTTGTAAACTCTTCAAACCCTTCACCATCTGAAGTAGGTATCCCTGATTCTACTCCAACAACTATAACGGGAATCTTGAAGTAAAAATCTAATTGCGTGAGATCTGATTGTAGATTTAAAACATTTTGAGTTAGCGCAAAAAGTGGAACAACGACTATAAGGTCGCATGTTCCATGATAAATTAATCTCTCTGTCACCTGCTCTTTACCTATACAATTCCTCAGATCAGTAATTCCCAGACGAAGTTCGTTCAAAGAGTCAAATTGGTGGAAAGTCTCAAAGTTCTTCTTAAGCAACCACTTTTCACCATCGGAAATCACTCCCCAAGTACATTCATATAAAGCCTGATATTCTGCCACTTGAAGTCTGTAGTTATTGAGTTTCTCAATACTCGACTGGTATTCCTTCTCTTCGATGACTGCAATATTTTTGTTTGAATTGACTGGTGAAATTAAGATGTCAGGTTTTCTAATTTTAGGTTCCCCATTACGGAAAATATGACTACTACTTGCTTCTTTTGGCACTTTGATAGTGGACTGAGAAACCAAATCTTTAGCATCCCATCCTAAACCAAAAGGACTTGTCAATAAAGGATAAATAAGCAGATCATGACGACTTGCCTCATTATCTCTTTGAGGAGATGAATGTAGTATGTCTACTCTGCTCATGAGTTCGTCGAAAAACTCTTGCTCCGTTCTCATAAGTATTTGGTAAGTAAGAAATTATTCTTGACTGACTGCTCTTCTACAGATGAGAAAGTAGAAAACAGTCTAACATTCGAGCTGAGCCGCGAACGCCGTCGAGTACGACGTCGTCGGGCTAGCGGTGTTCGTCGGCTCCAGCGAGGTTGTTCTACAGGACTGCCCTGCTAAGGGTTCCCAAGGAGTAACATTTAATACCAGTCCTGTGGAACAATTTATTGTACAGAGTAATTCTGTTGATCCGCCAATGTCAGGTGAATCAACGAACTCATTGCTGTAGATCCACCCTAAAGAGCGGGATCTACAGCAACTTTGCTGTATGTTCACCTCAATCAGGGTGGATACACAGCAAAGTTCCGCATATCCGCCCTGGTAATCTTGGTAGTGTATTTGCACTATTTAGGTGTGTTTTATACAAGGGTGTTGTGCAATTCGATGTTGGAATCTCGTCCTCGAAAGCTACTCGACCAGGTGCGCGATGCGGTGCGAGTCAAGCATTAGTTTTATAGCACTGAGGAAACTTGGTTCAAATGAGGGTTACATCAACGGGTCGAAGCTGAATTTGGTAATCATCGTGGATTTTTTTTAGCGGAAACTGGACAAATTTTGCTTCTCCTAACAAATCCCAGTCAAATCGGCGTAAAAAATGGCAGATGAAGACTTTGGTCAGGGTCATTGCCAGTTGTGCCCCTAAGCAAGCATGAACTCCGCCCCCAAAGGGAATAAATTCATACATCTTGCCCTCACCTCGATCGGATAAAAAGCGATCGGGGTCAAAGCGATCGGGATGGCTAAAGTGAGACTCCATGGCATGGGCAATGCGGGGTTCTGCAATCAGTGTCCAACCTTTTTGATACAACACGCCATCTAACACGACGGATTGCGTCAGGCGACGGTTGGCAGTCGAGGAAGGTGGCAAGGTGCGTAAGGTTTCTTTGATGGTGGCGTCTAGAAATGGTAGGTGTTTCAACGACTCTAGATCTATCATTTCAACGGCGTGTAGATCCGCTTGTCCCATTGATTGCTCCGTCCGTAAGCGAGGAATCAGGTGAGGGTGACGTCCGAGTTGATAGATCCAGGATGAAATCAGTCCCATGATTTCGTAATGCGATGCCCAGAGTTGCAGCAAGCATTGATTTTCAATCAAGGCATCACTAAAAATGCTGGCTGGATCTTGCTGTTGATTGACCAACATCATCGATAAGAAGTCGGTAGTTGGATCCATTGGTTCACGCTGCGATCGCCGCCGTTGAATCACCCCTCGCATAAATTGAAGTAACCGCTCTCGTGCTTGCCATCCTCGACCAAACGTAGTCAGCGGAGATTTCCAATTTACTAATCCATAAAACCCATCAAAAAAGGTTTTATATAGTCGCTTCAGGTCTGCTTTAGACGTAATGGGTAAACCTGAAAAAGCAGTATCGTCTGGGTCGAGTTGGATGCCTAATAACAACGGTGCCAGCACATCAAAGCAAACTTGCTCTACTTTGGGTACCAATGCCATCGGCTGTGTTGTCTCCCAGGTTTCGAGATGCTGGGCTATCACCCGATGCATTGTGGGTAAATACCCCGCCAACATCCGACCCGTAAACCCTGGGGTTAGCGCACTTTTGCGTTGACGATGCAAATCGGGACGTTGAAACAGGCTATGTTCACCAAACATTGCCATTGTGGTCGGGGGCAAGCCAATTTCTGTATAGCTAAGGTCGCCATTAAATACCATCTGGTTAGCACGCGCCGAACCGACAAACACCGTTGTGCCACCAAACACACTGGTCTTAAAAATCGCGCCATAGCGCGCCAGATTGCGACGACAAAACTGATCTGGATCGGCAATATAGGCAAACGTATCTGACCATTTTGGCGATCGCGGTGGAGTTACCGTATTGGGTGGTGGCATTTGTCCTGCGGCTAAGATCTGGATATCGCTGAGTTGCTGAACCATACGCACTCCGTGTGAATTGTTGATGGGATTGTTTAATTTTCAAAGACCTTTGGAATGGTTCTTAAAACTTAGCTAACTGATCAGTCTCTTAATAAAATCCCCCAGGTCTGTTGCTTCTAACTCTTCACACGTCATTTCTTTCGCCATTCGCCAATTATCTGTCTTATTCCACCCTAATTGAGATCTTTTTTTAAGGCTTTCATATGGCTTTAATGCTGAAAAATTGGTTCCTTTAACGGCTTGTACTACACGTTCTGGAAAATAATTTTCAGTGGCTCGATACTTGAGAATATGACATTCAATACCAATTTCTTGACACATATCTGCGAAATTTTTTCTATCAGAATCTAGTTTTTCATTAATAGATCCTTTCTCACTGTCAATTAAGACATATATGTTTTCAGAGATGCGTTTGATTTCCCGTAACTCATCTCTAAAGGATGCATTAATCAAGCTGCTACCTCCTAGAGATAACAAAAGGATCTCATGATCCTTTCCATATTTACGAAGAAATTGCTGAATAGTTTTAATATCGGTGGCACCTTCAACCAGAAGAACTTTATTAAAACCAAACTCTCTATAAGTCGAAAAACTTAATTCCCCAAGTAATTCTGATAAGTAATTTGTTTTTTTCGTGCTATCGAATTCAATAATCTCACTGCCTTCCTCTCCTTGTTTTCTATGAACTACATAAATTTGCTCAGCACTAGCTCTTGCTAGTCCCATACTATGAGTGCTGAATAGAATTCCATGACTAGCGTAACTCCCAAGCGTGGTTAAAAAATCAAGCTGTAATGAAGGATGAAGATTTAACTCAGGTTCGTCGATAAGAATATAGGATGGTTTCTGAGTTATAACATTTGCAAGAATTACAAAGAACTGAGTAAGACCCGAACCAATTTCTGAGAGTTTATAAACTTCTTCATTAATAACAAATTGAATTGTTTGATCATTAACTGAAGCATTAATATCTACACTCTTAAAACCGAAGATTCGTTTTATATCATTTTGCAAAGCATATGTTTTTTTGATTAAATCCTTGTCAGTACCTGTTTTTGATTCACGCCACTTTTTAATGATTGATAATCCAACGTGTATGTCAAAATATTCAGCATGGAGTGATTGTATTTTTTCCACCTCATCTAGAATTTGAGTTGGGAAAAGATTTATCGCATTTCTAAATGGACCAATATATAAAGTTTCGCCTAAAAACTTCAAGGAATTCAAAAAATCAGGTGATATTATTACAGTCAACCCTCCTTTAATAATCTTATTCTCAATAAAAGATGTCCCTTGAGATTTTGATAATTCAATATCATTTTTTATAAAAATACTTCCAACGTAAGTTCTCTGTCTCCGAATTACAATTGATAGTTTTCTAGGAATTAAGATTCCTTCAAATTCTGACTCACTGTCTTCTAAAAATTCAAACTCTATTGTTAATGGTCGATCATTGAAATTGCAAAATACTTCTTGAGCGTTCAAAAGTTCCTTGGGCAGTTTGAGGATTTTTTCGTTACCATTAAAAAAATCTTGCCATGTTCTCAAATCAGAAATCGAGCTTAAAAGAAGGCGAAATTCATAGAAAAATTTGAGTAGAGCGGTTTTTCCAGAGTTGTTGATTCCTATAAGTGCAGTAAACCCCTTGCCAATAGTTACCCTCGCAGGTTTTGAATCAGTGAAGCATCTGTAATTCTTCAGAGTCAATCTAACTTTCATAGGATGATTCAGATAGCTCAATGTGGGGAAAAATTATATTGATTTATTAGCTTTTCTAGGCATCGATCGCTCAACTTTAGTAATCCAACCTCGACTCATGTCTAGAACCTGAGCGTAGGACAGATCTGTATCCAGGATTAAATCAAACACAAACGGTTTCACCCATTGAGGAAACCATTGGTGTAACTGTCGCCCTACCGTTAGACGTAAGAAAAACTCAAATACTAACCAACGGTTACGCGGAAAGGAATAATCGGATAACGCTCTCAGTGCGTGAGCATCGGGTACCCGTTGTTGTGAGAATGCGGGCAGGGCAACGTCCCATTGATCGCCATGGTGATCGAGCAGTTGATTCAAGATCCAGACATCCTCTAACGACGCATTGCAGCCTTGACCGATCGAAGGCGATACGGCATGAGCAGCATCTCCCAATAGCACCATACTATCGCCCTGATGAAAGCGATCGCACTTCACAGTCAATACTCGGGCTACGGGACGTTGCAAGAAGGCTTCGGCTTCTGCCCGTGTAATCAATTGCCCGACTTCTGGAAAATGGGTCTGAAAAAATGCCAGTGTTTCCTCAGCCGTGGTTAGAGGTGCGAGGGGATTGTGTTGGGCTTCAAAAATAAGGGTGCCGTTGAGGCGATCGCCCGGTTGAGACACCAGGATCAGGCGCGTTTTATTATCAAGATTCCAGGTATGGATTTTGTTAGGCTCTAATTCAAAGCCTGTAGCCGGATTCTGCCGACTGAGAAAAATCGATTTATAGGCATCTGCAATATACTCTTGCTCGCAACCTATCGCACCCGTTTCTACCCAATACTCTCGAATACGCGATCGCGCCCCATCGGCTCCGACCAGGACATCATAGTTAACTTGAAAGGACTCACCCGTAGTCGGTTGCACCGTCACTGTTTTGGCAGTGCCCTCGATCTGGATGCATTGACAGTCAAACTGGACGTGAACCCGTTGATCTGTATCCGCCTGGGTCAATTGCTCTAACAGCACTGCCACCAACCGATTGCGATCGACTGAAAGAATTGGATTTTTGCGAGGAATGTGACGGGCTTTGCCAGTTTTGCGATGGATGACTGTACCCTGACAAAACGTACTCTGGGCAGCGATCGCCGTTTCTAACCCTGGGATTGCTCGTAAGGCTCGTCGTCCTCGTTCTTGTAGCGAAATCGGGAAGGTGCGATCGCTGGAGACATCTTGTAATCGTGGATCGGTGCGACGCTCATAGAGTTCAATGCGGTAGTGACCCCGACGGAGCAAGTAATGCGCCAGCAGCAACCCTGCCGGTCCTGCCCCAATAATCACAATGGTTTGAGACATAATACGGGCTTAAAAATGCTTGAGACAGTCTGAGAATCGGTTGTAGCGTTTGCCAGCAAACGCTACAACCGATTCTCAGACCATTGGCAATACCACCTGTATCTCAAAGCGGTTGCTTTGGCAAGTGAACTGTCACCATCGTCCCCTCGTCGGGCTGACTTTCTACTTGAATCTCGCCCCTGTGCAACTCCACACAGGTTTTGACAATCAGCAATCCCAACCCTATGCCAGGAAAGGGATCTACCGACGTTCCCCGGTTAAAAAACTGAAATAGCTTGCTGTGATCTGCCGGGGAGATGCCTATACCGCGATCGCGTACGGAACAGTGAATATGCGAGCGATCGCCTTTTAGCAACACCTCGACCTCACTGCCCTCTGGCGATGCCTGCATGGCATTGGCTAGAAGATGGGTGAGGATTTGCCGCAACAATTTCTGATCGCCCCAAAACCCGCGAGTGTTGCCCGTAATTTTAAACGACAGTTCGTAGCGATCGCCCACCGCTTCTTGTTGTTCGGCAATAATATCGGAGAAAAATTGCAATACCTCAAATGGAAGCGGTGTAAAACTGGTCTTTCCCGCATCAAAAGTCTCCAGCACCAGCAAATCGTCCACAATCTGCGCCATTTGTCGGGCTTTGTCTTCGATCAGTTGCAAAAAATGTTGTTGTTTGGCTTCCTGGAGTTGATCGCGATGGCGTTTGAGCGTATTGACAGCCGCTAAAACTGTTGCCAGCGGACTGCGATAGCTGCGAGAAACGGTTGCTACAAAATGCGACTTGAATGTATTCAGTTGCTTTTCATTTTCCAGAGCAATTAAGGCATGGTTGAGTTGTTCTGCCTGCTGAATGGCGATCGCCAAATGTCCCACTAACTGATTTAGCAAATCAACCTGATCTGATCGCCACTGCTGTTGTGGAGCATTTTTGCAGGCAACCAATAACCCCCAGAGATGAAATGCGGTTGGCAAATCGGCATCCCCATCTACTCCCGGCTGCGTGGGCTGCTGCGCCCCAGACCGTTGCCCCTGCCGTTCAATCAAAATCGGCGCGAGTAAATAGGCATCTGGAGTTTTCTTGCGACTGCGAGATACCAGAGCCGATACTTTTCCGGGCGGTAGCCCCTCATCCCCAACCCGATCCGTTAATACTTGTTGCGCATAATCCGCTGCAAACGTAGCCAATTGTTGGATTGGGTCAGCCGTTGTCATCGAACCCGCTTCATACAGCGGAGTCAGAGAAAATTCTGTCGTCGCCACAGATGGCTGGCTAGACGGCATCCCTTGATAAATCACGATGCGATCGCACTCTAGCAATTGCCGGATTTCCGTTACCGCCGTTTGTAACACCTGCTCTAAGTTAAGCGATCGCCGTATCCGCAGGGCAATGTCTGCAATCAACGCGTGCTGCCCCGATGTTGAATCCAGGGGCTGCTGCAAATGAGAATGCTGAATCACGTTGCGAACTGCCGTTTGCAACTCACTCGCCACTAATTGTTGCTTGACCAGATAATCTTGAGCGCCCCGTTTTAGCGCCTGCACGGCAACCTGCTCATTCCCTTGTCCCGTCAGCATGATCACCGGAAAGGGAGAGTCCACACCCTGTTGCCGCAGGGCATCTAAAAATTCCAAGCCATTCATGTCGGGCAAACAAAAGTCCAGCAAAATTGCGTCGCAATGCCGTTTTTGAAACAGTTCCAGCCCGACTTCGGCAGACGCTGCTTCTAAGATTTGGTATGACTGATGCGGATCGTTGAGCAGATATTCCCGATAAATCTCCCGATCCTCCGCACAATCATCGGTAATCAAAAGCGTCCAAATAGTTGACATGGGAGGAGGAGGAAAGAATGCAATTTATTCTATAGCAATTCTCAATGGCATAAAGTACAAGTTGTTGTGTGAGAGCCGCGCTCCGCGCGGCTCTCACACAACACCCGTAATCGAGCCAATCTTGGAGTGCTATCCAGGAATATCTTTGCCTCTGAGATAGTGATCCGTGACAGAAAGTAATGATGGATTGGGCAGGCGTCGCCTGCCCAATCATCGACAGGATTTCCTCCACCCAGGCTCTATCGCTCCGTTGCCAGGGCGAGGTTGGCATGGGAATTGACAAAAAATCGTAGGGTTTGGGGGGCAATCTGAAGGCTGACTCGCGACCCAATCTCCAGCGCACTGGTGCAAGCCGTGCGAGCTTGCAATTCCAACCCGGAAGCAGTTTGTAAGCGATAGCAATAATCTCGACCCAGAAATTGGCGATCGCGCACCCACACGCTCCCATTGTCGTCCAATTGCAGCCGAATCTCTTCCTGACGCAGCATCAGTTCACCTGTAGCCAGCTCAGTCTGGCACCGTTCCCAATCTGCCTTACAGGTACAGTGAACGGGATTGATTGGAAACTGCCCGACTTCTGTCAGCCAGACCGAGCCTTGACGCTCTGCCGGAATAAAATTAGCCTGGGTGACAAACTCTGCCACAAACCGGGAGGTTGGCTCCCGATAAAGCTCTTCGGGTGTATCGAGTTGTTCGATCTGGCCCCGACGCATAACCGCAACGCGATCGGCAATGGATAGGGCTTCTTCCTGGTCGTGGGTGACAAAGATAGCCGTGGTGTGGGTGGCTTTGAGAATATCGCGGATTTCCCGCCGCAAATAGAGCCGCACCTGCACATCTAAGTTACTCAACGGTTCATCTAACAGCACCAGTGCCGGACGTGGAGCCAGGGCACGAGCCAGGGCAACTCGTTGCTGCTGCCCACCCGACAGTTCATGGGGATAGCGGTTTTCTAGCCCTGATAAATTTACCAGAGCGATCGCCTCTGCGACGCGTTGTTTCACCACCGTTCCCGGCAATGTTTGGCGATGATTCAGGTATTGCAGCCCAAAGGCGACATTCTCAACCACCGTGAGATGGGGAAACAAGGCATAGTCTTGAAACACCATCCCCATATTGCGGGCTTCGGGTGCCACCCAATGCCCCTTGCCAGCGATCGCCTGCCCTGCCAGACTAATGTGTCCGGCTTGGGGACGCTCAAACCCAGCAATCAACCGCAACAATGTCGTTTTGCCACAACCTGAGGGACCCAATAGCGCCAAAATCTCCCCCGCCCTGAGACTCAGGGTAATATCCGCAACTGCCGGAGTCTGGGTCTGGGAAAAGTGCCGAGTAACGTGCTCCAGATGCAACAGAGCCGATGAATCCATAACCGTTTTTGATTGTGACAATATTTTATCGATTTCCTCAGATTATATGGTACGGTATTTTGACAGTAATTCTCATTAAGCTGGAATTTGATTCTCGGAGTACACCTGTTTGTCTGCCATTCGACGAGTCCATTGGTTCAATCGATTGAGGTTGCTCGACCATAGCTGGACGTTAATAGTAGTGGCGATCGCCCTGCTCTTAGCCATCCCTGTACTGTTTATTGCCCTGAGCCTCCTCACCCCTGCTGAAGCTGTCTGGCAGCATCTTGCCAGTACAGTGTTATTGCGATATATCCTTAATTCGTTTGGGCTGATGTTGGGGGTCGGGCTGGGCGTGATCGGGTTAGGGGTGAGCACGGCTTGGCTGGTGACCCTCTGCCGCTTTCCAGGTCGTTCCGTTTTAGAATGGGCACTGCTGCTACCGATGGCAGCACCTGCCTATATCCTGGCGTATGTCTATACGGAATTGTTGGAATTTTACGGGCCTGTCCAGCGCAGCTTGCGTTGGCTGTTTGGCTGGCAAAGCCTGACTGACTATTGGTTTCCCAATGTCCGATCACTCTGGGGGGCGATCGCTCTGTTGACTCTGGTGCTGTATCCCTACGTCTATATGCTGGCGCGGGTGGCATTTTTAGAACAATCGACCTGTACCCTGGAAGCCAGTCGATCTCTCGGTTGCACGCCCTGGCAAAGCGTTTGGAAGGTGGCATTGCCGCTGGCAAGACCGGCGATCGCCGCTGGCACTGCTCTGGCATTAATGGAAACGCTCAGCGACTTTGGCACCGTGCAATATTTTGGGGTCGAGACGTTTACGACGGGGATCTATCGCACCTGGTTTGGCATGGGCGATCGCGCTGCTGCATCGCAATTAGCCGCCGTGCTGATGTTATTTGTGTTGGCGTTGATGCTGGTAGAACGCTGGTTTCGTGGGCAGGCAAAGTACTACCAATCTCACGCTCGTCAACAGCCGGTTTCCCAGTATGACTTGTCCAACGTCCACGCCGCGATCGCCCTTGTTGTCTGTGGTTTGCCGATTGCATTGGGTTTCCTTGTCCCTGCCCTGACGCTGGTACAGATGACCCTGGCAAATTGGAGTCGCACGGTCGATCGGCAGTTCTGGGATTTTGCCAATCATAGCTTGATACTGGCAGGCATCACCGCGCTGATGGGGGTGGCGATCGCGCTGGTGATGGCATATGGACTGCGGCTGCATCCCAACTTGGGCATGACCCTGGCAATTCGATTAGCCGCGATGGGCTATGCCATACCCGGATCGGTGATTGCCGTAGGGGTGATGGTGCCGATGGGACGGTTTGATAATGCTCTCGATGCCTGGATGAATGCCACCGTGGGTATCTCAACGGGCTTGTTGCTGAGTGGCACTGTTATTGCCCTGGTTTTTGCCTACCTGGTGCGCTTTCTGGCACTGTCTTATGGCACGGTAGAAACCAGCCTCAGCCGCATCAAACCCAGCCTGGATGAAGCAGCGCGATCGCTGGGATATCGACCTCGTCGGGTACTGACACACATTCATGTGCCGCTGTTGAACAGTGGCTTGCTCACGGCAGTCCTCTTGGTATTTGTGGACGTGATGAAAGAGTTACCCGCGACTCTGATTATTCGTCCGTTCAACTTCGATACTTTAGCGGTACGGGTCTACCAACTGGCAGCAGATGAACGTCTGGCAGAAGCAGCCGCACCTGCCCTGGCAATTGTGGTGGTGGGGATTATTCCTGTCATTGTCTTGAGTCGGCAAATCCGACACCGGCAAGCGGGTTATTGAAATCAAGTTTTTAATCGTGTCCAACTACTGGCGTTGTTGATTTGGGAGATGAATGCGGACGTGAACCCAAAGGGTTCGCGTTCACATTCATCCCGCCATTAAGCAATGCCCAACTACTAACCAGATACTCAAGGATATAAACAACATGATGGTGAAGCGATCGCTCATATTATCCAGCCTGATCATGGCAAGCGTCGGGTTTATCGGCTGCACTCAGCCCGAACCGACCGCTCAGGTGTTGGAAACCAAAAAATGCCTGGATTGTGACCTGACGGGGGTAAACTTCAGTCAGAAAGACCTGAGTCAGGCAACCCTCAACCGCACCAAACTCACAAACGCCAACTTAAGTGGCACCAACTTCGAAAGTGCCCTGCTCGATTCAGCCGACCTGAGTGAGGCTGACCTGAGCAATGCCAACTTAAGTGGTACAGGACTTGCCTCGGCTAAACTCAACGGAGCTAACCTCAGTGGTGCCAACTTAGAAGGCGCATATCTGAGAAATGCCGACCTGAGCAATGCCAACTTAAGCGGAGCCAATCTCACCAATGCCGACCTGAGCGGAGCCAACCTCACCGGAGCCAAATTGGACGGAACCAATATGCAAGGGGTGATCATGCCCGATGGCAGCGTCAAACAATAAGAAAATCGCACCTGGATAGATTATGGATATCGTGAGAGAGCCGCGCGGAGCGCGGCTCTCTCACAACGCTGTGTACCTCAGTGTCACGGATGCGTCACACTCTCTTTTTTTAGCGCTTAGATGGAGGTTTTTGTAGACGTTTCAATTGTTGATTGAGGTACGCCAAATTTGCCTCTTGCCGACCGTAACGCCAGTAAACATAGGCTTGCGAAATTTCCGTAATCACGTCTGCATGTACGGGAGAACATTGGTCGCGCAATTGTTCGGCATATTCCAATGGTGTTTGCGCTGGAGTTTTATGAAATCCCTGAGCGGCTAAGCCTTTCAGCAATTGTTGATACAGCGCTTCTGTGGGCGGTAGTCGAGATAACCAATACTGGTAGCGCCAGCTTTGCCAACCACTCCAGAGCAACCATCCAACAAAACTGAGCAGGCAAATGATGCCTGAGCCTAAGAGCAAACCGACCCAGCCTTGAGAAAAAAGATTTGAGATCCAGGCGATCGCCCATCCCACGACACCTGTAATCCACTCAAAGATCTGGTTGATTGCCCCGGTAATCGGCGAAGGCAACCAGCCTGCAATCCAGTTCCAAAACTGACGTAATACGCTAAACGTCTGCGATTCCGAAATTTCGGGTGGCAAAGTATCAAAGCCAGGAATCGGATTAAAGGAAAACCAGCCATATTTTGTGAAAAATACCTCTGTCATGGCATAGGCATCGGTGTTGCGGACAATGTAATAGCCTGTGAAGGGGTTAAATTCACCTGTGCCAAAGCCCACCACCAATCGCGCCGGAATACCCACCGATCGCAACATCATCGTTAAGACTGTGGAGAAATGGTCTGGATAACCACCCTGTTGCTTAAACAAAAACGCGTCTACCAGATCCTCACCCGGCGCGAGGGGCGGTAAATCGGGTTGAATCGTGTAGTTTTGCTTGAGATATTGCGCCAGATACAATGCCTTTTCGTAAGGGTCGATCAGCACGTTGGGCGCATCAGAAAAAATTTCTTCGGTTTTTTGCCGAACTCGATCTGCGATCGCTGTTGGTACAGTCAGATAGTACTGATCGATGGTCGTGGGATAAGCCGTCATCGACTGGCGTAGTATGGTGCGATCGCGATAGGGCACCTCAGATACTACGGTGTAGGTCAAACCTTCCGAGAGAGGAATGGGCGATCGCACTGCTCCTTCTAAATCGATGCCTACTTGCCGCGTAGGAAAATATAACTCCTTCGGCTCATATAGAACGGGGAGCAAGTTGGGTAAGTCGGAGACAACCGTATAAGACTGCACCACCTCTTCCGTCCGACTGAGGCTGACTGACCAGGGTAAGTTAAACCGAAACGTCCAGGTTGGGCGTTCGATTTTCTCAATCTGCTCCTCTTCGTTGCGCGAAACTTCCCAGCCTTGTCCGGTATACCGATCAAATGCCATCACCCGCCAAAATCCTGGGGCTTGCGATCGCACTCGCATGACAATTTTAGGCAGCAGTTCCCCGCGCAAATTTTGGTTCATCCGGCTGCTAAAGCCGTAATAGGAATTTTCGTTAAATTCTTCCGAGTCGCCCCCCTCAACAGTGCCCTCACCGCCACTGCCAAACCCCTCTGGGGCTCTGCCTTCTCGTACGTATCCTGGATTAATAATCGTACTGCTATCAAACTGCCCTTCAAACTCAATCGCTGCACTGACCGGAAACGTGCGCAGTTGATAGCCCGGTAAACGCGGCAAAAACGCAAAGATCAGCAATCCCAGGGCAAGCGTGATGAGTAAGACAAACCCCAATCGTCGGAGCGATAAATCCGTCCCAATCTGTTTCCAACTCCGTGGTGCTAACCCCAACCGAGAGCGATAGTCGAGAATCAGGGTGGGAATGGCGATCGCCAGAAATAATAGTAATAATGGCGCAAAGGCTAACGTTTGACTCAACGTTGCCGACACCCCTAGTAAGATCAGCCCAATGACAATGGAATAACCCAGGTCTTTGCGTCGTGGCAAATCAAAACTGTGAAAGACTTGCAACTGAATTAATAACTGAGCCAGTGCCAACCGGGTGTCGTTGCTTGAACTCAAAAGTTGTAAAAAGAAAGCAGCCAGAGCCAGCAACATGGCGATCGCAATGCAAAACTTAACCGGAATATTGCGATGACGCCGACGATGCCAACTCCAGACGGCTCCTAAGGCACTGACTGGTACTGCCCAAACACTAATCCATAGCGGATCTGCCACATCTGCGGCAGCTAAATCAATCGAGATAATGCCAATGGCGGCTAAGACCTGAACCAAAATCCGCAACCATACCGAATCTTCTGGTTCAGGTAACGGCTGAGACTCCAGTCGCTGCCGCAGTTGCACCAAAAGCGTGGGCAATTTCTCTGATCGCGTTGAAGCATTTGCCATGGCAGTTAATCAAGGGGCTAACGTCAGTCCTTTTATACTTAGGGTGTGTTTTAAAGCTCGCTAAGAGGGGTGTTTTTTCGTGCGCTTCGCGCACGAAAAAACAACTTTAAAACAGACCCTAGCCCCCATCGTAACCACAAACTCATCCCAATTAGTGTGAATCGACCCGTAGATTTCACCGAAATCATGAATGGTTGAAATCGACTAAAATCATGACCCCTGTATCGTGCAGAAGCCACGAGTGGTTGATGGTGTCGAATTGACTCCAAGTTCTTTTTGAGAGAGCTACGGCAGCGCCGTCGCTCTCAAAAAAGATGACAAGATTTTGAAGAATTGGTATGAGACCCCTGCTCGTTTTGAACAAAGTCCAGGGTATCTTAAAACCATCTGCACAGACTGAGCCAATTTCTAGACCAACTAGGTCATATCTATCTCTGACAATGCTTGGGGACACAACATGCCCCAACGCCTTACCCCAAATCATGAAAATGGCATTTTCAGAGTGAATTTGAAGAGTAAAAAAAGCAGACGGGAGGGCAGAGGACAAAGCCCCTTGGCTGAGAGTGTGCCCCACCCTCCCTGATTAATCTGCTAGGAGATCTGATGGATATGAGAACCCTAGCGAAATTGGCTATAGATGCTAAAAAAAACAACAATGACCGCAGATGGTAGATACCTGCGCCCTTCGTTCGATATTGGATCTTATTCTGAGTTTGTTGCGAGGTTATGGTTGGCGCTAAAGAGTTTAGCGTATGGTCGCACCCATTAATAGGTTCATTTTTAAAGAGGACTACGCGTCTACAGCGTCGGTAGAACACACGGCAAACAGCAACGGTTCATTACTATCAGCCAACTGAACTTCTAAGGAATAGACCTGGTTGGGTTCTAAATCAAACACCTCGATCATCAAATGCCCCGGATTCGTCCGTTGCGTCGATGCCTGAACGGCTTCACTGGTAAAGTGCAAACTGCCCGGACAAGGGAGTTGACCCTGGAGCCGTAAGTGACCCGATTGAGATACTGCCTCTGCCTGCAACGTCAATACGCCGGAAGCCGTTTGCCATTGGCGCTCGACCCTGGGCTGAGTTGGAGAAACCTTCAATGTCATGGCATTAAAGATTTCGCGGGTAGCAATTAACGACAACGCCATTTTTTGAGGTTGGGTCGCCGCTTCGTAATGGGAAATAGTGCTGGATAGAACGGCATTTCCAGACCGTAAAGGAGATGCTAACACCAGACCTGCTAACTGATTCAGGGCTTGAGAGTTGCCTGGAAAAAACTCTTCTACCACCCGAACGAGTTTGACCCCTTCTTGAAGAGATGTCTGGACAAATTCTTGACAACGACTAAACAGTTCCGCCAAGAGGACTTCTGGCATGGGAACAGGAAGATTGAGACTTTGTAGCTGGGTGTTCCAAAAGTGTGCAGGAACTAATTGACGAGTGTTCCAATCTGAAACCTCAGACTCATAGTCGCTGATTTGGGTTTCCCAAGGAAATAAAGGTGGTTTTTGCTCAATCTCAGTTCGCAGCCGACGTTTTAATAACGTGTGAAAACGATCTTGCACAGTGGGTATAACTCCTGGATTAAATAAGGGGATGTCCTCAACAAAGAAATGGTTTGAATCCGAGAGGTCTGCGATTAGCTCGTCTAACTCCTCAGAATCCAATGGATCTAAATGATGCAAGGGTGGCGTTCCCGCCCCGGAATGATCCGGCTCAGTTCCAATTCTAAAATGATCCCCTGATGGTTCTGAAACAGGAGGTTTAGCCTCTTGTAGCAGCCACGTTAGGAACTGATTAATGGCTTCTGAATCACTATTCATCGGTTGCTGCCCCTGCTCCGGATACTAAATTGTTGCGAATTTCCCAAGCTTGTTCCAGTAGTTTCGACCATTGTTTCTGAACTTGATTCACACTGCAACCCAATGTTTGGGCGATCGCCGCATCAGGGAGCGCAGATTTCTTTAAATGCAACAATTCTTCTTGTTGAGGATTAATCCGCTGGAGCAATAGTTTCCATTGCTGGGGCGTCAAGCCAAAATTGCGCTCTAGATCTGCCTCTAACCACTGATGCACCAGTTCCCAATGATGGGAAAGGGCAAATCGGATCAAGTGATATTTAAACCGTTGCTGTAAATAATCTCGCTGTCGGGGCGACAATCCCAAAATCGCCTCAATTTCATTGGCAGGCAAATCTTGCAGACGCAGGGCAAAATAGTCTGCACAGTCATTCTGCTGCTTTTCTTCTAAATATGCCATCAGTTCTTTAACCACTGACGTTCGCAGCGAATCTTCGGCTGGTTCGACCTCCTGAGCCACCATCTGTTCGCGCACTTGCTGCACCGGAGCCATGTTGCGCACATCATCCGATTCGCCAACACTACCCTCTGCTGCCTGTTCGATATCAACGGCAGTTTCAGGGGGCTGTTGTTGCGAAAATGTTTGTGCCCGTAAAATAATCAACTGCTGACTTCGCCGACCCGGCAATGGAATTCGCCGTTTGCCATAGCGCTCGGTAAATGCCATGTATTCGGCAAGTTCCAGCAATGTGCGGGGGCTGTAAGTGGGAGGTAATTGATTTTCTCTTCTAAAGGCATTAATTGCTTCAATATAAAACCCTTGTAAGAAGTCTTCAATCAATGTCAGGCGGGCTTGATAGCTCGACTGCACCTGAGGTGGCGTGATGTATCGGTAAACTACCGCACTCAGAGTGCTGTGCAATTCTACTCGCCCTCGATGTGAGCCTAGCTGATAGTATTTCAGGCATTGCTTCAGGCGATGTCGTGCTAAGGTCATTGACCAAACACTGACTTCCCCAGACGATTGAATGCGCTTACTTTCCGAACAGATTCGGGTTACTTCTGCCGCCAAGCGACTAGCAATATCCCGACAATTCCGTTCAGACGATCGAGTGGCCTGCCTTAGTTCGTTGAACAATAATTGAAGAATGGCTTCCACGCCCTGTACAGTCTCCCCCCTGACGGTTAATAGCCGCTACAAAGCTAACACACTCAGCAGCGATCGCAAGCATAATCTTTGACTTCCTACAGAGTCCTTACAATTAAGGCACGCAAATCTACTGAAACCACATCAGTAAATCTACGGGTTGGCGATTAGCTGTTAGCTGTTAGCTGTTAGCTGTTAGCAATTGGCTAGACTCACGTTAATTAACGCTCAGCTGTTAGCTGTTGGCTGTTGGCTGTTAGCTATTAGCTATTAGCTGTTAGCTATTAGCTGTTAGCTAGACTCACTTTAACGGACGGCTAGTCTAAACTGAAAACACTAAAGCTTATCGCAGTCAACTCATGGATATAGATCAGCAAATTCAAGCCCTGATTGACGATGCTCCTCAAGATGGTAGAACCCCTGCTGCAATTGAGGCGATCGCACCCGTTCTTAAGGGTATCGCAGCGCAACTCAAGCATCCTCAGTATTATGTACTACAAAATCTGCAACAGCAGTGGGTTGTGACAACCTTAAACCATCTCAACCAGGCGGGTGTGAATAAACAGGTGATTTACGCCTTTCCCAGTTTGAAAGACGTTTCCTCGGACGCCCAATCGCTCAAAGATCCAGATATCCTGGCGATTCCGGTACCCGTCACCCATATTTTGTTCCAGTTGATTGCCATGCAGACGGTAGATAGTCTGGTTTTCTTTGAAGTTCCTGGCGATGCTAGAACTGCGCTTGAAGTGACGCGGCAAAGTTTCCAGGATTTGATCAAGTTACAACTGCAAGGCACTCAGAAGGCATCTATTCCGCCCGATATTGCTTAATATCCTGACAAGTTTAAAGACCCACACCTTTCTTGGGGAAAGTGCGGCTCTGCCGCACTTTCCCAAAAAAATATTCAAGCTGAGGGTGCGACAGCTCTGCCGTCGCACCCTCAAATCGTCATGGCAGGTTCGATGATCAGTGATCTTTAGTCAGTGATCTTTAGACAGATATTTTGGAGACTGTCAACCAAATGGCGATCGCCCCTTTCTCATAATTGCCGAGTTAATCCGTCGAGAATCTATGTATAGGAATATTAAACGTCAAAAAAATTTGCATAGGTTGGGTTTTTACGACGTTCCACATCGCTACATTGCCGCTATAATCAGCCTAAATAAAATCTGAAAGACGTTTACAAAAGTTAACAGATTCGACTCTATTTTTTATATCAGGTGGCTCAGGGGCAATGGAAATGACTACTCAGACTCGATTAATTAAGTTTCTCAAGGAAGAGCTATCGGTTCCGTCTGCCTCAATTGCGTTTGCTCTACGCCATCAAAATGAAAATGTCAATCCTCTGCCGATGGTGCTATGGCAATATGGGCTGATTACCCTGGAGCAACTCGATCAGATTTTTGATTGGATGGAAACTGCCTGAACAAAAGGGTTCTATCGATCGAGCAATCCGGTTAATCGACAACGATAAAACGACGATGAAACTCAATCTGTATAACGGGAACGGGAGTTTTGCCCAAGGCAAAACTCCCGTTCTCGTATGAGCGAAAGGTTTGGATCAGGAATTCACCTCCCCGATTCGTTTTGTGAGAGCGACGGCATAGCTGTCGCTCTCACACGATTGAAAGTTCGGATTTCACCCAGTCTGCCGTTCAGGGTGAACACTTTAGAATAGTTTACATAAAGCATTTCTGTCGCTTTTCTATTGATTCGGTCGGGTTCGACCTAGCGTATTAGCTTGAACCGACTGTTATTAGCGATTTGAGTGAATCAGGCTCATAAAGGAGCAATAGCCAATGGCGATTAAAGAACAACCAAAACCGCCTCGTTCTCGCATTATCGGCAACATTTTGCTGGTGGTGTCAGGTTTGTTTCTACTAACCAACTTATTTTTGCCGAATCTTTTCGGACCTCGTATTCCCCAGGTTCCCTATAGCTTGTTTATCCATCAGATACAAGAAGGGGATGTCTCGCGGGTCTATGTGGCACAAGATCAGATTCGCTATCAATTAAAAACGGAAGCAGAGCAACCTGAACAGGTTCTATCGACCACGCCAATTTTTGATCTAGAATTACCCAAATTATTAGAATCTCAAGGTGTTGAGTTCGCGGCAGCACCTCCACCCAAAAATAGTTGGTTTAGCAGTCTGCTGGGTTGGGTGATTCCGCCGCTGATTTTTGTTGCCATCTGGCAATTTTTTATCAGCCGAGGTGGCGGTGGCGGCGGACAGGGTGTCCTTTCTATTGGTAAGAGTAAAGCGAAAGTTTATGTCGAAGGAGATTCCGGCAAAGTCACTTTTGCGGACGTGGCAGGGGTCGAAGAGGCAAAGACTGAACTTGTCGAGATCGTCGATTTCTTAAAAAATCCCAAGCGGTTTACCCAAATTGGCGCACGTATCCCTAAAGGTGTGTTGCTAGTCGGTCCTCCGGGTACGGGTAAAACCTTGCTGGCTAAAGCCGTGGCAGGTGAGGCAGGCGTTCCTTTCTTCAGCATCTCTGGATCTGAATTTGTTGAGATGTTTGTCGGGGTCGGTTCATCCCGAGTGCGTGACTTATTCGAACAAGCTAAAAAGCAAGCTCCGTGCATCATTTTTATTGATGAATTGGATGCAATCGGTAAGTCGCGAGCGTCCAATGGATTCTATGGTGGCAATGACGAGCGCGAACAGACGCTCAACCAATTGTTAACAGAAATGGATGGGTTTAGTGCCGGGGAGCAAACGGTGATTGTGTTGGCAGCGACCAACCGTCCTGAAACCCTTGACCCTGCCTTGCTCCGTCCCGGTCGTTTCGATCGCCAGGTCTTAGTCGATCGCCCTGATTTAATAGGGCGGGAAGCGATTCTCAATATCCATGCCCAAGAAGTGAAATTGGGTCCCGATGTTGATCTGAAGGCGATCGCCACTCGTACGCCCGGTTTTGCCGGTGCAGATCTAGCTAACCTGGTAAATGAAGCAGCTCTATTAGCGGCACGCAATGGCAGAACCGCCGTGGCTCAAGAAGATTTCGCGGAAGCGATCGAACGCCTGGTTGCCGGATTAGAGAAAAAGAGCCGGGTGTTAAATGATAAAGAAAAAACAATCGTCGCTTATCATGAAGTCGGTCATGCCCTAGTCGGCGCATTGATGCCCGGAAGCGGTCGGGTTGAAAAGATCTCGATTATTCCTCGCGGTATGGCAGCGTTGGGGTATACCTTGCAACTGCCGACCGAAGATCGCTTTTTGATGAGTGAATCAGAACTGCGCGGCCAGATTGCTACCCTGCTGGGCGGGCGATCGGCGGAAGAAATTGTCTTTAACAGCATCACCACGGGCGCATCCAATGACCTGCAACGGGCAACCGACCTGGCAGAACGGATGGTAACAACCTATGGCATGAGCAAAGTGTTAGGTCCGCTCGCCTATCAGCAAGGACAACAGGGTAATTTCCTGGGGGCAGACATGAATCCCCGCCGCCTGGTCAGTCCTCAAACCGCTGAAGCGATCGACCAAGAAGTCAAGAGCATTGTGGAAGAAGCCCACCAACACGCCCTTGATATTCTCAACAAAAATCGCGATCTGTTAGAAACGATTTCTCAAAAACTACTGCAATCTGAAGTGATTGAAGGTGATGTGTTGCAGGAATTGTTGAAACAGGTGCAAACGACGGTAGCTGAGCGAGTAGCGATCGCTTAGAAGCAGGATAGTCCTCGTAGGGGCGTACAGCCGTACGCCCCTACAGACGGTCATCTGTAGTGCTATTTTTGAAACTGGGGTAATGGGATGAAACGCGGCGCTCTGCGCCGCGTTTCATCCCATTCCTGGTGTTTATGGCTCTAGCGAAATTTGATTGGCATAGGTTTGCCAGGCAGCGATCGCTGCTGGATTTGACTCCTGTCCATGCTGCAAAAATGCAATACCATCTGCAAACCCAATCAATCCATACGTTTGCCGTTGTAGCAGTCGCTTCAGGGTGCGAATCGATTGTTGTAGCTTGGCGCGATCGTCATCGAATGCCGCCTGGTATTGCTCAAATCCCCACAGATCCACCACGGCATAATCCATCCAGACTTCTGCCCCCGCATCATCGCGCAGTTTTAACAGGGGAAAAATCAACAATTCGCGGCGGTTTGATACATGTCCGGCAATATGAACGGTCGCAGACACACTGGCATCGGCTGGAATTTGGTTTAAAAATGACCGAATGGCTGTCGCGTGCTGCCACTGCCGTGCCGGAGCCACGTAGACCCAGGGTTGAAACGAGTCGGGGATGACAAACGACAATGCCCGGTTGGGGTTCGCCAGTAGAGCAGTTGTCAATGATAAACCAATGCACACTAGCCAAAATTTCTGAATTCGCGGTTGAAAGCGATCGCGGTGCTGTGCCCACCAGAGGATCGCACCATAAAATAAACCGGGCACCAGCGTCAGCGCATAGCGCAAGCTGATCGACAACGCATCGGGTGCTTTGCGAATCAGGACTTGTAGGGTCGGAATCCCTGCCAACAGCCATGCACTGGGGGCGATCGCCGGAACAAAGGCTAACGGCAACCACTGCGCCAGCAAATAACCTACCGTTCGATCAATAGGCGTGACGATCTCTACCGCCAACCGCCAGGGATTGCGCACAATTCCCCAAATTACCTCCAGAGTTGAGGCATTGTCATCTTCAACAAACTGCCCAAACTGCTCAATCATGAACCGTTTGGAGATGTCATCGGAAAACAGTGGCATCACCACATTGGTCACCAACAACACATAGCCCAGACTCAGCCCACACAAGCCTGCGCCAATCCCAATATGGCGACGGCTGGCAATCCAATAAAACCCGATGCCAAATAAGATGATGCCGACATCTTCTCGAATGGCTAACGTCAACCCTGCCAACAGCCACATCAGCCACCACTGACGTTTTTCAAATGCCAGCAACAAGCCAAATATAAACAAGGGAAGCTGACTAAAATCGCGAAAATCTGCCAGGGTTGGACTGACCACCGCACTCGCCGCATAAAAACTCGCCGCAATCAACGCCGACATATGGGGTGGATGGTACTGTCGTGCCAGTGCATACAACACCAATCCTGCCGCTGCCATCAAGGTGGTTTGCAATACCGACAATCCGGCAGGCGAAGGATACAACCAATAAAAAGGCAGCCACAGCAACAACGACGGGGTAAAGTGTTGCCCCAACCGTTGATACGTCACCTCCGGCAATTGTTTGTCATGCACGACCGCACTGGACAATGCCGACGATAGCGAACTTTCAAAAAAATTGCCATGCCAACTATTCCAATACAACTGGTCAAAAATACCCTGGTTGTAGTTGGCATAGGAAGAGTAAAAACTGTAATAGCGATGCAGCACCAGGATATTGCAGATCACCCAAAACAGCAGGGCTAAGCCAACCACCAAGCGCAGCCAGGGATATTTCTGCCAGGTCACCATGCACACCGCTCCACAACATTCAGGCTTCACTCTCTCATGTCAGTGGGCGATCGCTCAAGTGTTTAATCATGCTCACATTGCTCCAACGCTAACTAAATAACCGCCTTACCTCTACAACAACCTCTGGAAATATTAGAGGTGTAATGGTTCCTGCGGTCAGCGTTAATTCTGTTTGATAACTCCCGTGAACCAAATCTCGAAACACTACCAATCGATCATGTTTCAAATCTGAAACCCAATACTCTACAATTCCGGCGATCGCATATATCTGTTTCTTTTCACCCAAATCCTTTGCCAGAGTGGTATTAGAATATTCGACGAGCCAAAAAATATCAGTGGGATAGGGATGATGATCCAAATAGCGGCGCAACGGCGATCGCACAATTGCCAGATCGGGCACAGGTTCAGAATCTCCTGGCAACGTCACAGGTTTGGTTTCACGCACTGCTGCGCGATCGCCTAAAAGCTGCCGCAGATACTCAGCTCCTTCACTGCTATAGCAGGCATGGGGTTCTCGCTCCGGTGTCATGACGATAATCTCTCCCTGTAGCAGTTCCACCGCTTGATCATCAAATAGCCCCGCATCAATCGCCCGATGGTAGCGATCGCACGTCCAGTGATAGTGGGTGATCGTCATAACCGTTGCTCCCAGAGTCGTTGAGCCAGTGCAATGCTATGGGTTTATTGTGGCACGGGTGATGGATGAGCAGGGATGAAGATGAACGAACTAGGCTAAGGATCTGTGAAGAAATAACATGAGCTGGGCTGTTGGCTAATAGCTAATAGCTAACAGCCAGCCAAAACCATGGAATTATTTCTTGACAAGCCCTAAGAGCGATCGCACCAGTTCACAAAACCCTTCGACCTCAGCCGCTTGCGTAATGTAAACAGGTTGATGGGTAAGTTGGTCGGCATAGTGCCGCACATTGGCAACACCAACGGATCGGGGAAACTGGGTTGGATTAAATAAGCTTTCGTCGTTAGGGCTATCGCCAACTGTGACGATCTGAGCGGGAGTGTAGTGGGGAAAATGAGCGTGCAAAACCGATTTCAGACCATTGGCTTTGTCCTGTGCTAACGCAGAAATATGACATTGCACCGTGCTATAGGTAAATCCCCACCCCTGTTGCAGACAGCGGTCGCCCATTGTGGTCAAATCGTCTAGACTCAGCCCGTGGACATCAAACGTCCAATCGGTCAGGCGAAAGCGGTTATCCGTGGATTCTCGGATCTGGGGAAACTCGGTCTGGAGTTGAGCAAACATCTCGGCTAACTGCTGCCGATGCTGGGAACTATCGGCGATCGCAACTAATCGTTCTGGTTCACTATCGGCACCGGGAAAGAAAATCCCTCCATTTTCGGCGATCGCCCCTGCTACGGGCAGATAGTGAACCAATCCACTCACCCAGCCTGCCGATCGACCCGTAACTATCACCACCTGTATCCCCGCAGATTCCAAATCGGTCAAGGCTTGTAGCAGCGGGGCAGAAAATTGCCCTGATCGGGTCAGCGTTCCATCCATATCGGTGGCAATTAACTGGACATCTTTGAAGGAATTTGAGCAAAAACCCTGAGAGAGTGGCTCAAAAGACATAAACTTGGTGTTTAAGGAATGTGCTTTTACATTTTCTCGCTATATAAGTGGATGGGCGTAATTAAACTGAAGATGATTTTGGGGATGGAGGGGGTGAAACCCCCTGCCTGAGGGCGTAGCTTCCAAACCCCCTGCTTACGATTAATTAAAGCTACCGACTTAGGATCGTGGATTTAATAAAACCGAAGATTTATTTTTGGAAGCGCGGCGGAGCCGCGCTTCCAAAAATAAACGTCCAGGTTTTAATTAATTTGTGATCCTTAGTAATGCTGCTATCATCTGGCATTGTGTAGCATCGGAAAATCACTGAGGATGATCAAATCATAGGGTTGGCTATGGGAAACTTAACCGCAGACCAGCGTAACTATTACTATCTGCTCGAAGCAGAACGCACCGGAATCCATAAGCCAATTTTGGCTGCCCTCTATCAGGTTCATCAAAACCCCAGCCTGGTTGATCAGGAAGTTGGGTTGGGTATTGCTCCGGCTAATCGCATTTCCCTGACACAGGTCAATTCGTTTCCAGAACAGGTACAGTTTGCGGCAAATACGGTGCGCAGTATTACCGATCGCCTGACGGCTCAGGGTTGGAAAGGCAGTGACCTGTGGGATCCCGATCAGGGACGCTATACCAACCAGTTTGTTAAAGCGATCGCAGAAGGCTATTCTCCTCCATCCAACGATGCCGCTGCGGCACGATTGGAACCCGTGGATGGCGATCAATTGGTCAAGGCATATCAGGCAGATCTGACGTTTGACTATAAGGCAGAAGGGTTGCCCCAAAGTCTGGCGTTTTTAGATCGGGCTTTGCTAGATTTTGTCGAACGTGTGCCCCACTATTATGTCGGGCTTGCTCATCAGCATGATGCGTTGATAGAATCGTTGCGGATTTGGCGCAAGCTTGATACTCGGCAACGAGCCATTGAGTCTCTAAATACGGCAAGTTCTACGGCTGCACCCAACACCCCCAGTCCGACGAATCCTGCAAATCCCGCTACTCCTACTAATTCCCCGGCAGCATCGACGGATACGGAGTTGGACGAAGCGGAGTTAAATCAAGCTTTACTGCGATTTGTTCAAAATATTTCGCCCTATTATTCGGGCTATCCTCATCAGCGTGAAGCCCTGTTGCGATTGGTGCAACTCTGGCGACAACTGGACTCCCGCGAAGAAGCGATCGCCTCTTTGGAAGATGGCACCAACGCCAATACCAATATCCAAATCATCGACCCGGCACTGGTTGCCTTTGTTCAGCGGGTGCCCCAGTACTACCAGGGCAAAGGCGAACAGCGTAATGCGTTAACCGAGGCATTTCGGCTGTGGCGCGGGCTAGACTCACGGGCAACTGCCATTAAAGAATTGGGGGTCGATGCCAAAGTGCTGACCTCAAAAAGCTTAGATCAAACCGCTCTGGTTGATGCAGCCAGCCAGCTTGACCGACAACTGCTGACCTTTATTCGTCGGATTCCAGCCTACTACAGCGAAACGGATGAACAACGGGAAGCCCTGATTCGTCTGGTGCAACTCTGGCGCGGGTTTGAGATGCGCGATAAAACGGTGCAGTCTTTACTCGAAGATTTGCAACGGATGGAGCGTGCCCGCCGAGATTCGGTTGATGCACCGCCCAAACCCGAACCGCAACCCTTACCGCCTCGTCCTAGCAGTTGGACACCCGACAACATTCAGCTTCATGCTGCCATCATTGCCAACGGCAACTTTACCTGGGCAGAAGCCACCCAGGGAGGCTCTCGGATGCCGCCCAATCAGGCAACTGTCGATGCCATTATTCGCATTGCTAAACTGGCGCAACAAGCTCGCGATCGCATTGGTCGTCCATTTCGGATCACCAGTTGGTATCGTCCACCTGAGGTTAACGCCAGAGTGGGGGGTGCTTCTAACAGTCGCCATATTGTGGGAGATGCGATCGATTTTTACTGCGACGGGTTAACCGGCGACCAGATCTATCATGCGCTCGATCCGTGGTGGACAGGTGGTTTGGGACGATATACCAAATATCCAACGCTGAGCCATATTGATGCCCGGAGTTATCGCGCCCGTTGGACGCATTAACCGGGTAATGAGCTGAATCATGGTTTGTGTATCTTTTGTTTTTGTGCCTCTAACGTGAGCGATCGCACACTTAAAATTACAGAAAATATGGAATTTTTACCGGAGTTGTCATCTTAAAACCCGTAAAGATGAATGAGTAGACCCAATTAAACGTTTTTATACCAGGGGTGCAGGGGTGGAACCCCTGCGTGGGGGCACAGCTCCACACCCCTGGTTGCAACATTCAATGTTTGCAATACTAACTTCTGTATCATTTTCTAAGAGCACGAAACATCTCTAAATAGATGATGAAATTTTTCCTCTGGGGGGCATCCTTTAAGTTAGAAACTAAGTTCTTTATTTAGATTTCATCTACCATGTCAGCCAACATCATCCTAGTTGAGCCTAGTTTGGCTCAGACCAATCCTCCCGCATCGGCTGAGCAGGCTCGTCCTAGCCAAGTTTGGATGATCACGACGGGTATCCTTTTGCTGGCGCTGATTGCGGCGGGAGCCTATACCAAGTTTGCCACCGACAAATTGCAGAAGCAAAAACGCTTCGAAGAATATAAAAATCGTGAGTTGCAAAGCAAACTCAAGCTAGCCCTGGCAACGATTAGCAAAATGGAAAAGAACCCCGATCTGATCCACTCGCGGGAGTTCAACCTCGACTATTTGCGAATGCGAATGGAAGAAGCGCAGTTTCATTTTGCGATCGTCAACCAGATCAAAATTAAAGTCAAAGAAAAAATTACCGTTGCCCTCCGCCCCGGACAAGCCGAGCAAGGGTTATTGGGCATTGCCAGTTCGGCACGGCAGATTGACGAAATTTTTGATGTGGAATACGACCTGTCTGGCGAACAAAAAGCAAAACGAGTCTTATTCCGTGTTCAGATTAAATTAGCCAAGCTACCCACCCAGCCGACCTCCGTCACCATCACTCAAATTATTGAGTGTATGCAGAAATTTATGAGTCAGGTGTCGGAAGACGAGCATTGGCAACCCACGATTCAAGGGCGGATTGCTTATATGCACTGGGATCAGAAAGCAAAACCAACGCCATTATTGGTGTTAGAACAAACTACGGAGGGCGTCAATGTCACCTTCCGAACCAACCGCATGACCGCCAGTTAATCCGTTTATCCAGCATTCTCAATCGCGTAACGTACCCGTTGTTGAGAGAGAGCCTCGCGGAGCGAGGCTCTCTCGACAACCGTCATTGATCCAGGTGCAAAGCGCTATAAATCAAGAGCCTCAATCCTTAGAGAACGCGCCCATCCAACCGATGGGCGCGTTCTTTGATTGTTGAACTATTAATACCAATTTTTTATGAAGACGCGCCAAACCGATGACTCCCTGTAGTTCTCCTTGCCGAGGGGGACGGCGACAGCCGGGGGTAAATCAGGCGCAGCCTTATATAAAACGGTATAGGCGATCGCCTTATGACCAATCCATGAGTCTCAGACACGCTTTCCCTCAGTGTCAAGACGCGATTTACCTTATCTTTACGAGAATAATTGGCAAAAGCTGATAGTGCTTAACTGAGGGATATTGCGTGGCTAACAAATTTACCTGAGTAGGTAGTTGTATAAAATTTACATAAAAGCTGTGTGATACGCTTGCGATCGCTTTCCTCCGTAGATCACCCTAGAGCAAGGCTGATTTCTATAAAATTTCTCAATAGAGTAATACTTGTACGTCTAACTCCTTGCAAATAGTCCTCAGCAACGACCACGCTCCGGCTCAATTCCGTATTAATAGGAAACTGTATGGTTAGCGATCGCGTCAAAAACACTCTCAAAGGCGCACGGTTTTCCCGCTTTACATCCGGCAAGTACACGTTTAGCGACGGCATCAGCCCCACCGATAAAAACGATATTTATCGCCTGAAATTTTCTAGCAGTAGCAACCTCACACTGCGGCTTTCTCGCATTGTCAAAGGTGCCAATATTGATGTGGTTCTTTATAGCCTTAAAGGAGCTAAAGCCGCTGTTTTAAAGCGAATTGGCGGAAAAGATTTTAATGACCTGACGCGATCGCAAATTAACCGCAACCTCAAACTAGTCAAACGGTCTGCCCTATCGGGTAACCGCACCGAAAAGTTTAATCTCACCTTAGGGTCTGGCGAATATTTCCTGCGGGTTTACTGGCGCAAAGGCGAATCTCGCTATCGTCTGAACCTGACGGCGAGTGCTGTGCCCAGTCCCAGTCCGGTTCCAGGGCCTAAACCCGATCCCAATCCCGATCCCAATCCCGATCCAACCCCACCACCCATCTCGCCGCCAACCAACTTTACGCAAGGGTGGCTGACTCAGTTTGGCACCTCAGAAAATGATTATGGCTATGGCATTAGCGTGGATGATACCAACGTCTATCTGTCGGGAACCACGAAATCGACTCTTGATGACTCTTACACCAGCTTTGCTGCCAACTACGCCAAGAGTGACGGCACCCAAAATTGGTATAGAAACCCCACCATAACTGGCTCAGACATTGCCTTTGATATCGCTGTAGATGGTAGTGGCAACTATTACATTGCAGGTGTAGATCAAATTACATCTACGGTTGGGGCTACAGGGAATGATCCCTTTATCGGTAAGTATGCAACCGATAGTGGCAACCAACAATTTCTTGATGATTCACTTGGAACTTCTTTCTTCGGTGTAGCTTTGGGAGATGCTGCTTCCAGTGTGGTGTTGGATAGTGCTGGCAATATTTATATCGCTGGATTTCGACGAGTTGCTCCTACACAGAATAGTCAAGCCTTTATTGCCAAATTTGATGCAACGGGGCAACTCGATACCAATTTTGGTGTAGGTGGTGTGAGTGAATTTGGTAGTACTGCATCTGATTCCGTAACCAGTATGGCGATCGATGGATCGGACAATCTCTACGTTGCTGGAATTACAAATGCAACGATTAATCCAGCACTAGACATTAATAATCCGTTTACGGGTGGCGATGCGTTTGTCGCCCAATTCAACTCCAGCAGTGGTGCCCAGGTCTGGTCAAAGACCTTAGGGGCAACTGAAGCAGGGGATGTCCAGGACTATGCCCGCAGTATTGCAGTAGATGGCAATGGCAATGTATACATCACCGGGCAAACCGATGGCACACTTTCGGGTGAAACCGCTGGCGGGGGAACGGATGGATTTGTCGCCAAGTACGACGCAGATGGCACGCTGATTTGGGTCAACCAGTTGGGCACGGCTGCGCTAGATGCAGGTCAGGGAATTACGGTCAACAGCTCCGGGCAGGTCTTTGCCACGGGTGAAACCAACGGAGGCTTATTTGGCAAGACTGCCCTGGGTGGCTCCGATGCCTGGTTGGCTGAGTTTAATCCTGCCACAGGTGTAGTGTTGCGCAGTACATTGATTGGCACGGCAACAGATGACGAAGCCTATGGCATTGCAACAGACGATTCGGCTGTGTATTTGGTCGGGCAAACTGTAGGCAACTTAGATGGCACCAATCTGGGGAACTATGATGTCTGGGTTGCCAAATACACCTAGATTGAGGAAAGTTTCAAAAATACGAAAGTTTTAGATTTTTTACAGGAGTAGCAGCGGTTGTTGTTCCTCAACAGATGGGATTATGCGGAGGGAGTGTGCGATCGCCACTCACCCAACAATTCATCTGATAGAATCTGTAAAAAATAGATTTACAGCATCTTATACGGATTAAAGAGAGTGTAAAAGCATGGATGTAAAGCTCGTTATAGCCGCGTTGACTCCTGTATTTATCCTGGCATGCTTATTTTTTGGAACTCGTAACGGATACTACGATTCTGATAACTACCACGGCAACGGCTCTGCCCACTAGATCCGCCCCTTAGCATCGTAGATTTAATAAAACTGAAGATTATTTGGCAGCGCGGCGACGCCGCACTGCCAAATAATCTTCCGGGGATTATTGAATTTATGCTTCTTAGCATTGTCCCTAAGATTGCTGAATCACAAGACAGGGGCAAACGTTAAACCAACGGTTTAACCTTCAACCCTATCCCAACAATCAGCAATACTTTGTCCCTACATAATTGACCGAAATACATGCAGAGAAATCGCAGCTGTGACTGAACTGCAATGTTTACCCTATGGTGTGGGTCATGCGGATGAGGGTGTCTGTCTCTTATTACGAATGGGACCTTATAAGGTTCTTTTAGATTGTGGCTTGGATGACATATCAAGCCTGGTTGCCGAGTCAGATCAGCCTCCTCCGGCAGACTTAGTGCTGTGTTCGCATGCTCACCCCGACCATGCGAAAGGTTTGCTTGCCTTACATCAGGCATATCCCAAACTACCGATCTATGCGAGTGAGGTAACAACCCAGTTGTTGCCGTTGAACTGGCATTTGCAAAAAGTGCCCTTCTTTTGTCAGGCGTTACCCTGGCGATCGCCTGTTGAATTTGGCGATGGTCTAAGTGCCGAGTTGTTTCCTGCCGGACATCTACCCGGTGCCGCTTGCTTTTTGCTCACCTACACGACTCCTCAGCGAACTTATACCGTCTTTTATACCGGCGATTTTCTCTTATCTAGCTCTCGGTTGGTCGAAGGCTTGCCGCTGGAAGAATTGCGTGGCTTAAAACCAGATGTCTTGATTGCAGAAGGCAGTTATGGCACGGCACGCTATCCCCATCGACGGCAACAAGAAAACCGACTGGCAGATCGGATCAATCAGGCGATCGCAGAGCAGCAATCGATTTTGCTCACCACACCAACGCTGGGGTTAGGGCAAGAATTGTTGATGCTACTGCGTAGCCACCATCACTTCACCGGGCGCAATATTGATATCTGGGTAGATGGCGCGGTTGCCGAAGGCTGCGATGTCTATTTAGAACTGCTGCCCCACTTCCCCAGTACCGTACAAAATTTTGCCCGCCATCAACCCCTATTTTGGGACGATCGCATTCGCCCTAAAGTCAGACGGTTGCCCACTGATGCCGAACAACGTGCTCAGGTGTTATCGGCTCAGGGGACGTGTGTCATCCTCACCGACCACGGCACCGACCTGAACCAATATTTGCAACCCGGCATCGACCCCTGGTTGCTTCTGTTACCGCAGCAACCCGGACATCCTGGGGCGATCGAAGCTGCCATCTACCAGCAATTAGAAACCTCTACCGCTTTACAAAAACAGCTGCAATCTGGGCGTTTGACCATTGATACTTATTTACTTGGTGATCACTGCGACGGGCCCGGCACCACCCAACTGATCCACAATCTACGTCCCCAGCACGTTGTGTTTATCCATGGATCGCCTGACTATCTGGCAGATCTAACCAGCCTGGAAGAATTGCAAAACCGCTATCAGCTCCATTCTCCAAACATGGGAACGCTGGTAGAATTGCCCCTTGGTGAAACATTTTTGCAACCCGCTGCCCCAGACAGTAACTACAACGGCGAAGTCACAGAACTGGAGTCGAATATTATTATTAGCCTTTCTAATGCTGTCACTGCCGATCGCCGCTGGCAAAACTTTGCCGATACGGGGTTAGTTGAAGCGCGTTGGCAGGGTGATGAATTGGTATTGCGCGGGCGCACGCAACGAGAATTGCTGAATCAGGCAACCAGCACGGGCACTCCCAGCACAATCGAATGTTGTGAAAGCTGTATCCATTACCGGGGGCAACGGTGTTGGAATCAAGCGTCGCCATTGTATGGATTTAGGGTCACGCCGGAAGGCTATTGCCCTGCTTATGAAGCCTTACCGATGATTTCAGAAGACTCTTTGACCTAATACCAATTCTCTGAATTCATTTACACATCCTCGTAGGGGCGTACGGCAGTACGCCCCTACAGACGGTCATCTGGAGAGCTATTGTTTGAAACTGGTATAGCAGCCGAGAGGCTGGTTGAATGGGGTGCAGGGGTTCCACCCCTGCTGGGGGCGCAGCCCCCCCACCCCCACAAGCCTAACCATCTACTCAATTGCTATATACCTTTGTTCCCGAGTTCTACCCGATTTTTGAGTTTAATCAAATGCAAGGGTCGAGAGTGCCGCGCGGCACTCTCTCAAACTCCGTCATCTATTCGGGTGCAAAGGATCGTGGATTAAATAAGATCAACGATTGAATCGTTCGGAGGGGCAAACAGCCGTTCGCCCGTACAACACATCATCGGCGTTATTTAATTCCAATTCCAAAGCGCTATACTCTCAACTCTTATTACAGATGCGCAGCAAACTTTTCTTTTTTCTTCTGGGTCTCTTTCTCTGGTTGGGCTTTGGGGCAATCATTGGCGGCTTCAGTGCCGTGATCCTCAGTTATACCTGGGTTATACAGGTTGTGATTTATGGGGCGATCGCCGGAATCTTAGCCGGAATTGTCATTGGCGCAGCGGCAATTTTGACCTCGACCTGGGTTAGATCGCACGCCGTTATGCCCTGGATGCTGATCGGTTCGATTGTAGGTGCAAGTGTTGGCTTTAAGAGTATTGTCATCTGGGGTGGCTATCCTCAAGGCAGTCAGGCAGATCTGAGTTTTATAGCTCTGGCACCTATGGGACTGGCGATCGGTGCGCTCTCCGGCAGCCTGATCGGCGCAGGCATCTGGAAATATCGCCAGCTCCATCGCCAATTCTAAAGCTCCTCATCAAAATAACTTGAATAATTTTTTGGGAGAGTGCGGCGGAGCCGCACTCTCCCAAAAAAGTTGTGGGTTTTGATTTATAGCGATGGATCTGTAGCAACACACTCAGTTTTCGTCAGATTGGCTCCCATGAGTAAGGTATGGGTCAGATCGACTCCCAACAGCACTGCTTTACTCAGATGTGCCCACCTCAGATCTGTACCTAGCAGATTCGCATGGCTAAAGTTGGCTTCGATCGCCAGCACATGAGCCAAATACGCCTGACTTAAATTACTACCCGATAAATTTGCCTTGCATAACACCGCACCGACCAGATCTGCGCCATATAAGTTGGCATTACTTAAGTCAGCCTCATTCAAAAGCGCGCTATGCAAATTTGCCAGATTGAGACTGGTGCGGTGGAGTTGCGCCCGAATCAACAAAGCCTGTCGCAAACACGCCCCACTTAAATCTGTGCCAATCAGGTTTGCCTCACTCAGATCTGCCTGAGTCAAGTTAATCTGTTGCAGATTGGCTCCAATCAGGTTTGCCCCGCTCATATCAGCCTGGGTACCGTTTGCTTCAGCGAGATTGGCGATCACACCTTCTACGTGGCGCAAATTTGCCCGAACCAAATTCGCCTGTCCCAGATTCGCCTTGCTTAAGATAGCGTTCTCAAGATTGGCAGCGGTTAACTGAGCTTGACTCAGGTCAGCACCCCGCAAGTTTGCTCCAGAGAGGTTGATTTCCGTCAAATCCCACCCTGATAGCTGGGCAGCACTTAAATCTGGAGTGATGTCGGGATTGTTGCTACGCCAGACTTGCCACCGCTTCGCACCCTGCTGAAGCAGTGCAAGATGCTCTAAGTTTGCCATCTTAACTATTCCTCACTCCTTGCGGATGTCATTGGGGTTGCGACCCACAACACTGTCCATCGCTGCCAAAACAGCTCCTTCGGCAGCTAAGATATCTCGTTCTTCGCCACCCAGGTAAAGTCGCCCAAAGCTACCCACCGCTGACACTTGCAGAATATTAATCAGTGCCGCTTTTTCTGCCTCATTGGCAGCTAGGGCAGCATAGGCAGCCGGTTCTACTTCAAACACGTACAGGGTTTGCCCTGCCAAGATCATCTGACCCCGACGATTGCGATTGATCATCTGGGCATGGTGGGCATCGATATTACGGATAATCTGGCTGGATAAAATTCGAGGTTTGAGACAGTCTCGTTGATCGACACCCAAGGCATCTAAGATGGCGCGACCGGCGGCTTTTGTCTCTCCTTGTTTGCTGGAATGAACTTCTAGCAAGCCATATAATCGTTCCACAACAAGCACTCCCGGACGGACAACGGCGGCTTTTAGGGCAACATCCGTAATCCGGTTAATTTCAATCCCCGGTGAGATTTCAATCCACAACGATGCATCTCCGGGCAAGGGCAAAAAGCCCAGTGCTACAGTTCCCAGATAAGCGGCATGCTGGGATTGCAATCGATCTAGATAAACGTAGCTACGAAGCTCTACACCCAAGATTGAGTCACTGGTAAAAAACTAGCCTAGTATACGGTGAAGCGTTCACCCATGGCTACTAGATTGCGGAATTACACCCCGAATAGATTCACGTTGCCAACGCGGTAAAGTACAACATAGCGAATGTATTGTTTTTGAGAGAGTGACGGCGGAGCCGTCACTCTCTCAAAAACAATTAGAGTTTATTACATCCCCAATCCTAAAGCTAACTCTGGTGTAAGCCGAAAAGGAGCATTGATCGACATGGGCAAAGGGAGGTTAGAAGCGTTTAGTGATGGTGTGATGGCGATTATCATCACCATTATGGTATTGGAATTGAAGGTGCCCCATGAAGCTGATTTAGCGGCGTTGCGTCTGCTATTTCCAGTATTCCTGAGTTATGTTCTGAGTTTTATTTATTTAGGAATTTACTGGAATAACCACCATCACTTATTTCAAGCCGCACAACAGGTTAATGGTAAGGTGTTGTGGGCAAATTTGCATCTGCTGTTTTGGCTATCTTTGATTCCGTTTGTCACGGGATGGACGGGTGAAAATCACTTTGCAGCGTTGCCTGTGGCGGTGTATGGCATCGTGCTGTTGCTTTCTGGGATTGCCTACTTCATTCTCAGTCGGGTGTTAATTTCTCATCATGGTCAAGAGTCTACGTTAGCCCTGGCGATCGGGCGAGACTGGAAGGGCAAGCTCTCGGTCGTTATCTATGCGATCGCCATTATGCTTGCCTTTGCAAATTCGTGGCTTGCGTTTTTGTTATATGTATTAGTTGCCGTAATGTGGTTGATTCCCGATCGCCGGATTGAAAAGATTCTGAGTTCCTGAGACGAATGAACCTCATGCTTTTTGAGAGAGCAACGGCTTTGCCGTCGCTCTCTCAAAACCGTGATCTTAAATATTCAACCGTTGGTAAATGACATCGAGATTCTTCAGGTGCGTTTGTGGGTCGAAGCAATCTGCAATGTCTTCTGACGAGAGGTGTTGAGTCACCTGAGCATCGTGTTCGATCAGGGTGCGGAAGTTGCCATCGGGGTTATTCCAGGCAGTATGGGCGCACGATTGCACCACACGATAGGCATCTTCTCGACTCATGCCTTTGGCAACCAGGGTGAGTAACACTCGCTGGCTGAAAATCACACCGCCGTAGCAGTTCATATTGCGCTTCATGTTTTCGGGATAGACCAGCAGATGCTTGATCAGGTCGGTGGTTTCGACCAACATGAAGTGGGTGAGGATGCAGGCATCGGGAAACATCACCCGCTCAACAGAGCTATGAGAGATGTCGCGTTCGTGCCACAGGGCAACATTTTCTAAGGCAGCAACGGCATGACCTCGGACAATGCGTGCCATCCCGGTCAGGCGTTCAGACCGAATCGGGTTGCGTTTGTGGGGCATGGCAGAGGAGCCTTTTTGTCCCTTGGCAAAAAACTCTTCAACTTCTAACACGTCGGTGCGTTGCAGGTTGCGAATTTCGACGGCAAACCGTTCGATCGACGCTGTCAGGAGTGCCAGCACCTGGATAAATTCGGCATGGCGATCGCGAGAAATCACCTGGGTGGAAGCCGTATCAGGTTCTAAGCCAAGTTTTTGACAGGCGATCGCTTCTACCTGGGGGTCGATGTTGGCATAGGTGCCGACCGCACCAGAAATTTTGCCGACTGCAATTTGGGTTTGCAGCTGACAAAGGCGATCGCGATGGCGCAATACTTCGGCTAACCAGCCTGCCAATTTAAAGCCAAAGGTAATCGGTTCGGCGTGAATACCATGCGATCGCCCGACCATCACCGTCATGCGGTGTTGTTGCGCCTGATAGCGAATCGCCTGGATCAGGGCTTCGAGTTGCGACAAAATCACATTGACGCTGGCAACCAATTGCAACGCCAGAGCGGTGTCTAAAACATCAGAGCTGGTCAATCCCAGATGGATATAACGCCCTGCATCACCCACATATTCATTGACGTTGGTAAGAAACGCGATCACGTCATGCCGCACTTCTGCCTCAATCTCCAGAACCCGCTGGGGATCAAAATTGGCTTTTGCTTTAATTTCTTCAACGGCTTCAGCTGGAATATAGCCTAATTCAGCTTGGGCTTCGCAGACCGCAATCTCGACCTGAAGCCAGGTCTGTAGTTTGTAGGTCTCTGTCCAGAGATCCCCCATTTCGGGCAGAGTGTAGCGTTCAATCAAGGTTCGTGTCGCAGAATACAACCGATATATTTTAAGGCGTTTGGTGGTTTTTAGCTATTGGCTAATTCAGCAATTCTTAGAGAACGGTTGAGAATTGATTTGCAAACGAGAATTTCGATCCCCCTAAATCCCCCTTAAAAAGGGGGACTTGAATATGTGAGCAAATTCCCCCCTTTTTAAGGGGGGTAAGGGGGGATCAAGCTATAGTATTCATCTCAATGCTTAAGATTTACTTGATAAATTAGCTCTGAAATAACCTGCTATCTACTGTTTACTACGGGGATATTGCTGCATCAGGCGTCTGACTTCTTCGGCATGGTAAGAACTGCGGGTCAGGGGTGAAGAGACGACCTGGAGAAACCCGATCGCCTCTCCGTGCGATCGCCATTGATCAAATTGCTCTGGGGTGACGAAGGTTTGCAGGGCGAGGTGTTTGGGGCTGGGCTGGAGGTATTGCCCAATGGTGAGGATGTCGCAATCGACGGCGCGCAGGTCGTGCATCACCTGTTGCACTTCGGCATCGGTTTCACCCAGACCGACCATAATGCCCGATTTGGTATAAACCCAGGGTGCCAGTTGGCGAGAGCGTTTGAGTAATTCTAGCGATCGCTCATAGCTCCCTTGAGGGCGAACTCGGCGATAGAGTCGGGGTACCGTTTCGGTATTGTGGTTGAGCACATCTGGATTTGCATCAAGAAGCGTTGCCAGGGCATCCCAGTTGCCGCAGAGATCGGGGATGAGAACTTCGATCGTGGTTTTGGGCGAAAGTTGTCGGATTGCCTGGATGCACAAGACAAACTGAGCCGCACCACCATCAGGCAAATCATCGCGATTGACGGAGGTGATCACCACATGGTTGAGGTTCATCCGCCGCACCGCTTCGGCTAACCGTTCCGGTTCGGTTGGGTCGAGGGCTTTGGGTTGTTTCTCAAAGTCGATATCGCAATAGGGGCAGGCACGGGTGCAGGCAGGGCCCATGATCAAAAAGGTAGCAGTACCCTGATTGAAGCATTCGCCAATATTGGGGCAGGAGGCTTCTTCGCAAACCGTATTGAGTTGCAGGTCACGCAAAATTTCTTTGACCGTGCCGACACGCTCCCATTGGGGCGCTTTGACGCGGAGCCAGTCTGGTTTTTGGGGAGTAACGGTCACGGTGAGGTATAGGGGTGAAGGTCAAAGATTCATTTTAGTACAGCCCGCGATCGCATGTTGGGCAACGGATAGTATTGAGGTGAGAGCAAATGATCTCCCCCTCGCCTCTAACAGGATCTCCCCTCGCCCCCCTGCAAAAGGGCTACTGTGTAGACACAAATGCACAATTCTACCCCAGCAGTTTTTCAGACGCCGAGGGTTTCAGAGGTCGATTCCCGCATGGATCAATCATTGGCGATCGCCAATGAGCGCAACCGATTTATGACAGCTGCCAGCTCTAAGGGACGAAACAGAACCAGATCTGACTCAGGATAGGGAGTGATCGCATCCCATCCACCGGCGCGGATATCTGCCATGACCTGCTCGATCCCATCTCGTAAACACGTGCGTTCGTCGAGATAATAATCTTGCAAATAGGCGATCGCCGCACCGATCGCTTTCACTTGACCTGCTTCTACCAGTTGCTCGACCCCAGATAGATCGACCACTTCTGCACCAAAGACTAATTCATCCACTGCCCTCGCTTTGATCTTAGGAGTGCGTCGATCATCCCCAGCATCAAGCCGTTTGCGCAGAGGAATGCGCGGCGTGATCGATCCAAATTCAGATCCACCTTCGGTAATCCGCTGTGTAGCGTATTGGTGAGCGATCGCCTTAGCTTGAGCCGTCACCTCTTGCGGTTGAAACTCGGTCATGGCAATCACCGTATCTGCCACATCAAAATAGTCGCCACTGCCACCCATGACGAGTACGGTTGAAACGCCGCGATCGCGATAGAGTTGCTGAATTTTATCGATAAACGGAGTGATGGGTTCTTTCTCTTTGGCGATCAATGCCTGCATCCGGCGATCGCGAATCATAAAGTTGGTTGCCGATGTATCTTCATCGACCAACAACACCTTAGCTCCGGCTTCCAGCGCTTCCATAATATTGGCAGCTTGAGACGTGCTACCACTGGCATTGGCGGTGGAAAAGTGGGTAGTCGAACGATTTTGCGGCAGATGGTTAATAAACGGCGAAATATCGACACTGGCAATGCTGCGTCCATCTTCTGCGCGAATTTTGACCGCCTGGGGATCGGTGACCACATACTCCCGTCCATCACCCGGAATATGGTTATACACACCCAGGGCGATCGCCCTTAACACCGTCGATTTGCCATGATAGCCACCCCCGACAATCAGCGAGACTCCGGCTGGAATTCCCATGCCGCTGATCGTGCCGCGATTGGGACAGTCAAACTCAACGCGCAAGGCATCAGGCGACTGAAATGGCAACACTCCTTGCGTCAGGGGCAGATCGAGTACACCACTCTGACGCGGCAAAATAGCGCCATCTGGAATAAAGCTGATCAACCCTCGCGGCGACAACTGTTGCCGCAACCAATCCGTATCCTCTGCCACTTCGACATGATGCTGAAGCGCTACGGCATCTAAGCTGGCATAGCGTAATGCCCGATAGACGATTTGAGGAATGTCTTCACACAACAGGGCGATCGCTTCCTGCGCCAAAATTTGCCGTCCCCGTGCAGGTAACCCTACGGCAAACCGGGCTTCAACGGCTTCATCTGTAATAAAAGTGGCACTGCGTTCCAAAATTTGTTGCCCCGTATGGGCGATCGCAATTAAACCACTTTTGCCACTGCCGCGACGACCTCTAATCGTGGCTGCAACCTTAGCAAATTGACGATTGAGATAATCTCTCAGGGCAATTTCTCGACTGGCAGATGCATACAACGCCTGCGGAAAAGCAGCCCCCTGCGGTTCTTCTGGTTCACCAGGGGTTTGTAGCGCTTGTGAACCTGACAGATCTGCCACCGACCGTTGCGGTACCAGAACGCGTACCTGACTGGGAGCCGCAAACGGATCACCCTGCACATAATCGATCATCAAGCGAAATCCTGAAAAATCATACGTTCCTTGAATTTGCTTATAGGCTTTGTAGCTTCGTTGATCGATTTGTAGAAGCAATTGCCGTAAATCTTGCATATCAACCCTAAAATTGCACACAATGATTGTTGCTTTGAAATTTCTATTAAGACATCTTTCTTTGCGTCGTCTGAATAAGCTAGGCTCGTGAGGCTAAGTCAGTCAGTCTAGTGGTTCGTCAGGGAATCATCAATACATCTTTCTGGAAATTGCGAACGGAATTCTTGCCGATTCGGGATTCGCTTCACTGAAGTTCACCATGCCCCAAATCATTTCTGTCCAATCGCTTCGTCACGGTACAGGTAAATCGAATCTGGTATCCAATCTGGCAGTCAGCCTGGCTCAGGAAGGATGGCAGGTCGGCATTATTGATACGGGGGTCAGACCTCCTGGTATTCATTCCATATTTGGTTTAGATGATGACCAAACCGATTCTGCTCTAAATGCTTACCTGCGAAACGATGACGCGCCAAACTCTCTACCCATCTCCGACAAACTGGCGTACAAAATTGGCAACGGACAGGTTATTGTAATTGGCGGACAAGTTCATTTAGCGTCAATTAATGCCAACCTCAGTGACTTGAGCAACTATCTGCAAAAAGATTGTGATATCACAGCCCTGAGCCAAGATTTTTTTGCGCTCATGGAGCGGCTGAAGCTCGACTATTTATTAATCGATTCGCGGCCTGAAATTAATGAAGAGAACCTGTTCTACATGGCGATCGCCGATGTGTTGATGCTGGTTCTCTGTTTGGATGATCAGACGTTTCAGGGTATTGCCGTCACCGTCGATATTGCCCGTCGATTGGGGGTTCCCAAAACCCTCTTGGTGGTTAATCAACTCCCCTCCGTGTTTAATGCAGACGAGGTGCAACACCAACTTGAGGAAACCTTTGGAGAGTCGGTTGCCGGAGTGCTGCCTTTTAGCGAAGAGATGTTGCAATTAGCGGGTCGAGGGGTGTTTTCGTTGCAATACCCTCAACACGCTCTCAGTCTAGAAATGCAGGCGATCGCTTACCGTCTCATGCATCTAGACTTTTCGATGCCCCATACTGTGCCCAGTTTATTTAACAGTGAGGTGTTGCAACAAACAGCAAATAACATTCACGTTGGACTTACGATGTTTGAAGCCCTCAATCTACCCGATTCCCATCGTCAAATTGTGAACTGGGTCATGCGCCAGGGAGCTGCATCCCTGCCAGAGATTGCCAGGTCTGTAGGGCAACCAGAAACCAACGTTTCTGCAATTTTGGGAACCCTAACAGAACAGGGCTTTATTGAATCGATCGATATCCAGGGGCAACAATGTTTCAGATTACGTTTTACAACCAAACAAAACCGTCAGCTTTCCGAAAAGATCTGGCATCCGCTGCAAGACGATAAACCGGAATAAAAGCTACCCCTGGATGCTTTTCACTTTTCGATAGATCCAGATCGACCGTTTTAATCCGAGAATGGTTTGCCACTACCACAGGGCTTAAGCGAACCAGAAAATCGTAGGGGCGAAGCATTCGAATCATGATGTTCGCCATTGACCAAAGACGATCGAACGAATGCTTCGCCCTCGCAGGGGTAACCTCTTTTTCAGAAATTACCTTAGAGGGTGTTTTAAAAGTCCTATTGTTGGTAGCAACCTGTTTCAGATCCCCCTAAATCCCCCTTCATAAGGGGGACTTTAGAACCAGTTCCCCCCTTTTGAAGGGGGGCTAGGGGGGATCAGCCGGTGTCGAAAATCACAATCGACCACTTTTCAAACATCCTCTTAGAACGATCTCGACGATTGCCAGGGCATCAATGGGGATCAGTACCTCAACATCTTCAACGTGGGTCATTTGCCCTGAAAACCCTCGTCTGTGTGCCACCGTGACCGGGCGATCGCCACCCCATTCCCATCCATCTGGCGTGCTGATTTAATCATCTTTATGCAATCCTTACTGACCCAATTATTTCGTTTTCGCTCCGGAGAAGCCAACATCGTCATACTTTTGGGTGTGCTATTGCTGTGTAACTCTTTGGCAATGCAAATGTCTGAGATTGCAGCCATCAGCAACTTCTTGAGCACAGGTGGGGTTAACCAAATTTTGCTGGTGTGGATGATGGACGCGACCTTAGCCATCATCATGACGGGGTTGCAATCGTTGATCATCGATCGATTTGATCGGGTCAAACTCATGCGGGGGATGACACTCTGTTTTGCCATGGCATTTGTGGCATTGCGCCTGATGTTTATTGTGCAAACCCCGGCATGGCTAAACTATTCGTTGCTCTATTTATTAGTGGGGCAACAGCTTTTACTCTTCCCGTTAATTTTTTGGATTCTTGCCACTGATATTTGCGACATCGCTCAAACCAAGCGGTTATTTCCCATGATCGCCAGTTGGGGCTTGTGGGGCAAGCTATTTGGCATCGGTGTTGCCGCTCTATTCCCGTCTATTCTCAGCTATTTTGGCTGGAAACCTGAAGAGTTATTAACCCTCAATGTGTTGATCTATGCCTCTCTTTATGGATTAACCACCTGGGGATTTAAGCGATTTCGATTGCGCAAAACGACCTACAAACCAGAACCACTCAAAGAAACATTAACCGAAGGATGGGATTTTGTTCGAGACGTTCCTTCATTTCGGTATTTAATGTTTGCCATTATTGCATTAATCTTATGTGATACTGTTGTTGAATTCCGCTTTTTAGTTGTATCCGATTCTGTTTTTAAAGATCCAGCTAGCTACCAAAGATTTTATAGTATTTATTATCTAATTCGTATCCTCACATCGATCGCTGTTCAAACATTTTTAACCAGTAAAATCATTGAAAAAATTAGTCTTAAAAATACGTTTTTAATCTTTCCGTTTTGTGTGTTAACAGGTGTAACCTGGATGCTAGCCATGCCGGGGGTGGGGAGCAGTTTAGGGGGCGTATTATTACAAAAAATTCCCCAATACAGTATCGATGAATCTGCCCGAAAAGCGTTTCAAGCTCTGGTTCCTGAGGAGCGTAGGGGTAGAGTCAGTATGTTTATTGAAAACTATCTCTATGCAGGAGGTGCCATTCTGGGCTGTCTGATTACCGGGACGATCGTTTTAATCGGTAATCTATTGCAATTGAAGGCTTATTTTTATATTTATTTAGCGGTTGCGGCGATCGCTGCTCTGGTTGCAATTGGGTCTATTTTTAAAATGCGTTCTGTTTATGAAACCAGTCTATTTAACTGGCGATTAAAGCGCCGTCAACGCGGTAAAAGTGTGTTAGATAAGCTCGATTTTTAGAAATTTTTAACCAGCAAGGGTAAGTTTGAACTGAGTACTATGTCCGATCCGTTATTACACAATCAAACGATTCTTGTATTGGGTGTTGATGACTTACTCTCAACCCAAATTTGCTTGAATCTAGCCCTCGAAGGGGCACAAGTAATCGCGATCGGTTCTGATGTTGATCGATTGATCCAGTTGAAGCGAGAAATAGATGATATTCGAGGACAGTTTGAGGTCATTGATTTATCCACAGAATCCAAGAATCAACCCCATCAAACCGATCTTTTCTTGAAACTCTTATTGACCCAATTTCCCGCGATCCATTGCTTTATTAATTTCTACAACAATCATCATTGGGGAGTATTCTCACATATTCCTTTTCAAGACTATAGCGATCTGATCCAACCATCCATTCTCCCTACTGCGATCGCCTCTGCTGCCGCTCTTCGCCAAAATAGGGTTCAAGCTCTCAGGGATCACTATCCTGAAGCGATCGCGATAGATCTGCTGGGGTGCAAACGTCAAACGGGTGGCAATGGTGGCAGGGCGGTAGATCCGATACCTCGTCTTGAACTCGTCTCCAAAGCGGCGATCGCATCAAACGATATCCCCAATCCTAACGACCCAGATCAAAGCAACCTTCATCGGTCTGCCGCTCAGAGTTACCGAATTTATCTAGAAGAATGGTTGGACACCAATGATATCCCTGAGTCAACATCTTCCAGCCAACATCTGACTCTGGCACCGATTTTTTCATCTAAAATTCCCTCAAGTTACATCTTTGATGAAATTCTCAATTTGACAACGCGAAAAGAGTTTGTCGAGACAACTGATCTGTTATTGGTAGTAACAGATGAAGCTGCTTTTTTGGAGTCTTATAGCATCTCAAAAACCCCACCTTATTCTTACCGTCGCCCCGTTATTTCTCAATCGCTGGGAGCCGTACTGCCAGTTTATGTGAAAGAAACATTAAGGGGGCGAGCCGTTTTTGCTAGAAACGCAATAACTCAGGGCACTCTAGTTCTTAAAACCACCGGAAAGGCGATCGCACATCAGACAGAACATTCACTGCAAATTGGCTGGGACAAACACTTTGAACCCGATGCCCCGATGCGATTGGTCAACCATTCCTGTGACCCCAATTTAGGCGTTAAAACCAATACCCAGGGAGTGCCTGACTTTTTCGCATTACGGGATATCCAACCCGACGAGGAACTCACCTTCGACTACGCCATGACTGAGTTCATCCATCAACCCCGACAAAACCCTGCTTTAGAATTTGATTTGATTTGCCAATGTGGGATGAAAAACTGTAGAGGTAAACTAGGATACTACTCTGAACTCCACGACGATTTGAAGAAAAAGTATAGGGGATTCATTTCCGACTATCTGATCGACTGGGATCAGGCGCAATTGTTTTAGTAAACCGATGCTGTCGCAGCACAACATATAGTGGCTAGGTGGTAAACCTGAGATGATCTTAAAAAAGGCGGAGGGACACAACGGTCGATCGATTAGCCTGCGGGTCAAGCTATTGTTCGGTTTCACCATGATTTTCAGTCTGGTTTTTGCCGGAGCATACTATTGGTTCTATAGCTATGCCACCAACAAAGCCATGCAGCGCATTCAGGATGACCTGATTGATACCCTCAAAGGGGCGATCGCTGGAATCGATGGAGACGACTTTAGTCGTTTGGCAGCCGAAACCGTTCCGCCGGGTCAACCTGTTCCTGCAACCGATCCGCTTTACCAGGACCATCAAGAGTGGTTAAATCACGTCTATCAAATTGAACCCCGTTCCATTCCTTACACCTTCATCAAAGGAAACGAGCCCTACGAAATCTTGTGGATTGGCGATATCTTTAGAATCATTCGCCCTCAAAGCCAAACGAAATTTCGAGAATCTTATATTGCAGACCCAAGTGAGACCAAGTTATACGATGGTTTAACCGGCTTGACGGTCAATATGAACCCCTACACAGACAACTGGGGACGTTGGGTATCGGCGTATGGTCCAATTCGCAACTCTCAAGGGCGGGTCGTCGGTGGCTTTGGCATCGATTTTCGAGCCGATTACGTCTATGACGTGCAAAAAGGGATTCGCGACAGCATGGTGATTGCCTTTGCCATCACCTATGGGTCGTTGTTTATCCTGGTTTACATTACCTCTGGAATTTTAACTAAACCGATTGTCGGGTTGACCAAAGCGGCACAGCAAATTGGCGAAGGTCACTATGATCAAGACCTGGGCTATTTTCAGACCAGACGACTGCGCGATGAAATCAGTACCCTGGCTGAAGTCTTTGAAATGATGGTGGGTAAAGTCCGGAAACGGGAAGAAACCTTAAAGCAGCAGGTTGCTGAACTCAAGATTGAAATTGACCAAACCAAACGGCAACGGCAAGTCAAAGAAATTGTCGAGACAGACTTTTTCCAGGATTTACAGGCTAAAGCCAAAGGAATTCGCAAACGCGGACGCGAGCCACTTCAGACAGATCTGGGCAGTCCATCTGAACCCATTATCCCAGCCGAACCCATTATTCCAGCTGAACTAAGCGAATAAACAAACCCTTAAAGGGCTAAAAGGTGGATCGTTTGTACCCAAAATCACGAACGATCCACTTTTTGTACAGATATTACGAGTTGGGGGTGAAGGGGGCGTTGCCCTCTTCTTGGATGTTTTACTCCCCACCCCTTCTTAAAAAGTTGCAGCTTCATTTTTGATTGGTATTGTGAGCTTCGGGAAGAATCTAATGCTATTGAGGGTAAAGCGATTGCAGAATTAGAGGCTACGATTTCAGACTGATGTAAAATAGTGCAAACGTATTCTGCTCCCCTTTGCATGTCAGAAGACATTCAGTTTCGCCATTACTTTGTTGATGAAGCAGGTGATCTCTCATTCTTTGATAAAAAGGGTCGCATCATCGTAGGACAATCGGGTGTATCAAAATTCTTCATGATGGGTGTTGCTCAAATTGCTGATCCACAACAAGTTGCTTGGGAGCTAGAGGCGCTTCGCTCTAGTCTGATGACTCACCCACGATATAAAAACATTCCTTCAATGCAACCAGACGCCAAAAAGACAGCCGTTGCCTTCCATGCAAAAGATGACTACGCAGAGGTTCGGGAAAAAGTTTTTGAGTTAATTCAATCTTTTGATATCAAAGTTTTTGTAGCAATTCGTAGCAAGGCTGAAATTGCTGAAGCAGCAAAGGCAAATTTTAAGAGCCTGGGTAGAAAGCTTCAGCAAAATGCAATTTACGACGATCTGATCAAACGCTTGTTTAAAGGAATGCTTCACAAAGCAGATGTGATCCAAATTGCGATCGCCAGACGAGGAAAAGAAGCCCGTGAAGAAGCGCTAGAGCAAGCAATTAATCAAGCTCAGCAAAATTTTGAGGCTCAATGGAAAATTAGCTCAAACAGTTCAATTATTATAGAACCTGCCTATCCATCGCAAGTTGCTGGATTGCAAGTCATTGACTATTACCTATGGGCAGTGCAGCGGCTCTATGAGCGAGAAGACGCTCATTTTTTTCAACCGCTTGCTAAAAAATATCGGTTAATCATGGATCTAGATGACAGACGCAATAAACCTTATGGGGAGTGGTATGGCGATCGCAATCCATTAACGCTTGAGAAACTAAGAGGGGCTAGGTCTAAGTAGGGTCACTACCTGGACACACGGCATGAAGCCGACGTTCACCCCCCTGAATATCAGTCTACATTACGGATCAAAAAATTCCATAAGCTACCTACGGGTCGTAAAAAAAGCAGTATTATTTCAATTGCTTAGGATTCTCATAAAAATAACTTGAATAATTGTTATTGGGAGAGTGCGGCGGAGCCGCACTCTCCCAATAACAATTAACTGATTCGATCTCCGATGCTTAGAGAATTTGGGAGAGGAATTTCTGAGTTCTTTCTTCTTTAGGATTCGTGAAGAATTCGTCTGGGGTGCCTTCTTCAACTAGCAAGCCATCTGCCATTAACACCACCCGATCGGCAACTTCGCGGGCAAAGCCAACTTCGTGCGTCACCACAACCATCGTCATCCCCGAACCTGCCAGAGTTCGCATTACGTCCAAAACCTCGCGCACCATTTCAGGGTCAAGAGCAGAGGTCGGTTCATCAAATAACATAATTTTGGGCTGCATTGCTAAGGCACGAGCGATCGCCACCCGTTGTTGCTGCCCACCCGATAATTGCCCTGGAAATTTTTTCGCCTGTTCTAAAATGCCAACTCGTTCCAATAACTGAAGGGCAACTTCTTCTGCCCGAGCCTTTGTCCAGCGACGCACCCAGATCGGAGCCAGAGTCACATTTTGTAAAACAGAGAGATGAGGGAATAGGTTGAATTGCTGAAACACCATCCCAACTTCTCGGCGAATTGCATCAATATTTTTTAAGTCATAGGAAAGGTGAATCCCATCAATCACGATTCGACCTTTTTGATAAGTTTCCAGGGCATTAAACGTTCGGATGAAGGTCGATTTGCCAGAACCAGAGGGGCCCATTACCACGACAACTTCACCCTTTTGCACCGTCAGACTGACGCCCCGAAGAACATGGAAGTTGTTGTCATACCACTTCTCAACATTCTCAGCAATAATTACCGGCTCAGTATCAACCTGTTCTGTCGTCATGGCATCAGTCTGAATATGTGTCATTGCTAGATTTTCCCATTGACTCTAGTAGATTTTATCGTACGACTTATTGATAGCGCTTCGCGACTGGATAGATGATGGTTGTTGTGTAAGAACCCTGCGGAGCGCGGTTCTTACAATATTGACGGTGCTAGTTTCTAAATTGTAAGGTCTACACTAGGGGCAGCTTCCGTGCGCTCTGCTACGTAGCTATCGAGTTGTGCTCAGATGGTCTTCTAGACGACGACTGCCCCAGGACATGGCATAACACAACACCCAATAGATCAATCCAATAAACAGATAAACTTCTGCATACCGTCCGATAAATTGAGGATTGGCTAGAATGGCGCGGCTAATGCCCAATAGCTCAAATAGCCCAATGATTAAAACGAGCGTAGTATCTTGCAACAGGCTGATAAACAAACCCACGATCGCCGGAATTGAAATTTTCAATGCCTGAGGCAAAACAACCAGAGCGATCGTCAGGGGTGTACTTAGCCCCAATGCTCTGGCTGCTTCGCTTTGCCCCCGAGAAATCGATTGCAACCCGCCCCGAATAGTCTCAGCTAAGTAGGCAGCGGTAAATAACGTTAGACCAATGACTGCCCGTAACACCAGATCTAGCCTGACGTTGCTGGGTAAAAACAAAGGCACCATCACGGCTGCAAAAAACAAGATCGACAGCAACGGCAGCCCTCGCACTACTTCAATATACGTAGTAGAGAGCCAGCGAATCACGGGTAGGTGGCTTTGTCGTCCCAACGCCAGCATAATTCCCAACGGGAATGAAATTGCAATGCTGATCAGGGACATGAATACGGTCAGCAACATGCCACCCCAATCGTTGGTGCTGACGGGTCTTAAGCCCAACCCACCGAGTAATAGCCATAACCCAATCACAAACGCTAACGTCCACGCCAACGACATCCATTTGCCCAGACCAGGAACCGTGTCTGCGGCTTGTTTTCCTGCCCATGCTCCTGCAATCAAGGCGGCTTCAACGGCAAGCAACAAAAGCCGATAGGCTATGGGAATAGGAGCAATGACCGAAATCAACGCCGCGATCGCCACTCCGACTAAAATTGGTCGGCTAAACAGGCGGGGTGCCGCTTTCGCCAAAATACCCCACGATAATCCTGATAAAACAGCAAGGATCCCCAAAAGAATCCACAATCGCCAATATTGTGCGGCAGGAAACCGACCGACGAAATAAAGCGGCAGGTTAGCCGGAATGACTTCCCATTTCGCCGTTGTGAATGACCACCGCAGCAAATTAATAGCACCGTTTCCGACAATGGCAACAATCACCAGGGTAAGAATGCTGTTGAACCAATTGCTGAACAGATTTTTTCGTAACCAGGCGACGGGTCCCAATTGGGCGATGGGGGGTGGAGAACTCGATGTGGGGGTAAATGTGGTAGCCATAGCCAAACCTGACGTGTTGGGTCGATGGATTAAACGGCGATCGCTCGTGCTAACCATTGGGATCGAAAATCCGTAGCAAAAGCGATAATGGAACGGGTTAGACTTACCTTTCTTTGAGCTGAACCATGCGATTGAGCTGGTTCATAATCAACGAAATGATCAAGTTAAGGATGAGATACAGCCCCATGAGGATGAGAATCATCTCAACGGCTCGCCCAGTCTGGTTTTGCGTTGTTTGAAACGTGGAAAAGAAATCGGGATAGCCGATCGCCAGTGCCAGGGTCGAGTTCTTTGCCAGGTTCATATACTGGCTATTGAGCGAGGGGATAATCACCCGCAAGGCTTGCGGCAAAACGACCAGTTGCATCGACAACCCGGTGTGCAGGCCTAGCGCTCTGGCAGCTTCCCACTGTCCTTTGGAAACAGACTGGATCCCGGCTCGAACGATTTCGGCAATGAATGCGCCGGTGTAAACAGAAAGCCCTGATAGAACAGCTGCATATTCCATGGATAGCCGCAGTCCGCCTTCTACCGAGTTTTGTGCTTCGTTGATACGAGGAAATTCCCAGCCCAATCCAAAAATCAAAATCGCCAGGAATGCGATCGCGATCGCAATTAAAATCACCAATTGAGTCTTCCCCGAAGACCCCTGCAACTCCATGATTTTGAGACGCCAACGCCAAATGACGATGGCAGCGATCGCTCCAACCACTAAGACAAGCAGCCCTAACCATGCCGTTGTAGTGTTGGTCGGCCAGGGCAGAACAATTCCTTTCTTACTGATATAGCCAGCCCAAAGAAAAGACGCAGGGGGATCGTTAGGCGTTGCTTGAGGGGCTAACCCATAGAAAACGACAAAAATCCAGAAAAAGAGTTGCAGCAATAAGGGGATGTTGCGAACAATTTCCACATACACCCGATTGAGCTTACGCAGTAACCAGTTATCTGAAAAACTAGCTACCCCTGCAACCACCCCTAACACAGTGGCAACCACAAAACCAACCAAAATCAGCCGTAATGTGTTGACAAAGCCAATAACCAGCGCCCACCAGTAGCGATCGTTTGTGCTGTAGGGAAGAATGCTTTCGCCAATGTTAAACCCGGCTGAGTTTTGCAAAAAACTGAAGTTAAATTGGCGTCCCAATTGTGCCAGATTTCGGTTCATATTGCCGAGCAAAATCGAACCGATCACCACCACCACAATTAACGCAAAGGCTTGAATCGCGATACGCCAAAACCGCTCGTCTCGCCAAAGGGGTATTTTTTCGCTGCTATCACTCGTCTGCATGGTGCCCGCATCCCTAAATAATGTACGAGGGACTCAGGAGCGTGGATTTCGTAAAATCAACGATTTATCGTCAGAAGTGCGGCGACGCCGCGCTTGCCAAAATAAACGTCTAGACTTTAACTAACCTGTAATTCTTTTTGGGAGAGAGACGGCGTCGCCGTCTCTCTCCCAAAAAGCAGGGTTTGATGAAATCCCCGATCCTTATGTGTGTTGACCTGGCGTAGATGCTGAGGATTCGGTGAACGATCCTGGATTGATCTCAAACATCTTGACCTAAGCGCTGTGCCTCTACAAAATTTGAGGCTAACGTTATGAAAAACAGGGGCGAGCGATCGCTGACCCCTGCTTTCACAATTTCTCTATTAACGGAACGGTGGCGAGTACATCAGACCGCCATTTGTCCACAGCTCATTGGGACCACGAGGAATCTGCAAGTCTGAGGATTCGCCTACATTGCGCTCATAGACCTCGCCGTAGTTTCCGACCGCTTTAACCACATGAACCATGTAGTCGTTAGGCAACCCCAACTGCTTACCTAGCTCCCCTTGTACACCCAAGAAGTTCTGAATATCTGGGCTAGGATCGGTCAGTTTTTCTTCAACGTTGGCTTGCGTGATGCCAAATTCTTCGGCTTGAATGAGCCCATAGGTAACCCACTTCACCACATCATAGAGTCGCGAATCGCCGTTGACGGTAACAGGGCCAAGGGGTTCCTTAGACAAGACATCATCCAGCAGTACATAGTCGTCTGGGGTCGGTAGTGCAGACCGTTTTGCTGCCAGCTGTGAACGGTCAGACGTAAAGACTTCACATCGACCTTCCTGGAAGGCGGCGATCGCTGCATTAGAGTCCTGGAACTTCACTTCACTAATGGTGACACCAGCTTCTTTAGTCCGGCTAGCTAAGTTCAACTCTGTCGTGGTTCCGGTTTCTACACAAACTGACTTACCATCCAGATCTGCAATACTTTGAATGCCGCTGGCTTTGCTGACCAACAAACCTTGACCATCAAAGAAAGTCGTCGGCGCAAATTCTAACCCGTTACCACCTGCTGCATCGCGGCTAGACGTCCAGGTTGTGTTACGAGAAAGTACATCAACCTCACCATTTTGCAACGCCGGAAAACGAGCCGTAGAGTCAAGGTTACGATATTCAATTTTCTCATCAATGTTTTCTGAGGTGCCGAAGATTGCTGCTGCCACGGCACGGCAAATATCAACATCCAAACCAGAATAGGTACCGCTAGAATCCACAAAGCTAAAGCCAGGAATCGTGCCCTCAACTCCACAAATTAGCTTGCCGCGAGACACAATTTCGTCTAAACGACTGGCTGAGCCAGATGAAGACGCAGTCTCACCCGATGGGGAAGCCGCAGAGTCTGTAGGGGCAGTGGTACAAGCTGATAGCGCTGTCACTGTAAGAGATACAGCCAGCAGTATAGGACCCCATTTACGCATAGTCATCTCACTCACTTCTCAACAAACTAATTTAAATCACCACAGTATTAACCGGGGAGGCATTCTATACGCGCAATTCTGCAAGCGTTGCCCCGCAAATATTAAGCTCATGTCAAGTCTTTAGCGATCGTATTTCAAACGGGTTGATCATTTTTTCAAAAGGCGCGCTCCGCATGCCGTTCTAAAAAATGATCAACCGATCTAAAACATCACCGTCTTCAGGTGCAAACAAAACCATATTTCGGGGTTGATCAATTCACCCCAAACCATCGTCATGCTATGACCCAAACCCTGGAGCTTTTAACTTTTTTAACAGTCTACTGCTTTGCGATTTCCGTTTGTATCAGACTACACATTTTTTTGAGCCATAATATTTAAGTTTGCATTTTGTAGTAATCGCCCCAAAATATGCCCTGCTTGATAGGCGATTGGTTCGCCCTTTTCATTTGGGTATAGACTAGAATTTCCGTCTCTGTTGAAGTTGCCAAATATTCTCAGGTTTTAGTCAAGCTAAAAACGTTATGTCTAGTTCTGCGCGCCGATATCACATCACGACGTTTGGATGCCAGATGAACAAGGCAGATTCCGAACGCATGGCTGGAATCCTGGAAGATATGGGGTTCCAGTGGTCAGACACAGCCGATGAAGCCGATCTGATCCTCTACAACACTTGCACGATTCGCGATAATGCAGAACAAAAAGTCTATTCTTACCTGGGTAGGCAGGCAAAGCGAAAGCACGAACAGCCTAACTTAACGCTGGTGGTGGCTGGATGTGTGGCACAGCAAGAAGGAGAAGCGCTGTTGCGGCGAGTCCCTGAAGTCGATCTGGTAATGGGACCACATCATGCCAATCGCCTGAAAGATTTGTTGGAACAAGTTTTTAATGGCAATCAGGTAATTGCCACGGAGCCAGTTCATATTTTTGAGGATATTACCAAGCCTCGACGCGATAGCACGGTTACCGCCTGGGTGAATGTCATCTATGGGTGCAATGAACGCTGTACCTATTGTGTGGTGCCCAATGTTAGGGGAGTAGAGCAGTCGCGATCGCCTGAAGATATTCGCGCAGAAATTGAACACCTAGGGCAGCAGGGTTATAAAGAGATCACCTTGTTGGGGCAAAATATTGATGCCTATGGGCGCGACTTGCCTGGAATTGCAGCATCCGGGCGACGGCAGCATACCCTGACCGATTTGCTTTACTTTATTCACGATATCCCTGGCATCGAGCGGATTCGCTTTGCCACCAGCCATCCTCGCTATTTCACCGAGCGGTTGATTCGTGCCTGTGCCGAGTTGCCAAAGGTCTGTGAGCACTTTCATATCCCGTTTCAATCGGGTGATAACGATATCCTCAAGGCGATGGCACGGGGCTATACCCGCGAAAAATATTGCCGGATTATTCAGATGGTGCGAGCTTATATGCCCGATGCCTCGATTAGTGCCGATGCCATTGTCGGCTTTCCGGGTGAGACGGAAGCACAATTTGAAAATACGTTAAGTCTGGTGGATGAGATTGGGTTTGATCTATTGAATACGGCAGCCTATTCGCCTCGTCCCGGCACTCCAGCCGCTGTATGGCACGACCAGTTAACCGAAGCGGTTAAGAGCGATCGCCTGCAACGGCTGAATCATCTTGTCTCCATCAAAGCTGCCGAGCGATCGCAACGGTATCACGGACGGATTGAAGAAGTGTTGGTCGAAGACCAAAATACCAAAGACCCGACTCAGGTGATGGGACGAATTCCCGGCAACCGTCTCACCTTTTTTACAGGGGATATCAACGAGTTAAGGGGTAAAATCGTACCCGTCAAAATTACCGAAATCCGAGCGTTTAGCCTCACCGGGGAACCTGTGTTTGCGATCGCCTGACGTCATTCAATTGACTGAGTTACTTGGCTATAACGTTAACAGCGAAACCGGAGGTTTCGCCGTTAACGTTATAGCTGGATTCAATCCTGCCTATAGCGGTGTGCAAAGTCATTACAGAAACGGTGTTGTGGGGCGCGGAGCGCCCCACAACACCGTTTCTGAAGCCATTCTTCAAAGGCGTTTTTGAGAGAGCCACGCAGAGCGCGGCTCTCTCTCAAAACCCATACTCTATCCAAGTGCGAAGCGCTATAAAATCTGGTGTGAAGAGAGCAATAGTGGTATTAAGGTAATGATTTATATTGCATTGTCAAACCCAGTGCAACACAAATCACTACTCTTTGAGGACGGTCACGAAAGGAATGCAAGATGCCAAAACTACGTGTTGGGCTGTTGTTTGGAGGATGTTCTGGGGAGCATGACGTCTCGATTAGTTCAGCGCGGGCGATCGCCCAGGCATTGAACGCTGACCAGAATATCGATAAATATGAGTTGATGCCCGTCTACATCCAAAAAGATGGACAATGGCAGATGGGCGACCTTGCCCAACAGGTTTTAACCGCAGCCGTTTCTGCCGCAGAGTTGCCATCGCAACCGAGTGAGCAAAGCAGCCTAACCACTACCGCCAATAGTCTTGAAGCGACATCTTCCAAACCTCGTCAGCTCGATCGGTGGCAACCGCCTGCCCAAGTAGCAGATGTCGATGTCTGGTTTCCTATTTTGCATGGTCCCAATGGTGAAGATGGCACCGTGCAGGGGTTGTTGCGGCTGATGCAGGTGCCGTTTGTGGGGTCTGATGTCTTGGGGTCTGCTCTGGGGATGGATAAGATTGCCATGAAAATGGCGTTTGCCCAGGCTGGATTGCCCCAAGTTAAATATGTTGCCGTAACGCGTGCCCAGGTTTGGTCGAATGCCTGCATTTTTCCCAAATTGTGCGACCAGATTGAAGCGGAGTTAGGCTATCCCTGTTTTATTAAACCCGCCAATCTGGGGTCATCGGTGGGCATTTCCAAAGCGCGCACTCGCTCTGAGTTAGAAGCGGCGTTGGACAGTGCTGCCAGTTACGATCGCCGGTTGATTGTCGAAGCTGGGGTCAAAGTTAGAGAATTGGAATGTGCCGTGTTAGGCAATGATCATCCCAAAGCCTCAGTAGTGGGTGAGATCACTTACACCAGCGATTTTTATGACTATGAAACCAAATACACTCAGGGCTTGGCAGATTTAGCGATCCCAGCTCAGGTGCCCGATGCGATCGCCACCCAGATTCAAGACATGTCTTTGCGCGCTTTCGCTGCCGTTGATGCTGCCGGAATCGCCCGGGTTGACTTCTTCTATGTGGAAGCTACCGGAGAAGTTCTGATCAACGAAATCAACACCATGCCAGGGTTTACTGCAACCAGTATGTATCCCATGCTGTGGGCAGCCAGCGGCATCCCCTTCAGCGAGTTGGTCGATCAACTGATCCAACTAGCACTCGAAAGACACTCCTAGTATTACAAACACTAAATTTTGCAACATGGGGGTTTGGGGGCGCAGCCCCCAAGAGGGGGTTTCACCCCCTTCACCCCCTCTACAACTTTTAAGTTGGTGTACTAGGATCACGAATTAAATAACCCGTAATTCTTTTTGAGAGAGCGACGGCTCCGCCGTCGCTCTCTCAAAAAGAATTGGGTTTTATTCAATCCGCGAACCTTAGCACTGATTTGGGGGATTGATGATTCCTGCCCTTCGGGCAGGAATCATCAATCCCCTCTTTCCTTTGCAAATCAGCCATTTACCTTTGGGTCACGATGTGATTCATCGCATCTCAATGTGGATAGTCTGAAGCCTGCTCAGCAAATTTACCTAATGAAACGTAATGTTATCGGTTGCATTGCTCGGTTGGGAATACGGGAATTCTAAAAATAGACCGATTCCGCGTATTTCACGTTGATTCAGAAAACCCTACACCTCCCCTTTCAAAATCTGTTGTGGAATGGTTGAGAATCGGCATCCCCTATGTGATTGTTCTGGAGGAGTACGATGAAAATTTCTCGATGGCTTTTTGCAGTGTTAGGTGCCAGTACTCTCGCCTTGTCTGCTTCAGATGCTTGGGCACAAAGCTCAATGCGATACATTGGTCGAGCCGTAGGTGGGCAAAGCGTCACGGTCGATATGAACTCCATCAATCCCGTAAGCTACAGAAGCGTTGATTTTGTCTATTATCTGGGCAACGACGAACGCTACAGTCAGGCAAACTGCGAAGATATGACCTGGACGACGTTCGCAGATAATGTTGTACATCGTCCGCAATCAGACACGACCGCCGAGATGCTGCGAATTGTCTGTAATGCTGGAGGCGCTAGCACGTCTTCCACCTGGCGTGTGTTTGCCCCACCCTCGAATGTCCGCGTCAGCCCCAATGGTGCAATACAATGTGTGCTTCATGCCCGATCCACCATTAATGTCTACCGCTGGGAGGGTGAGTGGGCGCTGACCGACGCCTGTGGCAGAAATGGCTATATTCACAATAGTCAAATCGAGCCAGTCAATTAATGCTTCTACGTTTGGTATCAGCCAGCTATGAACAAACTTGCGATCGCCTTACGCCAACAAGTAAAGCGATCGCAGTTACCTATTCATCCAAGCAGTCATAAAAAAGTAATGATTTTTTTGTTACGCGGGTGTTGCCTGCGTAACAAAAAACCATTACCTAAATACCACTACCCAGGTTCACTTTGTAGAGTCAATTAACTGCTGCCATCAACGTATTTGCTACTTCAAAAGTGTAGCCAATCTGCGAATATTTCCATCCTAAATTTACCAATCCGCAAGGCTTCATTGGCAACCTCCTGAAACGGCGATTGAGATCCTCAGCACTTTCAAACTTAAGTCCGTTCTGTGTTTCATCAGTAATCTATCCCCCTAGTCAGAGGAGCTAATAAATTCAAACGATTAGCTTAAAGTACAGACGAAAGTGCAGCTGATTTGAATCTTGAATATTCAAATCTTGAACGATTAAACCTAAGCTAAACACGGAGAATTTGACCATGAAAGCAGGACAGTATTTTTCCTTAATTGCGGGCATCTTTTTTGTTGGACTTGGAATTATGGGACTTATTCCAGGACTAGTTCACTATACGGCAGCCACCTCTGAAGTAAGTGATGCCTACAGCATGGGATATGGTTACATTGCAGGAATTATTCCTACCAATGGAATTCATAATTTCATTCGCATTGTTGCTGGATTGTTGGGAATCGCAGCATCCCTCTCGCTAGATAGTGCTCGCACCTATAGTCGAGCGATCGCCGTGTTCTATGGGCTGTTTGCTGTACTAGGGCTCATTCCCTATGCCAACACACTTTTCGGTACAGTGCCAATCTTCGGAAGTGATGTTTTATTGCATGGTTTGAGCGCTGCTATAGCCTTCTACTATGGATTCATTGCTTCACCGGGACTTTTGGAATTGGCTAGCGATACCCCTCAGCGAAATCCCTAGAGACTGCTCTAGTAATTTGCTTAAATCAGGCAGGAGGTGTCGAGTATAGGCACGATTTGCAATTTCATAACTCGGTTCGATACGCGATCGCAGCCTGGTAGATGAGCACAAGTTTATCTAAAAATCAAATGGATTTCTTTGCAAGTCTGGGTTCGCGATCGCACTCGAACTTAATCAAACTCGCGATTCGGAGCGGAAATCTCAGCCTCTGGCATTCGCTGCCTTAGTAACTCTGCAAATTGCGGTAGATGAAGCCATTGAGGTTCGAGCGGGTATGTTAGTCCAGCGAGGGTTGGGGACATTTGATGCGTTGCATTTGGCTCGTGCCGAGACCAGTCAGGTAATGGCATGGCTGACGGCAGATGATCGATTCCTTCTGTTTTTCTGTCACTGCGATCGCTTTACGTAAGGAAATAGAGCGATCGCAGTTTGTTCATCGTCAGATCACAGTTGCCTAATTAAAGCTGAAGTCAATTGGCAATCTGAGAGCTGTTCTCATCAAAGCCTGAGTATCCCAATATCACCCATTACCCACCGCAGATTGATTTAAACATCAAACGGGTAACCTTCGAACGGTTGGGTGCATGGGTCTACGTTAGCCCGTTACAAAATTGTTAGCGCAATGTCTGTATCACAAAACTTGATAGGGACTCCACTTTTGTTGGTAATAATACCATCTAGTTTAAGCACATCCTCATCTACAGAAATTAGAACTTCCGCATCAAAGTTAATAGCACTTGCAACATGAAGTGCATCGGCAGCTCGTATACCCCGAACATATAACTCCACATTACTTAACTGTTCTTCTACTGTTGTAGAAGTTAGATCAAGAACATCAATGCTAAAAAAACGCACTGCTGTAATAGTCTGCGGGACGATAGAACGGGCTGCAAGAACTCGAATTGTACTTGCATTTGCCATACCTGTTGCAACTGAGGTAAGTTGCTTAAACAAAGCCTCTTCAACTTCATAGTAAGTTAAACTCGATGTCGCTGCTATGTGTGAAGAAGCTACTTTCTTAAGAACATTTTCTGCATCTTCAAATAGCTTTTTGGGAGTACGTCCTCGGCGATCTGTAGATCGCAAGCTTGAACCAGCGATTGCTTGTGCGCTGAGATAGTCTATAAAAACACCTGTGTCAATGTAAACCTTCACGCCTGATCTACCTTTAGACCTTGCTTGTAAGTTGAGATATTAGCTGTTCGGGTGTCACAACTTCAGGCTTACCAGTTGACAGCGAAATCAGTGTACTTTTTAATGCCTTATCATAAGTTACAAAATAGTCGCAATCCGACGCACTACTTAAAATCAAAACATCATTGGAATGGGCAATTCGATTACGAAGGTTTGCTGCCTGTTTAAGATACTCTTCAGCTTTCTCAAAGTTTAGGGGTAAAAGCCTAACCTCTTGTTGAATCTCATTAAACACTTCAGGATGTTTACGAGCTTCAGCAAGGAAAAAAAGCTCCTGAAGTACTATCGGGTTAATTGCAAGATGAACTTTCTCGATTATCTCTCTAGAGAATAGATGCGAGCTGGGCGACTCACCACGCAGATAAGAAGCTACAACATTCGTATCTAGAAATACGAGAGGTTTGCCGTTGAGTTCTTGCACTTTAGCGCCTTTTAATAAGCTAGCCTTCCTCCAGTTTAAGCATAAAAGCATGAGAGAGCAAAACTTGACGGCTCTATAACAGTTTCTCCTAAACAGTTTGAGCTAGTGTTGCAAACACGAAATTTTGCAACATGGGGGTTTGGGGGCTGCGCCCCCAAGAGGGGGTTTTACCCCCTCCACCCCCTCTAAAACTTTTAAGTTGGTGTACTAGATGAATAGGCTGTAACATGCGGCAGGCGATCGCAAGTCATACGACTCTAAGTATATTTTTGTTGCTTCAGTCCCACTTTTCCTGAAGATAGTCGAAGATTGGAAATTCGTAAGTCTGTGTGCTCTACCCTCAGCAAAGACTCCATAGAATTCCGTTGGCGAATTCCACCTGAAAATTTTCTGTTGATCCCTACCGGATACGAATCCAGATATCCGTAGGTAGACGCTGTTGATGGTCAAATCTTCTTGCTAATCTGTCTCTCTGGTCTGTGTCAAAAAATATTGCAAAAGGTTGATTCTGACAGTGTCAGGGACTTGATCGGAGCAATCTTCAACTAAACTTGTAATCGCTCTTCTCAAAAGATGGTATCGTCAATTATTTTGTGGCACGGCATCATAACCTCGCCCAATAATTTCAAACCTCAAACCTGCTATCTCCGATAGAGTCTAATGAGGCGATAATGCGATGAGTTTGTTTGAGAAACCCCCGTTGAAAACACGGCAAATCTATCTGATTTGGGTTAAATTTGCTGCGCTCCTGGGGAAATCTCAATTAATATTTATGCAGTAGCAGTAGTTACGCTTTCAAGCTTTTATAACGACAACTTTCTTGTCAGGGGATTTTTACTGTGACCTCTCAGAAAGCCCAAATTCAAGCAATGATTGACCAAATCAACGAGGTATTGGGTAGACCGATTCCTCGGATGCCTTGGGTCACGTCTCAAGCGCTCGAACAACATCGAGACGTTTTAGAACAAACTCGCGGCTATCTGGCTCTCCTGGAAAAGCAATTGGCGGAGGCAGAGCGGTTTGGTGCAATCAGCCCTGGGAGCAGTTTTTTCCCACCGTCAGCCCCATCGGCGGGTCAATATCAAGCGATGCAGGCGGCAGCGGCGGCAGAGTCTGCCCAGCAAGTGTTGCAAGCTGTCTTGCAAGAAATGAACTACCTCCGCTCGAATGTGATGCAGCCTCTGCGCCAAGATATTGAGGTGATGCAGCAACGGCGAGAAGCGTTGGCACAAGAAATTCGGCTGTTAGAAGCCCAACGACAGCATTATTCGTTGCCCCAGCAGCAGGTTAATCAACAACAGATTATTACTGACTTTCTCCAGTCGTTGATGGGCAGATTGCAGGAAAATCTGACGGGACAAGTTGCCCAAATGTTAGTTAATTTGGAAGCTCAGTCCTTACGCGATCGCTCTCTTATGGGCGATCCGGCTCCTCAACTGACAGAGGGCGTTTCTGGTTACCAACCGCCAATGCTCAGCCCATCGCAGCGGCTAGAACATTTGCAAATGATCCAGGCACAGTCGGATCAACTGGTTCTCAAGCTAGACTCAACCCTGGCAGTGATTTTTGACTCGTTGCAAAACAATATCCAGAGTTATCAAGAATCGCTGGGTCAGGGCTTAGACAAAATGCATAGTCTGGGTCAGCAAGGCGAAGCCATGTTTGCTGCTCTGGTCAACCGTTTGGCGCAACAATTGGGACGAGAAGCCTCGACCTATCTGCAATCGTCCATCGAAACCGATGATTGGCAACCCACCCCACCTCTGGCGGAACCCAAGCCATCGCCCTACGATGCTAAATCGTCATTGCCGTTAATTGGCAACCTCAAAGAGCCACCCTTCCCGATCAGCAACATCGACGATAGTGGTCCGGCAACTATCCTGCAACCGCCATCCGGCCCGATTCCCCGCATCATCAGTGATGCCGAGATGGCAGATTTGGATCTGAGTGATTTTGAGTTAAGTTCGCCCGCAGATATCGACGCGTCTAGTTTGCAAGACGATCTCACGTTCTTGCAAGCCAACCAACCGTTCACCACCCTGCCCAGTGATGATGACGATCTCACCTTCTTTCAGTTCGACAATGATCTGACGCAAATTCAAACGGATCTGGAAGAACTCACCAGCATTCAGGGCAGCCCGCTGTCGCCATCGTCGCCCGATGATTTAGACTCCGCCTTTGATCTGCTGAATCAGTTAACCGATGACTTGCAGGCAGATGATGCCGCTCCATCATCAACTGCCAACCAAAATCAGGCGATCGCCCCTACAGAAGCGGTTCCCAGTGAACTCGATGATCTGTATCAAAGTCTATTTGGCATTGCCGGTTCAGGAGCCGATGCCGATACCGAGTCGCTCGCCAGTCCGATTGACCAACACATTGCCGAAGCCATTTCTGCCGTTGCCCCAGAGTTGACCGACGTTCCTTCACAAACAGATAGTCCCCCTCTGGACGCCGACATCTTTACCGAAGCAGACCTGTTTGGTGGCATTCCCGATAGCACCCAAGCCGCAGAAATCGCGCCGTTAGACGAGGTTTCCCAGGTGATGGCGCAATCCTTAGAAAACTTCTTGTTTGAAGAAGGGTCAACCGCGATCGCCGATACAGGTGAGTTGATGAACCTGGAAGCCTCATCAGAACGGGCAGCACCCTCCCTCGCCGCAGAGGATGGCATGACGGATGGCATTCCCCTAGACGAAATTGAATCCGTCACCTCGCTTTCAGAACTCATCGGTATTCCTGATCCCGAAGCCGAAGCCAGTGCTGAGTTAATGGAAGCCTTGCAATACTCGTCTGAGACGGATATTGGGCTTGACGGTGAAGACTACATTCCGGCATCACCCGACGAAAGCTTGATCGAGGAAACAGAAGCCTCCCCAGAAGAGGGGCGCGGAGAGTTGCGTCTGCCCTCTGATGCGCTGCAACAGTTGACCTCTGATTTGTCTAGTCTAGAAAGCTGGCAGGATGCACTGTTTTCTGATACGCCAGAATCGTCGTTAGTGGATGATAGTGAGTGGGCGGCGTCAGATTGGTCGATGGCAGAACCTGCCCAACCGACCCCTGAGGATGCGGCAAGCACTGCTGCCGATGACGATGAGGATGCCCTTTTAGAATTAGAAGAAATTCCCAGTGAAGCTGCCGATCTGGAGATGACGGCGGATACATTGAGTCCCGCGATTGAACCGACCGAGGCGTCTCTAACCGAGCGGGTCAACGAGAGCGATCTGGATTCAGCATTATTCTTGCTGTCTGAAGATTTAGACCCAAGTGATTACTCCAGCGAAACCCTTTACCTGGATGAGCCAGCGGCAAGCCCCGAAGCGGAGAGTGATGCGATCGCGTCTGACCTGTCTGATACCTTTGATATTGCTGACACTGCTGCTGTAGACGACTCTGCCCTGGCTGACGTATTTGCCGTCTCGGATGAGTTCGAAGCTGTTAACAAGTCCGAAGCCGTTGATGAGTCCGAAGCCGTTGATGAGTCTACGATTGATGAATTCATGGCGCTTGAAGCTTTCTTGCAAGAAGAGTCGGATGACTCAGGTGCCGCCACCTTTGACTCTGGTCTGGAAGATGTAGGCGCATCCAATCTGGCATCTGAGTTGGACTCCCTGGAGGGATCACAACCCGATGTAGAGCCGGATGAACTGGAGCAAAATTTAGATTTCCTAGGCGAAGCTTTGGCGCAAGATCTAGCGTCTTTGGGGATAACAGAAAGCCCATCAGATTTTGACCTGTCGCCGGATGCCAGCCCATTGGGCACAGAGTCATCAGATGATATCGATCATTCCTTAGCCGGTCTAGAAGGGCTGAAAGCGGCAGACCTGTTTGGAGAGGAGGCTGAGGAAAATTCTGAAGCTGGTTTCTTTGATCTGCTGGAATCGCAGGCACCTGAAGTAGGGGCTCCTGAATTCGAGGCACCTGAAGCGGCAGCATTTGAGCCGGAGGCACCTGAAGCGGAGATGTTTGAACTGGAGGTACCTGAAGCGGAGGCATCTCAACCGGAGGAGTCTGAACCGGAGGTATTTGCATTAGAGGCTGAAGAGGATAGTCTGGCTGGCTTCCTGGATGCCGAATTAAATACCGAAGAAGCCCCTGCTTTTATCTCACAAGAGTTTGATGTAGATGACTCTTACTATGATGAGATGCTGTTTGGCTTTGAAGAACCTGCGGCGATCGCCCAACCCAGTGCTGATGATGAGCCGACCGCCATTTTAGACCCGTCCCAACTCCCCTCCCCACAACCCCCATCTCCTACCGATACAATCAGTTCCACGATCGCAGATTGGTTTGCCACGGGTGACACAGAGGATCTGTTTGCGGAAGAAATGGTATCTGAAACGCCTGAGTCGCCATTGAGCGACTTTGCCGATGCCATTTCAACCTCGCCTGAAATCTCCTCAGATCCGCTCGGTTCGACGATCGAAGACCTGTTTGCTACGGAATCGCCCAATTCATTATTTGCGGCTCCGTCTGTGTCAGAGCCAGTCGATTTGACATTGGATGATTTTGCTGCTGCCACCGGGGCAGATGCATCTGCGTCTGAGGCATCGTTTATGGGCGCAACGGGTGACGATCTGTTCGCAGCGGATGAACCCGACAGTTTATTTGCAGATGATTTGATGGCTGATCTACCTGAAGCACCTTCAGCAAGTTCAGAGGCAGACGCAACTGCATTTACGAACCCTACGATTGAAGATTTATTTGCGGAAGTCGAAAACAGCACGCTAGCCAGTTTAGATAGCCTGGGAACCCCCGCTTCAGAAGATACTAACGCCTTCACATTAGAAGGTTTGGATCGGTTGTTTGAAGCCCTTCCCGATGCCGATCCATCTACTACACCCATAACGGATGCCCCAGGTGACAAGGGCGCGGATGAGTTCACCTTAGAGAGTGCCTTTGCAGATATTCCTGAGAGCCCTACGACTACGCCTGAAGGGCAACTGTTTGTGCCCGAAGAGGATGACTCTGCATCCGACCCCAGTTCCCAAAAAAAAACACCCTAGCGGCGACGGTAGCGCCTGAGCCTGAGGCTATTGCCCTGGCAGACGAAGTAACCGAAGTCGATAGCTCAAACCAATTAGACATCTCTGATGCAGGTGCGCTGCCACCGCAGTCTGAAGCGCCGCAAGCGGGGCGTGAGTCATTGTGGTATTTGGGTGTTGATATTGGCACCACAGGCGTTTCGGCGGTTTTGCTAAATGCTAAGACGCATGAGCTACACCCGATTTACTGGTCTATGCCAACAGGGATTGCTGCGGCTGACGCTGAGCAAGGTGAAGCACCCTCAGAGATCTCTTCAGACAAATGGTTTCGCCTCCCAACGGAAGTTAGCATCCCTGCGGAGCAATCCTTGCTGGCAACCAAAGCAGAGGATCTGGCGATCGCCCTTAAGCCGCCCGGATTAGCAGAAGAGTCTGGTGCAGCACCGATGGATGTGGAACCCGAGACTGCCTCTGCCCTGCTATCGCTCGGCAACTGGAAAGCGTATTTAAATGCAGGGATTCCTTACTATTCGCGCCCAACCCTAAGTTGGCAGCCGATTTTGCAATGGTCAGAGCAAATGCAACTACCTCTCTGGGTCGTGCAGTCTGTGGTGCAAAGATTGGTGGCGACCCTTAACCCAATCCTCAATCCCGTTACCCACTCTACAGATCCCCTAGATCCCACAGATACAGATCCCACAAATACGGGCGCAGATAGTAGCGCGTCATCCGCGATCGCCTGTAATGCAGTAGGTCTAGCGCCACAGGACTTGCAAACTGCGTTGCGATCGCTGACGGGTGTGGCAATCAGTTGTCCGGTGGGTTGGTCAGATGCCTATCGCTTCAATTTACGAGAAGCGATTTTGGCAGCAGATTTGGTGGATCAGCCGACACAAATTGTGTTTTTAGAAGATGCGATCGCTGCTTTGCTTTCGGGTTTTCCTGACGAGCAAGGGCAGGCTTGGGTCTTGCCACCGGGTCTTCCCCATAAGCAACCCTTACCTCATATTGATTGGCACGGAGTCACTCTGGTGATCGATGCCGGAGCTACCGTAACGGAAATGGTCATAGTCGATCTGCCCGATCACCTCCAATCGTTGACCGATCGAAACTTTTTTAGCCGGAGTTTTGACTACGCCGGTCATGCTATCGATCAAGACATCATTTGCCAACTGATCTATCCTGCCTGGTTGAAACAGGCGCAGTCTTTAGAAACCAAAGACGCAGAGGTAACGGATCTGACCTATACCTTTGGGACTGGGCAATTTGCTACATCTGGGACATTTGTGGATGGTTGGCACTGGCAACCCAATACTCTTGAACCCCAACATCTGGCATGGCAAGCCTTGAAGCTAGACCAACTGACCTTCCCATCTCCGGGTGAACCCGACCTGGCAATTCGCCAGCAGTTGCAACAGCGCTTAAATAGTTCACCTTTGGGACAGGGATTATTAGAAGCAGCCCGACATTTGAAAGTGAGCTTGCAACACCAGGATCGTTTTACCTTGCGCATGGGGAACCAAACGCTCACAATCACTCGGCAAGACTTGGGCAGTCGCGTGTTTTTGCCCTATGTGCAGCGCTTGAATCGAGAGTTAAATGCGGTGCTCAGTCACATGGGTGTCTCGATTTCACAGGTGCGACAGGTCTTATGTACTGGAGGGACGGCATCTTTAGGCGCGATCGCCCGCTGGTTACGCCAAAAACTCCCCAATGCCACCATTATTCAAGACACCTATACCCAGGTTTATGCCATGTCTTCCAATAGTCTCTTGACCTGTAGTCGAGCTGCCTATGGGCTGGCAGTGGCGTGGTTTTATCCCCAGATTTTGGCAAGTTCTCGCGCTCACCAGAATGACTATGGTTTGTTGTTAGCGTTAATCAAAGTCTTTGCCGATCAGCCGCTGACGGTTGACAGCATCTTGCATCAGCTGGAGCAACAGGGCATTAATATCTCAGTCGATCGGTCTAGAATCATGGCTTTTCTAGAGGGACAGTTGCCCGCAGGTCTCGTATTTGCTGATACTGAGATGGCACTCTTGACTCAAGATTCACAACACAATCCTGACTACGAGAAAATACTAGCTGCCCCCTTGTTTTATAAATTAAATCAACAAACGTATTTACCCAATCCTAATCAGCGACACCATTTAGAGCGATATTTAGCTGCACTGCTCACTACGGCTCGTCAAACTCAGACTGGTAAACCTCAGCCACTCTCAACCTCATAAAACGAGTCTGTGTTTTTACAGAGCGATCGCTCTTTATGAAAAAGGCATATATAGCACTGTATGGGTTGATGCCGTACGGTGTTGTGGGGCGCGGAGCGCCCCACAACACTGTTTCTGAACTTAACCGTATGGAAAAGCGGCGCAGCGCGCCGCTTTTCCATACGGTTCCTGCTTGATTATGAGTACATAGAGCTAGATCAACGTATGTAGCCATCCTCCGATCTTTTGGTATCCGTAGTGCCATACCGATGTATCACAGCAGCGAGGTGATACTGGATGATGAGCGTGACTGCAAACCTAGATAGCTTAGTTGGTAACACTTATAGCCTCATGCTATGCCGTTGGAACAGGTAATGCGTTGTTTTGCCTAGCACATTTGTTACAGGATGCCGTATTAATACGGAAATACATCGAAACTTTATAAAAGTCCTGCTCAGGTGAAAGTTTGAGCAAACTCGTGCCCTGTCTCTATCTTTACGAGAGACTGACACTTATAGTTGCAGGGAAGGGGTTATTAATACATAAACTCCCTAATCCATAGAGGAGCCAATGGCGAAACGCAATGATTACCTCTAATTCTTCTCCTATATTTTTCAGTTCTCCTCCTATGCTGGCTCGTCCTCATGAGTTCTCACCCGACGAGAAATCAGTTCACCCTTCAGTGACGAGTAGAGTTAAGCGCTTAGTTGATATTGTGGGTGCATTAGTGGGGCTTGTGATGACGGCTCTGGTTGCAATCCCAGTTGCGATCGCCGTTCAGTTCGACAACCCCGGTCCGATTTTTTACAGTCAGGTTCGCTGTGGGTTTAATGGGCGCACCTTCCGCATCTGGAAATTCCGATCCATGGTTGTTGAAGCCGATCGCCTCAAACATCTGGTTCACAATCAGGCAAAGGGCAATATTTTCAAGAATCGTAACGATCCCCGTGTTACTAAAGTTGGCAAGTTTTTGCGTCGCACTAGCTTAGACGAGCTGCCCCAATTTTGGAACGTATTGCAGGGAGACATGAGTCTGGTTGGCACCCGTCCGCCCACCGTCGATGAAGTTATGGGTTACAAGCCTCATCACTTCAAGCGGTTGCTGGTGAAGCCTGGGATTACCGGAGAATGGCAGGCAAACGGACGTTCAACCGTCGAAGACTTTGAAGATATCGTCAAAATGGATGTCGCGTACCAGGAAAAGTGGTCAACCCTGTATGACATCGTGCTGATTTTGAAAACGATCAAAGTTGTTGTGTTTAAGGACGGGGCTTACTAGATTACGCAAGGTCGTCTAACAACAATTGCAGCGCTGTCTTCATGTCGGCAACCGTCGTCGTTGCTGTACCAAACTGACGGACAACAATGCTGGCGGCTAAATTTCCCAACACTGCCGCCTGCCAAGCTGAACCGCCAACAATCAAACTGAGTGTCAACGCCGCCACAACCGTATCGCCTGCACCCGTGACATCAAACACATCGGTGCGATTAAAAGCCGGGATCACCTGTTCCGAGCCATCTTTGGCAAACAGGCTCATGCCATCTTCCCCGCGAGTAATCAGAATATAGTCTGCCTGAGTCAATGCCAGCAAATCGTTCCCCGCCTGGTGCAGCGACTGAGCATCGGTGATCGGATAACCTACCGCTTTCTCTGCCTCTGGCAGGTTGGGGGTAAACAGCGTGGCTCCGACATATCGCGCCAACCCAACTTGTGTATCTACAATGGTGCGAGTGTGGCTCAACGCCGCCTGGATAACCGCTTGGGTCAGTGTACCGTCGCCGTAATCCGAGCAGACGACGGCATCGACCGTTGGGCTATGGTGTTGGATATAGTCAGCCAGTTGCAGTTGCAGGTCTATGTCGGGAAGGTCGTCTGATTTGCGATCGATGCGAACAATTTGTTGCGTTACAGATTGGCGTGCATGCCCAGAAATCCGGGTCTTGGTAACCGTGGGGCGATCGCTATCTACCAAAATTCCTTGCGTATCAATGCCAGCCGTCTCAAAAATGCTGCGCAGGGCGTTACCCTGTTCGTCTTTGCCCAATAGCCCGACTGCTTTGACCTGAGCCCCCAACTTTGCCAGGTTATAGACAGCATTGGCTCCACCCCCCGGAATTTGGCGAGTAGTTTCATGCCGCAAGATTAATACGGGAGCTTCCCGCGACACCCGCTCAACTTGCCCGGTGAGAAATTCATCTAAGGTCAGATCGCCCACCACCAGAACTTTTGCCTGGGAAAAGCGATCGAGTAACTGCTGCAATTGGTCAGCGTGAGTTTTAAGATCAGCCGCAAATGTGGTATCTAAGGTCATGCGTAAATCAAGAGCATTGCCCGCTGTGGCTTGAAATTGACAGGCTATATTGTAGCTGGTTTAGCCTGCGGAGTCTCCAGACCCCGTTGGACGACACCCATCTTGCCGCTGAAAAACTACTTTGATCCAATAGGGGATGTTTGTTCCGTACTGAGCCAGATCATCATCCACATCGATTTCAAGATCGGAGACCAGGTCGATCGCTTTCTGATTAAAAACGCCATACCCAGACGACTTGAGTAATTCAGGATTCGTCAGATCGGGGGCTTCTACAGGGTCTCCCTCAGGCGTCAAAATCAGACCCACCCAAACTTCTGCACTATTGACATTGCGGAGTTGGCAGGCAAGGTCAGGGAACACTTCTGGGGGTAAACTCTTTCTCTGAGGCCCAGGATACAGATTGTTTTCGTCTCCAGTAGGTTGCCAAATTTCTTCTTCTTGCAGTCTTCGAAGCCAGACGGTTACTCTAGAGCTGCCTTCGGTTTCACCACTCCCTTCTTCGTTTAACGCCAGCAATTGGCGCATCTCGTTTTGTCTAGCGACTAATTCTTCCTGGACTTCTTCAGGCGATCGCTGTGGCGTAGCGCCAGGACTGGGGGTGGCGCTAGGACTGGGAGTGGAGGTGCGTCCCGTCGTTAGCCCATCTAAATCTGATGATTGTACAGTGTCTGTCGGACTGGGAGTCGTGGAGGGAGTGGGAGTAGGACTGGGACTGGGAGTGGCTGAAGCCGATGGTCTAACTGTAGGGGTGGCGCTGGGGGATGGATTGGTAGGAATCGTGGTGCGGGGTCGCGTTTGTGCTGGGGGAACGTAGGGAGGAAAAGAATAGTACGACGACGGGGGACGACTGGGAATCGTCGAGAAAGGGTTGGGTTGGGTGGGAATGGGCGGAAAAGGGCTGGGAATAGGGTTCAACGAAAATAAGTCGGAATCAGAGGTGGCGCTGGGTGGCACAAAATCAGGCGTTGAGATATCGGGTAATTGACTTTTTTCTTGGGGGGTCAACTCCAACAAACTAACCGGCGTAGGGACGTCTGGCTCTTCTAGCTGAGACGCCGAGATCGGCAATAACGGCATCACGACCCACAACCCCCCGTGAATTCCGATGGATGCGATCGTGGCAATCCAGGTCGGTTGGCGCAGGTTTTGACGCAGGTTGGCAGGGAGTGATTTGGCGAACTGGGGGTAGGACATAGGCTCCCAACGTGAATGACAAATCTCAGCAATTCTATCTCAGGATAGCGAAGCATGAGGGGAAAGGATACTAAAAGCAGGTTTCGAGTCTATTTGCTGCTTTGGGGGTTGATTCAGTCCGGTGTTGTGGGGCGCTTCGCGCCCCACAACACTGTTTCTGTACTGGACGGATTCTGTACTTAACGAACTTGCACACCGCTGTATTGAGCAAGCCTGTCATGTTCAATAATCTGATTTAAAGACTACGACAAGAGGGTAAAAGTTGCAGGCTTATCTAGCCATAGGGGCTGCTGTGCTGTCTATCGATTTTTTACCAGGGCTGACCTGAACAATCAGGATGGAGAAATACGGTAATTGCAGTTGCGGGCGATCGCTCAGGTCGGCATAGATTTTTTGCTGGGGTTGGGTTGCCCGCTCAACCACATAACTCGTTTGCAGGAGATGATGCCGGTTTAAAACCTGCCACACCTGTTCATAAACCGAGCTAACTTTCATTAAAACGACTACGTCTGAATAACTCAGCGCGGTTTCCAATTCTGTAACCGTGTAAAGCGCGGGCAAAATGGTCAATCGTTGCGCCAGGATCGTCAGCGGAATGCCTAAGACAGCGGCGGCAGCTAGAGGTGAACAGATACCCGGAATGGTCTGCACGATCGCTTCTGAATGCTGGTGTTGCAGGGTTTGAGCGAGATACGTAAAGGTGCTGTAAAAACTAACATCGCCTTCGGAGACAAAGGCAACATCATCCCCTGCGGCTAAATGTTGCCATACCGTTGCGGCAGCTACCTGCCATGCCTGAGTTAAAACGGTTTCATCGTGAACATAGGGAAACTGGAGCGGCAATTGTTTTTGGTGGGGTTGCAGCCATTCTGCGATCGTCCTTTGGGCAATGCCGGGTTGACCGTTCAGCCCTTCTGGGAATGCGACAATGGGGACACGTTGCAATATTCGTAGCCCCTTAACCGTGATCAATTCTGGGTCACCGGGTCCAACCCCAATGCCATAGAGCGTACCTAGCATGGCTTAAATCCTGGGTAATCCTAAAATAGTCATGATGTTTTGTTGCGCGGGCGTCGCCCGCGCAACAAAACATCATGACATGCATCACATGAATACCACGGCTTAATCCTGGATATAGTCCTGTCCATTCAGCAGGGCTATTTCGGCACGGATGAATTCTCGTCCGAGGTATGCGGCATGGTCGAGATAGCTGATGGGGCAGGGCTTGGTTTCTTCAAAAATTTGGATGCAGAGTTCTTTTGCTGTTCTGCCACAAAAACTAGCGGTGGGGGTGCGTTCGATTTTTCCGGTGCAGGGTAGGGGTTCGCCGGTGACGGAATCACACGCCAGCCCTTTGTCGTTAATCACGTTGCTGTAATGTTTGGCGCAGATGAGTCCGGCGTCGCGATCGAGATAAATCAAGAAATAACCGTTTGGATCAAGCTCAATGTAGCGGTTGGAAAGTTTATCATCCAGCTGGGTTAATTCGGCAGCAGTTGGCTGTGTAATCGGTTTCATATCGGCAATCTATGGACAAACGGTAGACGATGAGCGGGTTTTGAATAGGTTTGCACAGTTCCTTTAGGAACTGTGCAAACCTATTCACCAATCTAGTCGTGTGAATACTAAGGATCGTGGATTTAATAAAACCGAAGATTTATTTTTGGAAGCGCGGCTCCGCCGCACTTCCAAAAATAAACTTCCGGGTTTTAATTAATTTGTGATTCTAAATTTTGCACCATGGGTGTAATTGACTCTGATCCGCTGGGCGATCGCCCTGGATTGATCCTAACGCTCTTGCGGTTGACTCGTCTCTTTTTTAAACGGCAATTCTTCGTTGATCGAGTCGATTTCGCGTTGTTCCATCTCGTTGATCTCGCCGATATAGGTTTGCAAGATCTGAGCTAAACGCGGTTCGTAAAAGCGATGTAACGAATGGTTGGGGGTGGCAGGAAAGCCCCGCCGTTTTTTGTGTCGCCCTCCGGCACCGGGGTCAAAGGTTTGGATGCCATTGGCGATCGCCCATTCGATCGGGGTGTAATAACACGTATCAAAGTGGAGATTGTCAAACTCTTGCAGTGCGCCCCAATAACGCCCATACAGTTGATCACCTTTGGTTAAACAAAAGGACATACCGATGGGATGCTGCGGCTTTTGCTCGTCGTATACACCAAACAACACCACGCGATCGCAATAGTTGGGATAGAGGTGTTCAAAAAACCGACGGGTCAAATATTTGCTGCCCCACCAGCCAAACTTATCGCAGGTGTCACTATAAAATTCATACATTTGCGACAGCAGCGATCGCGAGATTGCTTCCCCCGTCAGCGGTCGGACAGATAACCCGATATTCGTCACGGCTTTTCGTTCGCGTTTGATATTGCGTCGCTGGTTGGCATTAAACGCGCCCAAATAGTCATCAAAGGTGTGAAACCCTTGATTTTTCCAGATAAAGCTGTGATGCAGCCAGCTGATAAACCCATGCCGTTCCATCAACTGTCGCCACTGCGGATCAACATAGAGAAAATTGCACCCCGAAATTCGGTTTTGAATACAAAAATGATCGATCGCTGAAACCATAATTTCGGTCAGCTCGTCTTCATCTTCACCGGGAGCCAATAAAAAGCGATAACCTTCTGCCGGAGTAAACGGCGACATGCCCAACAACTTGGGATAATATTGCACCCCCAGCCGACCGGCTAACTCTGCCCATTGGTGGTCAAAAATAAATTCACCGTAGCTATGCCCCTTGATATATAGCGGTGCTACGGCAATTAGAGAGCGATCGCGCCAGACCGTCAAATGATTGGCTAACCAACCTGCCTTTGCCGTCGCGCTACCAGACGATTCCATATTATGCAGCCATTCCCACTCAAAGAATGGTGTTTGCAACGGCATTGCCAGGGCATCCCATGCAGATTGGGGAATGTCTGCAATTTTATTTACCCAGGTAATGGAGTAACGCGGCTTAAGCTGTTCCACCATAAGATTGATCAAGAATGGGTATTTAGCGCTTTGCGCCTGGATAGATGACGGGTGTTGTGTGAGAGCCGCGCGGAGCGCGGCTCTCACACAACACCTTAGACTTTGCGCAATTGAACATTGCGATAGAACTACTGCCCTTTTGATAGGGTAGTGCAATCCTCAGTTTGTTGCAGACGATAATGCAGAAATACCTCGTGATCATGGGTTTGAACTGAGACCAGTTGCAAGCGAGGGGCGATCGCGGCTAACCATCCAGACCCTTCGACGGGGGTCGGGGCATCGACGCCTCCCAAAAGCAGCGGACAGACTGTGAGCCACAGCTCATCGATCACATTTGCTGCCAAGAGAGAGGCGACCAGGGTACCCCCTCCGGTCACCACAATCCGGCTCAACCCCAATTCCCATAACTGGTGTAAGATTGCAACCCAGTCAAATCCTGTAGCACTACTGGGGGCGATTAAAATCTGATCAAATTGGCAGGAATCTTGCCATTGAGTTGCCCCTGTTGCCGTCGTCAACAACCAGCGGCGCACAGGTTGTCTAAAAAACGCATAGTCTGGGTTGAGGGTTGCGGATTTTGAACAGACGATATGAATAGGTTGAGAGGGACTTCCCCGATCATTGCGATGTTGCAGTAGATTGGGACTAGAGACTCTAAGAGTAGTGCCGTAGGCTCGTAAGGTTTCTGCGCCAAATAAAACTGCATCTGCCTCAGCAATCTGGGTTTCTAGATGGGCTTTGTCGGTTGCAGACCCAAACCGAGCGGGCGATCGCTGATAATCAGCAATTTTTCCATCCGCACTCATGGCTAATACAACGGTTGTTTGGGGTCGATTCATAGCATAAAAAGGCACGGGTTTAAAATTCGCCGGGTGACTGCCATAAAACCTTTGAGAAAAGTATAGAAAGTGTCTCCCAAAAAGACATTTCTTCATCCAGATGAAGAATAGCTGAAGAATCACTTCACCTGTGACAGATGCCTCAATTGTCTTATGTGGTTGAATTAATCTTTAAAGGGCGAGTTTGCGCCTTTGGTTGAAACTGCTTATGGCTATGTTCGGTCAGTCCTCATTTCGCCGCATTTTGCTGACGCGGGTTTTACTGCTCAGCATTCCAATTTTATTATTGGGAGTAGCGGTTACCTTTCGGAAAGCACGTACGAGCTTGCTCTATACTGCCCGGATCAACCTGACCGAAAGCGCCATTCGCAAGGCACAAGCGATTCAGTCTTCTGTCCGCTCGATTCACTCCAGTATGGCGATCGCCAGCGACACGGATGCGCTCCGATCGGGTTCGACAGATCTGTCTCAAATGTTTTTAGATCAATTGGTGTCGCAACTGCCAACGGACGTGCAATGTTTGCAGCTTGCCGATCTGCGCAATAAAAAATTAATTGCCAGTACCTGCGGTCAACAGCCGCTGACCATCGGTTCAACCGAAAATTGGGCAAAACGAGCCGATTTAGAAGGGGGCGATCGCTTTCAAAACTTTACGCTGATTGCCGATCAACCCAAAAAACTGGAGCAAGCCGAAGACCAGAGTCAGCTAGATTTAGTTCTCAGTACTCCCGTATATGACTCAGCCGGACGGCTGCGATATAGTCTCAGCGTCGAATTTGTTGTCAAACAAATGGAAAGCGCAGAACCCTGGTCGCTTCTGGGTTATACCGTGGTCATGGATGCCAATGGCAATTTCCTTGCCCATCCCTATGCCCGGAAGGTGGGGCATAACATTCAAGATGAAGGCGATTTAATCCGCTTCAAAGATATTCTGGATAATTCCCTGCGGGGCACCAGTGATGTTCGGCATATTAACTTCGAGGGCGACGGAACTGAGTGGTTGGTTGGGTTCAGCCCAGTGTTCATTCCCACCAGCGCAGGCGACAACCAGATCTGGACGGTAATGGCAGTCACGCCATTAGACAGCGCCCTCAAGGGGCTTGATTCTATCACTCAAATTTTGGTGATTTTGACGACAGGGTTGCTGGCGGCTCACCTGCTAGCCATGCTTTATATTGCAAGAGATCTCTCGCGTCCGATTGAGAAGCTAAGTAAATATGCCCGTCGTATCCACAAACGCAACCCCCTGGAGCGGGCACCCAAAAATTTCAGTATTCGCGAACTCAACCATCTGGCTGAGGCGCTAGATAATATGGTGAGTCGCCTGGAAGAGCGGGCGAGAGAACTGGAATCGGCTTGGCAAGAAGCGGAAACTGCCAATCAACTTAAAAGCGAATTTCTAGCCAATACCTCTCACGAACTGCGAACTCCGCTAAATGCCATTATTGGCTGCATTCGGCTGGTTCGCGATGGTTGTTGTGATACGCCAGAAGAAGAATTTGAATTTTTAGAACAAGCTGACAAAGCGGCTGTCCATCTGCTCAAAATTATTAACGATCTACTCGACATTCGCAGGATTGAAGAAGAAGGGTTGCCCATGTGTATGGAGGCGATCGATCTCTGCCAGATTTTGCAAGAGGTGATTGAAATCCAAACCGTTCAGATTCAACAAAAAGGCTTGGAACTCCATATTCCAGACCTGTCCACCCCGATCATGGTTCAAGTTGACCCAGCTCGCTTAAAGCAGGTGTTGTTGAATGTGGTCTATAACGCTACGAAGTTTACAGATCAGGGGGGGATTACGATTACTACTCGGATCGAAAGTGCCGCAGACACCTATGACCACGGCTCAGATGGTGATATTTATCAGGATGCTACCGATGAATTTTCGCCCCCTACGTCCTGGGTGGTTGTAGCGGTTAAAGATACGGGTATTGGTATTGATCCCGACCAGCAACACAAACTATTCCGCCCTTTTGTCATGGTCGATGGCTCAACCACTCGCAAGTTTGAAGGAACTGGGCTAGGGTTGGCAATTTCACGGAGCTTAATTGAGATGATGGGCGGCAGTATTACCCTGCATAGCGATGGTCTGGAGTTGGGCACTACTGTAGAAATTACGTTGCCTGTGGCGACCCATGCTCAGACCCATATCCAGGAACCGATAGAGGATAGTAAGCCTACGGTCAATTCGGTTAATTCTGCCAGTTCGGCAGCAGAACATTCCGCGATCGGGTCTTAACGAATTTGATCGATGAGAATGGGTGTGGGTGCGGCACGAAGTGCCGCACCCACACCCCAATTTGCCTTTTATGCCCTTGAGAGTCGCTATAGATGAGGACGTTTGGGTCAATAATTTCGGTTAGCGATCGCAATCTCGATTAGAAATTTTGCCACTGGGTACGATCGTTTGACACAACGTCACTGTGACCGAGTGAAGATTGGGCAACTTCGCATCTTTCAGATTAGCTCCACTCAAATCCACCACAAGCAGGCTGGTATTGTGTAAATCAGCCCCTTTGAGATTGGCGTTTTTAAGAGGGGTTGCCATGATCAAGGCACCTGATAAATTGGCTCCTTCCAGGTTGGCATGTTCTAAGTTGACGCCTCTGAGGTCGGCATAACTTAAATCGCAATTTGGACAAGACTTTTGTTCTAACAGTTGTGTGACATGGTCGGGGTTGGCGGCATTTGCTGGTAAAACGAAGCAAAAAATAGCCAGAAGAAACGCCGCCAAGATTGCGCTTAACTTCATATTTGCCTCCAATAATCAGCGTTTTGTTTAATACTAAATTGCCCTCATGATTGCCTGTTGCGATCAGGATCACATCTCCTGATTGGGTAAGGCGCAGGCATCGCCGACTTTGGCGATCGCATTACCGCAGACTTTGCAAAATCGTGCATCTTCATCATGCTGCGATAAACCGCAGTTGGGGCATAGGGTATCAATCTGAGCTTTCGTTTTGACCAACCGTCTGATTAAGTCTCCCACCTGCCAGGGGATCAACGCAATCCCCGTCAGAATCATCAATACGGTTAATAGCCGACCGACTTCAGAAGTGGGCGTAATATCGCCAAATCCGACGGTTGTCATGGTTGCCACTGAAAAATAAAAGGCATCTAAAAAGGTTTTGAACTTATCCGGATTGATCGGATGCTCAACTTGATAAATCAAACCGGAATAGACAAAAATAATGGTAAATAGCGTAAATAAAATCCGATTAAAAATAACACTATCTTCGCTGCTGACGTATCCTAAAATGGTTCGTCCTTCAAAAAAACGAATTAATCGCAAGATTCTAAACCAACGGAATATTCGAATAAATCGAATATCACTGACGGGTAAAAAGAAGGGCAAAATTGCAAATAAATCAATTAAAGAATAAAGGCTAAAAAAGTGCTTCAGTCGATTTTCGGCACTAAAAAAGCGTAGTAAATATTCCCCTAAAAAAATCCACAGAATGATCGTATCCATCAGATCCAATTGACTTCGTAACACGGTTGAGATCGGATAGGTTTCGATCACAAAAATAGCGGAGGATAACAGCACTAATGCGGCGATCGCAACATTAATGGTTTGACCGATCGGGGTTTCAATATCTTCTAAATAAAATCGAATCGTCTGGCGTAGCGAAGTCAGCATATTGTCGGAATATCGTCGAAATAGTGTCAGAGTCAGGGATCAAGGTATGAGTGCGATCGCCAATTAGGATAAGATAACGAGGCACATGTGAACAGCATCTGAGTTAGGAAAGTCCGGTGCAATTCCGGCGCTGTGCCGCAACTGTAAGCGCAGGAAGTAACCCATAGGAGTGGGAGTCAAGCGTTAGGTTTGAACGTTTTGCAGGTACCAGGTTTGAACGTCTTAACGTGCCAACTTGCGACTCGATTTTAGCCTTTATCCCTTATCCTTAGGATCGTGGATGGAATACCCCCCGCATCGTTTTGAGAGCGCAATGGCTTCACCATGACGTTTTCAAAAAAATCCCAGGTTAACGGATCGCTGATCCGTATTCCTATTCCTTCTTCTCGCAAGCCAGAACGCTAACTTGATGTGTATTCACTCTATTTCCTGCGTTGCACAGGAACGGAGTTCGTTGTTTTATGACTTCTTCTCCCATCGTCTATCCGATCGAATCGTCATCATTGGCATCGGTGTCTCTTAAGCCTCTTCCGTTTGAACGACCTGTGTTGCTGGTGGGGCATGGCAGCCGAGATGCAGACGGACGACAAGGGCTACTCGATTTTGCGGCTGCTTACCAACAACTCGATCCATCTCGTCCGGTCATTCCTTGTTTTTTAGAATTGACTGAGCCTTCGATTCAGCAAGGGGTTGACCAGTGTGTTGAAAAAGGGTACACCGAGTTGTCTGTGCTGCCGGTGTTATTGTTTGCTGCGCGTCACAATAAATTTGATGTGACCAATGAGCTGGATCGGGCACGACAACGCCATCCTCAGGTGACGTTTCATTATGGTCGGCATTTTGGCATTACCCCAGGAATTTTGGATTTGTGGCGATCGCGTTTAGATGAACTGGATCAACCGCAATGGAATCCACATGGCATTTCTCGCGAAGAAACGGTGGTATTGTTTGTTGGCAGAGGTGCCAGTGATCCCGATGCCAATGGCGATGTCTACAAAATGGCACGGATCGTCTGGGAAGGCAGTGGCTACCAAACGGTTGAGGTTTGCTTTATCGGCATTACCCATCCTCGGTTAGAAGAAGGCTTTCGCCGCGCTCGCCTTTATCAACCCAAACGAATTATTGTCCTGCCTTACTTTTTGTTTACAGGCGTATTGGTCAAAAAAATCTTTGACATTACAGCTGAACAACACGCCCAGTTTCCGGATATTTCGATGGTTTGTTTGCCCGAAATGGGTTTGCATCCTCATCTGTTCTCGGTGTTACGAGAACGGGAAATCGAAACCCAGCTGGGCGAAGTGCAAATGAACTGTGAAATGTGTAAATTCCGTCTGGTTGCCGTGCAGCAAGGCGCAGGGGGACATGATCACGGACACTCCCATGATCACGGACACGATCACGGACATTCCCATGATCGCGGACATGATCACGGACATTCCCACGATCACGGGCATGCGCACCACGGACATGATCATGCCCATGGGATGCCGGATCCCTATGCCGAACCTGCCCAGTATCATCAAAAAATCTGGCAAGTTCCGTAGGCTCGCATGTTAAATAGAACCCGGACGTTGATTTTTGGAAGCGCGACAACGTCGCGCTTCCAAAAATCAATCTCTGGTTATCCCGTTTGAAAGCAGCGGCTCCGCCGTTCTTAAAAGAATTGGGGTTGCTTCCATCCATACCCTTTAGTGGTTCCATTTCCCCTATGACTGACGCAAAAGAATTCTCGGTAGGCGATCGCGTTCGGGTTGTGGCACTGCCCCCTTATATCAAAACGGCAGAGCCGATGCCGATGTTGCGTCCGCCTAATCTGATTCAGGTGGGTGAGGAAGGGGTTGTGATGGATCGACGTCCGGGCGGCTATTGGGGTATTCGGTTTGCTAAGGGCAGCTTTTTGCTCGATAGCCACTATCTAGAACCCGTAGCAGACGATGCCCCTTCAACCTGATCCAGACGATGCGATCGCACCTTTCCAAAAATTAACCCCTGATTTGAAACACATTGTGTAGCGCTTTGCACCTGAATAGATGGGTGATGGTGTGAGAGCCGTGCAGAGTGCGGTTCTCACACCATCTGATTACTGTATTTGCCAGAGTTTGATGGTGTTATCGGCACTACCACTGGCGAGGGTTCTGCTATTTTGGCTAAAGGCAACCGACCAGATTTCGTTGGCGTGTTCGGCTTGTAGATTCACCTCTTCCTCTGCTACCAGATCCCAGAGTTGGATGGTGTTGTCCAGACTGCCACTTGCCACAAACCGACCATCGGGGCTAACGCTAAGCGAGCGAATTTCAGATCGATGCGATTGCAAGGTTGCTTTGGGTCGTCCTTCGAGATCCCACAGCCGAATGGTATTGTCGGGTTCGTTGCTGATTCCCTGGCGATCGCCACTAAAGGCTAACCGTTCGCCATCGGGGCTAAATGCGACCGACCAGACAGGATGAACAAATGGACCCATGATTTTGACCAGGTCCGCATCGTCTACATCTTCAACATCCCACAGTTTTACCGTGCTGCCCGACCCACTACTGACCAATGTTTGACCATCGGGACTAAATGCCAGCGCTAATACTTCCTGATCTTCTTGGAGTTCGCTGATCAGGGCACCTGTATCGACGTTCCAGAGACGAATAATTTTGTCATTCCCGGCACTGGCAAGAATGCGGTTATCGGGGCTGAAGGCAACACTGTAGACGATGCCCGTATGACCTTGAAAATCCTGTAGTAAGGTGCCGCGCTGCCAATCCCACAGGCGCACGTTGCGACCGCCACCACTGGCTAATAGGCGACCATCGGAGCTAAAAACAACCGATAAGACTTGTTCTGGATTTTCAGGTAACGTGCGAACCAGGTGATGGGTGCGATCGCGTGGGTCGGTGGTCGCCATGTTCCAAATTTTGATCGTGCGATCGACGCTACCGCTGGCAAGAAACCGTCCGTCAGGACTAAACGCCACCGAACGAATGGCACGAGAATGCAGACTCGCACACCAGGGAAAGTCAATCGGTCTGGATTGTTCATCCGGCGTGCATCCCAGGCGAGCGATCTGACTGACCTGAACTGCGATCGCAGATTGAGCCAATGCGCTGGAAAAATTTGATAGTAACGGAAGTGCAAGAAATGACGCAAGGGCAATGCTGGCAAAGGAAGCACGGGTTCGACGTGACATAACTATTCCCCAGAGTTGATGTGATAGATGGATTAACCTACATTTCTTATGTCTGGAGAATACAAACCTATGCAGTCTATGACCGATGTCGCGACGCGCTCAGAACCAGGCGGCTCATGGGTTGAACAGCAGCGCGGCGCGCCGCTGTTCAACCCGTAAGTGAGCGCTGGCGCTCAGCAAAAATCAGCAATACCCAAAAATCGTCCCCGGATCAAGCCCCATTGCTAATGTTATTGATACAGTATTGAGATGTTTGCTAAAACCATGAGCAACCCAAATTTTTATATGCTGAGAAATTTTCGAGCGATCGCTCTTTTCACCCCTCTTCTAGTCTTCGCCGGGAGTTTTATCGTTCCTGCTAAGGCGCAGACCATTCCTTCAGACACTAATCCGGGAGCGATCGCTCAAACCGTCGAATGCAGTTCGTTGATTGCAGCGGCGAACCAGGCTGTTGCCGATGTTCAGTCTGCAACCCAAAGTGGGGCAGGCGATGTCAATGGATTGCTGCAAATTGCTGATATTGCCGATCAATCGGTTGGACGAATGCAGGCGATTTCGCTAACCGATCCTAAGTTGCAGGGCTATCGCGATCGCTTTGTTTCGATGTATTCCTCGACGGGTCAGGCATCGCGCGCGTTAGTCAGTGCGGTGCAGCAAGATGATGTCTCGGCAGCACAAGTTGCTTATGAAGCGATCGTAAATGCAACGTCTCAAGAGGGTCCTCTGGTGAATGAAGTGAACACCTATTGCGGCAGCGCGTCTTAAATCGGGATTGCTCGAAAATTCCCAAGTAATAGGCTGAGGATGTGCCACGCGGAGCATGGCACATCCTCACAGGTTTGAGCTGACTGAATTGTCCAGGATTGCGATCGCTAATCAATCTTTGATTCCAACCGTTTGACAGGCAATTTCAGCCATTGGCTTAACTCATACGCCAGCCAGTCTAATTCTGCGATCGTTAGCGGATGCTTGCCATTCAATACATAACTGTGCGAGCCAACCCAAATCAGCAATTGAGTCTGGGTCGTTTCTAGCCGTTGGATGTCGGTTCGGTTACCCTGGGCAAGCTGGCGATATTGACAGCCCAACATTTCATCCACCATGGCAAACCGTTGGGCATCAATGCGCAGTCGGCGCTGACTAAACCGTTGTGGCATTAAAATATCGATCGCGTGGCTGGTTTTAGTGAAGCCAATTTGACTGTCTACAGGTTTTTGGGGCAGTTTTGCTGTGCCTGTGCGAAGGAGGTCTTGCGGCGATAGGGTGAGTAGAGCTTGCCGAGCCGAGGTAAACCGTTTATCTAAACTTGGTTCGACCATACGTTTTAGCCAGCTACTAAAGATTGGATTGAGGTAAATTTCTTGCTCAAACTCGATCCGCAGTCCCTTGCGGGCTAACTTAGACGGTTCGGTACCCGTCAAAATTGCGATCAATGTTGCTCCCAGGCTATAAAGATCGGAGGCATTAACGGCACGTCCGCCCGCTTGTTCTGGAGGCGTATAGCCATACGTTCCGGTAATCGTATACGATCCGGTTTCTGTTGCGGCAAAATTTTGTGCCGATTTGAAATCAATTAAGTAAACCTGTCCGATCTCTTGATCGGGTTCTGCTGCCAGCAAAATGTTACTGGGATTGATATCCCGATGGATGATGGGCGGTTTTTGTTGGTGTAAGTGAATCAAAATTTCGAGAACGGCGATCGCAATTTTTTGAGCTTCTGCTTCGCTAAAACTACGACCTGCATCGAGATAACTTTGCAGAGATTTACCCACAATATGGGTTTGCACCAGAGCAAAGCCACGACCATCGGGTAGGGTTAACTCAAAATAGTCTAAATATTGCGGAATGGCAGGATGGTTGAGGCTTCTGAGCGTCTCGGCTTCTCGTCGAAACAATTTCAGATCTTCGGTTTCAAATTGATTGCGGCACAGCAGCAGTTTGATCACGACCCAGGCATGGGTAACTAGATCAAGCGCCAGTAATGTCCCCCGTCCCACTCCTTTACTGAGCTGCTGTTGAATTTGATAGCGATCGCCCAGTACACGTCCAGTCATACCTGTCTTAACCCTTCAATACTGTTTTGCTGAGTGTGAAAATGGCTAACCACCTTCACTTTTCTAAGAGAACCCAGCATTTCCGGATTTCAGACCGATCTAGCCGAAGAGTGAACCAATTGATTTCAGGCAACTCGTCATACCGATTTAATGTGAAGCTGCGTCTTATTCAACCCCCGGCTGTCGCCGTCCCCCTTGCCAAGGGGGACTACAGGGGGTTCTAGTTTGGCGCAACTTCATAAAAGATTGGTATCAGGATTGCAAATTAATTGACCCGTATTTTTTTGAGAGAGCGATGGTTTTATCATTCCTTTCTCAAAGGGAATTGGTTTAATCAATCCCCGATCCTTAGGATTGGGGATTGATTAAACCCGAAGCTTATGGTTGGCATCGCGGCGACGCCGCGATGCCAACCATACTCTTCGATCCTAAAAGTGAACTGGGTGCAGACCTCTCATTTTGGTGCAAACAGTTTAGTGATTGAGGCAAAGTAATGGCTGAACAAGAACATCTTTCACGTATTCAGCAAGGCATTCAGATTTGGAATGAGTGGCAGCAAACACAGTCACAACCCGTAGATCTGAGTGGGGCGAATTTGAGTGGCATGAAACTCAGGGCAATCAATCTCACCCAAGCTGATCTCAGTGATGCAAATCTCAGCCAATCTGACCTGACCGAAGCCAACCTCAGCCGAGCCATTTTGATTGGGGCTGATTTGGGTCAGTCGAATCTTAACAAAGCCAATCTCAACGAAGCCTATTTGAGTGAAGCGTACCTTTGCCAGTCAAAACTAAGTGAGGCGTCTTTGAAAGATGCGATTCTCAATGAAGCGGATCTGAATGAAGCGGATTTAACCTACGCAGACTTGACCGGAGCAACCCTGGAGCGAGCCAATTTGCAAGGGGCGTTTTTAGGGGAAGCCGTTTTAGATGCTGCTGATCTGAGTGAGGCAGATCTCAGTAATGCCAATCTGAGTCTGGCAAAACTCGATCATGCCAACTTACAACACGCCAACCTGAGCGGGGCAGATCTGCGCTGGGCAAATTTAAATCATGCTCAATTACAATCGGCAAATTTGCTCGAAGCCAACCTCAATCTGGCTCATTTAGAAGGAGCTAATCTGGCTAATGCCAATCTAGAAAACGCTGTTTTGAGTCTGGCGGTGTTGAAAAATGTGGACTTGAGCGGTGCAAATTTGAAGAATGCCAATTTGATTGGGGCGGATCTGTCGGGCGCAAATCTCAATGGAACAGATTTAACCGATGCTTCGTTTGTTGGGGCAAATTTGAGTGGGGCGACTTTAAAGGATGCCTACATGATTGGCACGAACTTGAATGGAGCTAATATTGCCCCCACCTCTGCATTAGCGATCAAGTAGATCCAGCTGATGTAGTTAGATCCGGTTAGATCTATAGCAGTTCTATTGCGCTTCACGCCTGGATAGGTGACGCTTTTTGAGAGAGCCGTGCTCCGCGCGGCGCTCTCTCAAAAACTTGCACGTCATGTGCCGTATTACTTTTTCCGAGACGGTAAAACGGTGCCTTTCAGCTTGAGCCACTGCTGATGGAGCCACCACACCTTACTCGATTCGATGGAGTGAATGGTGTTTCTGGCTTGCTTGAGTTTGCGCCGATTTTTCTTCAACCGATGGCGCAACAGTTTGACTTTTTGCTGAGTCTGAGCCAGCTGAAGTTTCGTCTTACTGAGCTGAGTTTGCAGCTGGTTGATATCATCTTGGGAAAGTTGAGGTTGCGCTTGAAGATGAATAGTTTGAGGTGTTCTCGATGCCACAAAATCGCCAGTTTCGGCATTCAGCGTTTGAAACTCTTTAACTTCGTTCGAGAAGGCATCGCCATATTGCCCAATCCTTTCATCTAAAAGGGTCTTGGCATATTGATAAAGCGCCAGATCTAGCTGGTTATATTTTTCTATGATCTGCAAGTCACCCGCTGCAAGGCTATCTTTTTTGGGACGGGTTTTCGTGACGTTTAATTTGGCATAAAAGGGCGGCGACCATCCCAGCAATTTACTCAACAGTACAATGCTTTCATCAAACCGTTCAGAAATGCCAACCATCAAAAACTGTTCTTTCAGGTTGCGTTTTGCCAGTTCTAAAACGTCGTCTGAACATTTGCCAAACGGAATTTTGTTGCCAATGCCGGAGATCCGCCGGGTTTGTCCATTATCTGCTTCACGGTTAAGCCCAGAGCGGACATAGTCTTTAATATCGCGCGCAGTTTTGGCAATGACGTGTTTTGGATGGTTGGTGGCTTGTTGAATGTAGTAATACTCAGAAATCAGGCGATCGATCGGATCGCGCATGACCGTGAAATATTTAGACGGGTAGGGAAGCAGTTGATCGACCCCAAAACTCAGATGCCCATGAATCAGTTTGAAGTGCTGACTGCCCGACTTAGGAACAATCTTGGCGTCGGCGATCGCCTTGATGACTTCATTCGTCGTCCAAAAAATTGCATTGTCTCCATACTGACGCGCCATGATTTCGACCAATGTCGTACCGGCTGTTTTGGGAACGTGCAAGAAAATAAGGGAAGGATTTGAGTTGGAATCCTGGGCTGAATCAGTCATCGTAGTTGGGTCAAATCGGGCAAACGCTGAAGGTTAGTAGAGCAATACGTTCGGCAAAAAAACTGGATCTTTAATGCAACCCTCAGTATGCAGGACAATTTATCAGAAGACAATATAGGAAACGGCAAATCTTGCGGCTCCACTCTGGGGGGAACTCCGCAACAAAATTGGGAGATTCATGTTGAGATGGCGCGCGACGCGCGCCATCTCAACATGAATCCAACATAATTTGCCACCCCATTTCTCTGTGCTGCGAGACGCAAGGTAAACTGGGAAGGTTAGTTTGACATCAATTAGATTTCTCTAAGATTTGAATTTGGTGAGGTATGGCGTCATTTTTGCTAGAAGTGGGTACAGAAGAATTGCCAGCCAGTTTTGTGGCAGCAGCCCTAGAACAGTGGCGATCGCGCATTCCCACTAGCTTAGACGAGCATTTCCTGACCGCAGATGGGTTAGAGTTTTACGCCACCCCTCGCCGTTTGGCGGTGTTGATCAAAGGCTTACCGGAGCAACAGCCCGATCGCGAAGAAGATGTCAAGGGACCCCCGGCGCAGGCAGCATTTAAGGATGGCAAACCGACCAAGGCAGCAGAAGGGTTTGCTCGCTCTCGTGGGGTTGCGGTAGATGCCCTGGAAATTCGCAGCACTGACAAAGGGGATTTCGTTTTTGTTCAGCAAAAAATTCTGGGTCGTCCGACCCCCGACCTGTTGACCGAGCTGGTGCCCCAGTGGATTTTGAATCTGGAAGGGAAGCGGTTTATGCGGTGGGGCGACGGCGATCTGCGCTTTCCGCGCCCAATTCGTTGGTTGGTGCTGCTGTGGGATCAGGCGGTGTTGCCGCTGACGTTAACCAATGGGTCAGAAAGTTGTTCCAGCGATCGCATGTCTCACGGGCATCGCGTGTTGCACCCCGACCCAATTTCAATTCCCAGTGCCGAGGCGTATGTGGCGAGTCTTAATGCTGCCTATGTCGAAGTCGATCCCCAGGTTCGCCGGACTCGTATTCTTGAGCAAACTCAGGCAGCGGCTCAGTCGGTGGGTGGGGTTGCGTCAATTTCGCCCGATCTATTGGCAGAAGTGACGGATTTAGTGGAATATCCTACGGCAGTGATCGGTAAATTTAATCCCCAGTTTTTAGAACTGCCTGCCGAGGTGATTGTCACGGTTATGGAAAGCCATCAGCGTTATTTCCCAGTGCTTCAGGCAGAAGGGAGCAAAACGTTGTTGCCCTATTTCATTACTATTTCTAATGGCGATCCCGAAAAGTCTCAAATCATTGCTGAGGGCAATGAACGGGTGATTGTGGCGCGATTAACCGATGGTAAGTTTTTCTTTGATAGCGATCGCGCTCATCCTTTAGAAAGTTATCTGCCTCGTCTGGAGAAAGTCACCTTCCAGGAAGACCTGGGATCGGTGCGGGAAAAGGTCGATCGCATTGTCCATATTGCCACTCTGATTGCCGACCAGCTACACCTCAATTCGGCAGAACGGGCAACGATCGAACGGGCTGCCCTACTTTGCAAAGCCGATCTGGTGACACAAATGGTCGGAGAGTTTCCCGAACTCCAGGGCATTATGGGGCAAACCTATGCGCTGACCAGTGGCGAACCAGACGCGGTTGCTACGGCGATCGTGGAACATTATTTGCCGAGGGGAGCGGGTGATGACTTGCCGCAAACTCTGACAGGTCAGGTGGTGGGTATTGCCGATCGGCTGGATACCCTGGTGGGGATTTTTAGCCTGGGGATGTTGCCCAGTGGCTCGTCTGACCCGTTTGCTCTGCGTCGGGCTGCCAATGCCATTCTCAATATCACCTGGACAGCCAATTTGTCGCTGAATTTATATCAGATGATTCAGCAAGTTGTTACAGATGTCGCGTCCAACTCGTCGGCAAAGTCGCAAGAATCTATATCTCTGCAAGCGCAATTACACGACTTTTTCTTGCAGCGCATCCGCACGTTGCTTCAAGAAGAACGCGGGATCGACTATGACCTGGTCAATGCGGTGCTGGGTGAAAATGATCCGGAGTATGCCGAGCGGGCACTCAAAGATTTGTTAGATGTGCGCGATCGCGCACATTTCTTGCAAACCATTCGGCAAAACAAGACTCTGGATAGTATTTACGAAACTGTCAACCGTTCCTCTCGGCTGGCGGCTCAGGGCAGTCTGGATACGGTTCAGCTTCAGCCTGTGGCGATCGCCGATCCCAGCCTGTTCCAAAGTCCATCGGAGCAAGCCTTTTATGATGCGTTGGTGCAATTGGTGCCCAAAACCCAGGCGGCTCAAGCCGAACGAGACTACCAAAAGCTTGTGAGTGCGCTGGCAGAAATTGCCCCGGTGGTGAGCAATTTCTTTGACGGTGCCGATAGCGTTTTGGTCATGGACGAAAACCTTGAGATTCGTCGCAATCGTCTGAATTTATTGGGATTACTGCGCAACCATGCGCGAGTTCTGGCAGATTTTGGGGCGATCGTAAAGCAATAATGTCATTCTGTTCATGAATTGGGGGTCGCGCTTTGCGCGACCCCCAATTCATCCATACCATCAGGCGAGGACGGGTTCGGGCAATGCGCCCTGCATCCGGCTCAGCCAGGTAATCAGGTTATCGAGTTGTTGGTCGGTGCTCAACACGCCCAGCCCCCGCACGGTGACTTTTCCGGGGGTATAGACAAAGCGAGAATGCAAGTGGTTGGGTAGATTCTCTTTGAGCAAGTTCCAGGCAGGTTCTTCCATCGGCGTTTCCAGCAAAACATGCTGTTTGCCTTCGGGCTTGATGCGCGAAAAGCCCAGGGTTTTGGCGATTTGTTTGAGTTCCATAATTCGCAAGAGTTGCCGAGCTGCCACTGGAATCGAACCATAGCGATCGCTCCAATCTCCCGCAATCTGGTTGAGTTCCTGGATGGATTGCGCCGATGCAACGGCTCGGTAAGCACTCATCTTTTGATCGAGGTCGGGGATGTAGTCGGCAGGAATGAAAGCGGTGAGATTGAGATCGATTTGCGTATCGTCCACTTTGGGAATTTCTTGACCACGAATTTCCTTAATCGCGTCTTCCAGCATTTCCATGTACAGATCAAAGCCGATCGCATCCATCTGTCCCGACTGCTCGGCTCCCAGTAGATTTCCTACCCCCCGAATTTCCATATCGCGCATAGCAAGTTGATAGCCCGAACCGAGTTGGGTAAATTCCTGAATCGCTCGCAGGCGTTGCCGTGCTGTGTCGGTGAGCTGACTTTGTTTGGGATAAAACAACCAGGCATGGGCTTGAATGCCTGCCCGTCCGACCCGTCCCCGTAGCTGGTACAGCTGGGATAGACCAAACTTTTGCGCATCTTCGATCAAGATGGTATTGACGCGAGGAATATCTAACCCCGATTCGATAATCGTCGTACAGACAAGAATTTCAGCTTCGCCATTGTTGAAGGTGAGCATGGTCGATTCCAATTCGCCTTCCTGCATCTGACCATGGGCGATCGCAAATCGTGCCCCCGGAATCATCTCGCGCAATCGTCCCGTGGTTTCTTCAATGCCTTCCACCCGTGGCACCACATAAAACACCTGTCCGCCCCGATCCAATTCCTGCCGAATCGCCGTTCGCACCATTTCTGGATCGTAGGGTGCCAGGTGGGTCTTGATCGGACGACGCGAAGGCGGCGGCGTGGTAATAAGACTCATTTCCCGAATCCCCGACAGTGCCATATATAACGTTCGAGGAATCGGAGTTGCAGACAGGGTGAGCACATCCACCTGCGTTTTGAGGGATTTGATTTTCTCTTTTTGACTGACCCCAAACCGTTGTTCTTCATCCACCACCAGCAAGCCCAGGTCTTTAAACTGAATGCCTTTACCAAGTAGTTGATGGGTGCCGACGACCACATCCAGTTCTCCGGTGGTCAGTCGTTGCTGAATGTCTCGCCGTTCTTCGGCGGTTCGAAATCGATTGAGCAAGCCGACCTGGATGGGATAGGGTGCAAAGCGTTCCTTCAGCGTGTGGTAATGCTGCTGCGTCAGGATGGTGGTTGGAGCCAACAGCGCCACCTGTTTCCCGGCAGTGATGGCTTTAAAAATGGCACGGATTGCCACCTCGGTTTTGCCAAAGCCGACATCCCCACAAACCAACCGATCCATAGGACGGACATTTTCCATGTCGCGTTTAACATCCTGAACCGCTTTGAGCTGGTCGATTGTGGCTTGATAGGGGAACGAGTCTTCCAATTCCTGCTGCCAGGGCATATCAAACGGATAGCAAAAGCCTTGTTGTTGGGCGCGCTGGGCGTAGAGTTGCAGCAAATCCACAGCCACTTTTTTGATGGCTTTGCGGACTTTGCTTTTGGTTTTCTCCCAGGCTTTACCTGTCATTTTGTTGAGTTCGGGAGTACGATCGCCCATTCCCCGAAACCGTGACAGTGTGCCCAACTGATCTGCTGCAACTCGCAGCAAACCATCGGCATACTGCACCACCAAATATTCTCGCGTCTCGTTGTTAATCGTCAGGCTCTCTAGTTTGAGGAAACGCCCGACCCCATGATTGCGATGGACGACGTAATCACCCGGTTGCAGCTTGTTGGGATCAACCTGTTTTGATGCGGCTCTGCGGCGCTTGCGAATATAGCTCGGCGTTGCCAGAGAATGCTGCCCAAAGAATTCTCGATCCGTTACGACCACTAAGCGAAACGTTGGCAGAATAAACCCTTCTACCTCTGCCAACCCCGAATATTTGACTGCCACCGGAATCCGCTGACTTTGCAGCTTATCGATGGCGGGATAGTCTTTGGGATTGGGGACAAACTGCGCGGCACAGTCATGCTCTTGCAATAACGAGACGGAGCGAGACGGTTGCGCCGACACCAACCAGACCGAAAAATTGCGATCGCGCTCTTGGCGAATTGTATCTGCTAACTTGCCAAACTGGTGCGGCGTCGAGGGAAACGGACGACTGGCAAGATTTAATCCCTTACCTTCTTCTGCCAATTCCGATAAATACAGCCGCTCAAATCGTTCGCAGTCTTGTAGGGACGCTGCAAAGTTGCGATGCATCTTCGGCAACCGCTGATCCTGAGATTTAACCCCAACTTCCAGCCAATGTTCTTCGGCATGTTCCACCCAGCGATCGCTATGGGCACGGCATTGCTCGGGTTCATCGATTGCCACTAAGGTATCGGCAGGCAAGTAATCCAACAACGATGCCGGATGCGCAAACGCCACTCCCAAAAACCGTCGCATTCCCTCCATTGCCTGCCCCTGTTGCAGGTGTTCCAGTTCTTCCGGCGTTAGAAACGACGACAATAATGACGACACCGTAGAAACGTGATTGATCGCGTCTTTCCTGGAATTGATCGCGTCTTTCCCGGAATTGATTGCATCTTTCCCCCCAAATCCCAATGCGGCGGCAATCATCGGGGCGTAATTGGTGGTCGTCAGCACCAGACGGTCGATTCGATCTAGCGATCGCTGGGTTGCAGGGTCAAACTCGCGGATCTTATCCAACTCATCGCCAAACAATTCCAAGCGGACAGGCAACTCAGAGGCAACCGGAAACACATCGATAATGTCGCCGCGCCGACTCCACTGCCCTTCCATTTCGACCAGAGGCACCCGTTCATAGCCCAAATTGGCTAACTGATGACTCAGGGTTTCCAGATCCAACTCCATCCCCTGATTCAAGCTGAGACAATAGTCTCGAAACATCTCAATGGGCGGTAAATGAGGTTGGAGCGATCGCTCCGTTGTCACGATCGCAAATGATTTTTGGGGTTTGAGGTTTAAATTTTGAGTTGCCGAATGAATTGGTTCCTCCGCCCCTTTCATGTCTGACTCTGCGGCATCCTGCTTGATTAAATCGGCTAACACTTGCAATTGACCCCAGGTCATTTCTGACTCCGAATCAAACGGCTCGTAGGGCGACGCCTCGGAGGTGGGGTAGAAATAGACGGTTTGCCACCCCATAGCTTCCAGTTGGGCGCTCCACCGTCCCGCTTCTTCCAACGTGGCAGTGACCACCAGCAACGGATGCTGCTGCACCTGTGCCAGGGTTGAAGAGACTAACCCCTTGGGAATGCGGGAAACGCCATTGAGGGTAAGACTGCGGTGTTGATGCAGCTTGGTCAGGAGTTCAGTCGTCAAGGGCGATCGCCCTAGTGCACGGGTGATTGAGGAAAAAGCCATACGTCCTGGACACACGAAGAGGAGAGAAAAACAAAAAGCGTGAACCCGTTCATACGCTATTTTTATTGAACTGGGTTTAACTTATCTTTACCATTCTAGAAGGCATGTCTGTAATACTGTGGGGTCGCGATGGTTGTAGCCCTGGTTTTAAGAATAGTAGACCCAGGTAAACGTTTGGTAAGGGTGCCGGAGTTGCCGAACTCCTCTGGAGCGAGGATTGATTTGGGGAAGCGCGGCGTCGCCGCGCTTCCCCAAATCAATCCTCGAGTTTAGGACATCTACGAGCCCTGGTAGTTAGGCTTATGGCGTGTGGATATTAGATTGGGTTTAATAGCGATGGGCAAATAGCAATCCAGATATCCATCCATCCTCTGCGTAGCGCTATAGACTATGGACTAGAGAGTTTGCTCTAGATTTAGATTCCAACGTTGCACTCAGCCTCTTGAAGCAGGACTTTCATGGCGTTCGAAATTTTTATTGTTGTTCTCTTAATCCTTGCCAATGGCTTATTTGCCATGTCCGAAATGGCGATCGTTTCGGCTCGTAAAATACGTCTCCAAGAAATGGCTGAACGAGGAAACCGCAAGGCGATGGTTGCTTTAGATTTGGCAAATTCCCCAAATCGGTTTTTATCGACGGTTCAAGTTGGAATTACGCTGATTGGCATTCTGGCAGGTGCCTTTGGTGGCGCGACGATCGCCGCATCGTTAGCTAAATATCTGGCACTTATTTCTTTTTTAGCGCCCTATAGTCAGGCGATCGCCTTTGGTCTGGTGGTTTTATCGATTGCTTATTTTTCGTTGATTATTGGCGAACTGGTGCCCAAGCGTCTGGCATTAAACAGTCCAGAAAAAATTGCCATTTGGGTGGCGAGTCCCATGCGGATGATGTCGGCGATCGTCTATCCTGCCGTGCATCTGTTAAGCATTTCAACCGAAGGGGTCCTAAAGTTGCTGGGAGCCAAACTGACGTCAGACGAACCCCTGATTACCGAAGAAGAGATTAAAGTTTTAGTTCGTCAGGGAGCTGAAGCGGGGATGTTTGAAGCCGCTGAACAGGATATGGTGGAGCGGGTTTTTCGCCTGGGCGATCAACATGTGGGTGCCCTGATGACTCCCCGTCTGGAGATCACATGGTTGGATCTAAACGACTCTGCCGAAGCCAACCGCCTCAAAATGGTTGAAAGCCGCCATAGCCGATTTCCGGTCTGTCAAGATAATCTGGATAACGTGCTGGGTGTTGTCAGTGTCACCGATGTGTTGGCGCGTAGCCTGTCGGGAGAACCGATCGAGCTCACCGATATGCTGCGGCAACCACTCTTTATTCCCGAAAGCACTCATGCGCTGCGGGTGCTGGAACTATTCAAAAAATCAGGAACGCATACTGCTTTTGTTGTCGATGAATATGGCGTTACTCAAGGGATCGTTACCCTTAATGATGTGATGGAAGTAATTATTGGCGATATTCCTTTTGCCGATCAGCCGCAAGAATTATCCATGATGCAACGAGAGGATGGGTCATGGTTAATGGATGGCATGTTAACGATCGACAAATTCAAAGAACTCTTTGATATTGAAGAATTGCCGGGCGAACAGCGAGGAAATTATCAAACCTTGGGCGGGTTTGTGATTACTCAACTGGGTCGTATTCCTGTGTCCGCAGATCATTTCATCTGGGAAGACTTTCGATTTGAGGTGGTCGATATGGATGGCAATCGAGTCGATAAAATACTGGTCATTCCTGCCAATAGTTAGCCAAGCGTTAACAGATTTCATCAGGAATCGTCGGCTTAGGTTTGTAAAGTGGTTTAGAAGGTTTCTTAGTCAAGAAACAAAAACAAGGCGAAGAATGGTTCATGGTCGCTGATAAAACGCTATCCATAAACATCAATAAAAATTAGTATTTCCACTTCCTGGTTTTCACTCAACGAGTCTGGGAATAATAATTAAGAGTGTTAGTATTCCATCTGTAGTTTTTATTACCACTGCGTCTTAGTCGTATACCCGTTAAATTTTGCCATGTGGGGGTGGGGGCACAGCCCTCAAGCAGGGATTTCACCCCCTTTACCCCGTCCAAACTTTATTAATCGAGTGCCCTAGTCAGAAGTGAAGTTATGTATATTGATTGCTGTGCTGGGGTCAGACTATTGATTGCTTTGTTAGGGTCAGACGTGTGCATACCAAATTTCTGTTTACATTATGTTTACATCTCTAAGGTTGGCGTTGTAACTGAATGACTGCCCTGTTGCCTAATTCCTCTTCAGCAAGATCTATGCCTAAAATCCTTGTCATCGAAGATGACCCGACGGTTCAATCCCTAATTCACAAGTTGCTTAAAGCTGAAGGGTTCGACGTAATCGTGGCTTCAGACGGTTTTGAGGGAATTCAGTATGCTCAAGCGCAAAATCTGGATCTGATCATCAGCGACATTATGATGCCGGGATGCGATGGCTATGAAGTGTTAGAAGAATTGCATCGCAATCCAGATACAGCCAATATTCCGTTTATTTTCCTCAGTGCCAAGTCCGAGCGGCGTGACTTGCGTCAGGGAATGGAACTGGGTGCGGATGACTATCTGACCAAACCGTTTACACGGGCAGAGTTGTTGGGAGCGATCGCCGCTCGACTCGACAAACAAAAAAATATTACCGAACCCTACATCAATGAAATGAAGCGGGCGGCTGACAGTATCAGTCAGCTGGCGTACCGGGATCCGTTGACGGGGTTATGCAATCGAATTTTGTTGCACCAGCGCTTGCTAGAAGCCTTAGGGCAGGCAAAGCGATCGCAAAGTCTGGTTGCCCTTCTCTGCATTAATTTAGATCGCTTCAAAGCTATCAACGATAATCTGGGCTATTCGTCTGGCGATTTGCTGCTGCAAGGGGTTGCGCAACGGTTGTTGCAAATTTTTGGTGAAGGTAATACCGTAGCTCGCCTGGGCGGCGATGAATTTAGTGTGATTTTGACGCAATGCCAAACCAAGAAAGAGATTAGCAATACGGTTTCTCAAGCTTTGCATTTGCTGCAAGAGCCGTTTATGGTCAATGACCAATATGTGAATATCCAATTCAGCATTGGGATTGCCCTATATCCAGAGCATGGCAGTAATTTAGAGCAGCTGTTGCAACAAGCCGATATAGCGATGCGGTGTGCCAAACGGCAAAACCAGGGAAAGCATCAGTTTTATGATGCCGAAATGAGCACGCTGCTGATCGAACGGCGATCGCTCGAAGGGCACTTAAACAACGCCATGGAGCGTGGAGAGCTGCAACTCTATTACCAACCTCAGGTCAATTTGATCACGGGACGGATTATTGGGGTCGAAGCATTATTGCGCTGGCTTCATCCTGAACTCGGCATGGTTGAACCGAAAAAATTTATTCCGATTGCCGAAGAAACGGGGTTGATCAAATCGATTGGCGAGTGGGTTTTGCATACTGCCAGTGCTCAAGCCCATAGCTGGCAAAAACTCAGTCGGATGCCCGTGCGTGTGTCTGTAAATATTTCGGCGCGACAGTTTAAACAACACAACCTGGCTGCGGTGGTGCGTCAGGTGTTACATGAAACGAAACTCAGCCCAGAACTGCTGGTTTTGGAAATGACTGAGACGAGCATCATGGAAGAGGTAGACAAAACCATCGAAATTTTACAAGAACTGCGGGCAATGGGCGTCAATATATCGATTGATGACTTTGGCACAGGCTACTCGTCGTTGAATTATCTCAAGCGCTTTCCGCTGGATACCCTGAAAATTGATCAGGCGTTTGTGCAAGATGTCACGACCGACTCCAACGATGCTGCCATTGTGAAAGCGATTATTGCAATGGCACATAGTTTGCAACTCAAGGTGGTTGCAGAGGGTGTTGAGACTCAGGAACAGGTGACGTTTTTGCGTCAAAGTGGCTGTTATAGCATTCAGGGGTATTTATTTAGCCCACCTGTCTTAGCCGAAGAGTTTGAAACCATGTTGACGGCTGACAAACGTCTGGAAGTGGAGACTGGCAGAATCTAAGGCTTGTGGATTGAATTAACCCCCAATCGTTTGGAGAGAGTGACGGCTCCGCCGTCACTCTCTCCAAACGATTGGGCAGGTGGTTGAAGCTGTGAGGCTCAATCTTTGGCGGCTTTGGCGATCGCCCATAGCTGTAAGCCTGGGGGATAGCTGCCTTCTTCCTTGATCTGTTTAATAATGCTGTCGGAAACAGGAATTTTCAGTTTTTCCACCGTTGCCCGCACAATATCCCCCCGGTCAATCACCCCGGCGACGGCTCCGGCTGGTGATAGCACCGTAATTCGGCGTAAGTCTTGAATTTCTAACTGTTCGATCACTTCCACCAAGGGTGTAGTTTCCGTAACGGTAGCAATATCGGTGAGGGGATGGGAGACTGTTTCCAGGGTTAGCGTTTCCCATTGGCTACGTTCAGCTTGACGTAATTCTTCCAGCGAAACCATACCCCGGTAGCGGCCATCAGATGCGATAAAAAAGGTAGGCACTTGCGCCTCTTCTAGCAGCAAATATTTATCCATAAACTGCCGCAAGCTGAGGGTCGCATCGACGACTCGAAACTCGTGGCTCATGGCGTCTAAAGCTTTTAAGTTCAGCAACACTTCTTGCAGATCTGTAATTCGAGTATAGGCAAGGGCGTTGTTGACCCCAAACCACCCCACCAGGGCTAACCACAAAACCAAGGGGTTAAAGGTGTTGAGGAATGAAAGAATGCTAAAAACGATGGCAAACCATCCAAGATAATGCCCGACTCTGGCAGCCCAACGCACCCCTTTGAGCCGACTGCCCGTTGCTTGCCAAATAGCAGCTTTTAGAACCTGTCCACCATCCAGAGGCAAGCCTGGAAGCATATTAAATACAGCCAGAACACCGTTGATTTCTGCTAAATCTCGGGTAATGGACGTCATTGGCGCAGGGAGGGGCAAAAATCGATAAATCAGTTCCAAAATGATAAACAGGCTAAAACTAACAGCTGGTCCCGCGATCGCCACTTGAAACGCTTGATTCGGGGTTTTTGATTCTTGATCAATCGAGGCGATGCCACCAAACATGAAGAGGGTAATGGAGCTGACCTTAATGCCTTGCGATCGCGCAATCAGGCTATGCCCTAACTCATGCAACAACACAGAGAGAAACAACAAAACTGCCATGGAAAAGCCTGCAATCCAGGCGATGTTATCGCCCCAGTCTTCCTGTTGCCAGATTGTGCCGTAATTGTAGGTGACTAAGAAAAGAATAAAAACCCAGGACGAATCCAACAAGAGCGGGATTCCAAATAATGAGCCAATGCGCCAACCCGATCGCATGAAAATTCCTGATCGATTACGATTCTGATCTTACTGAAATCAACCCTGTGTTGCCTAACAATAGGCGATCGCGCTAGATTTCTCCAGCCAAAGGGGTAGGGCTGCTGTTTATCCCTATTTCTGATGATAGGTTGGGCACAGGGATCTCAACTGTTTCCCTTTCACATTAAAACAGTCGCCAGTGGTATTCATGTCATGATTTTTAGGACTACCAAAAAGTCTGTTTGTGACGCAAAACCAGAGTGTTCACCTTACAAACAGACTTCTTTTGAGCTTATATAGCGATCCTATTTGATTCATGAACCTGATCAGTTGTGAAAGCGCCCGCCCTTTGGGCGGGCGCTTTCACAACTGATTTAGGATTGCTATATTGTGTCGGTTTTACAACAAGCCAGCATTGGAAAGTCCTAAGACCATACCAGCACCGAGAATATGACCAAAGCTAGCAGTTGCCAATAATTCGGCTACACCAAAGCCTGTAAACATCGCTGGCATCTCAACGGGCAAACCGGGACCTACACCCCGATTTTTGATGGCATAGTAGCCAACAGCGATCGCAAATAAATTGCAGGTGATCATAATCAAAGCCACGCTGGGAGACCATTCTGCTGTGGTAACACCGAATAAAAGAGTAGAATGCATCAAAATTTTCTCTCCTATATTGAACTGAGTCTTAAGAACTACTGGGGGGATCTCTATCTGTCCTGAAACAGTAGGATTATAAAAACCTCAGGTTCAATAATCTAGATTTGTTTCAAGAGTTAACGCTTATTGATAAGATTTGCGAAAAACTATGTAGCTCTTTTAAGCTTGATGTTGGAGATGAATTTGAAGGTGAAACCGAAGGTTTCACCTTCAAATTCATCTCCAACATCAGAAACGCCCTAGTGGGTCATCTACGCCATGAGTAGGCTGCAAAATTTAGATGGAATTCTTTGGAATAGAGCCACGCATCAATAGCATCAGTAGCAGGAGGGATCGTTGAGAATCAAAATTTGTGGCATTACTCAACCCGAACAAGGATTGGCGATCGCCCATTTGGGTGCAACGGCTCTGGGTTTTATCTGTGCGCCTCAATCTCCTCGATATGTGAGCGCCGACCAGATCCGCAGGGTTGTCGATCGATTGTCTGAACTGGATAGTCAGGCTCTCACGGTCGATCGGGTGGGGGTCTTTGTCGATGCGAGTTTGGCAGAAATTTGTCAGGTCGTGGCGATCGCTAATCTCAGTGCGGTGCAACTGCATGGCAATGAGTCGTTAGAGTTTTGCCGCGCCGTTGGCAAGGAGTTGCCCCACGTGGAACGGATTAAAGCGATTCGAGTCCGCACGTTAGAAACATTGCAAACGACCTATCACTATGCCGATGAAGTCGATACCCTGCTCCTCGATGCTTACCATCCGGGGCTATATGGTGGGACTGGGCAGACGTTAGATTGGCGATCGCTGACGGAATTTAGCCCATCCTGTCCCTGGTTTTTGGCGGGTGGCTTGACGCCCGATAATATTTTGGCAGCATTAAGTCAGGCGAACCCTGATGGCATTGACCTGTCTAGTGGACTGGAGCGATCGCCCGGAGACAAAGATCTCGACAAAGTCGCCCAATTATTTCAGCGCTTGAATCTGGGCAACCCCAGCCAACATCAACTCACAGAGGTCTAACGTTTAAAAGCGTGAGAGCCTCGCGAAGCGAGGCTCTCACGCTTTATCTAATCCTATCGCTCATTTAAATTGGGATGGGCTTTAGGGTAACTTTTTCAGGGGGTAGGGGCGCAGCCCCCACCCCCTGAAAAAGTTAGTGATTGCACTCCTAGGTTGATTAGAAGAAGGCGGGTTGGTGGCGAATCAAGCTGAGGAATTCTTCACGAGTTTTAGAATCTTCTTGAAACACACCCACCATAGCGCTTGTGACCGTCCAAGAGCCTGGCTTTTGCACACCCCGCATAACCATACACATGTGGCTAGCCTCCATGACAACGGCAACACCTTGGGGGTCAAGGATCTCTTGAATTGCCTCCGCAATTTGGCGAGTCAGCCGCTCTTGCACTTGCAAGCGGCGAGAATACATTTCTACAATTCTCGCTAGTTTGCTTAGCCCTACTACTTTTTGGTTGGGAATATACGCCACATGGGCTTTACCCATGAACGGCAACATATGGTGTTCGCACAGGCTAAACACGTTGATGTCTCTCACCAGCACCATCTCATTGTGGCCTTCGTCAAAAATAGCGCCATTGACAAGTTCTTCTAGAGATTGTTGATAGCCACTGGTGAGAAACTGCATTGCTTCAGCAACCCGCTTGGGTGTTTTTAAGAGACCTTCCCGTTCAGGATCTTCTCCAACCCCTAAAAGCATGGTGCGAACTGCATCCATCATTTCTTCTGAGGACACTTCAGGGGGTTGTGCGGCTTCTTCTTTGGTGGTCAGGGTACTCCGGTCAGGGCGCACCGTTAGTGCTGCCGGATTAGGAACGTTAACACCAGCGGGCGTTGTTCGATTGGTCTTGTTGAAGCCGTTGGAAGAATTGGAAGAAGCAATAGTCATAATAATTTTCGACGAAACTCCGAACGATGGACTGTGTGAGGGATAAATCGTTGATGCTGTTCCGGTACTATCGGGCACTATAAAGTTCCGGCACTGGATAAGAGGGTTAACTCTGGAATCACGGCACCCTGAGGCAGTAATGCTAAATGCAGAATCGATTGAGCAACCACTTCAGGCGATAACATTTGCGTGCGGTCGAAGTCAGCTTGGACGGTTTCACTGTCCCAAATAGGTGTGTTCACGGCACCTGGATTGAGAATCATGACCCGAATTCCGTTGGCACTTTCTTCGGCAGCTAAGGTTTTGGAAAGGGTAATTAACCCTGCCTTGCTGACGTTGTAAGCGCCCCATCCTGGAAATGCGTGATACCCGGCGATGGAAGCAATGTTAATTATTGTTCCCTGCTGGCGATCGCGCATACCGGGCAAAACACCCTGAATACATTGAAAAACACTCGTCAGATTCAGGTCGATAACCTGTTGCCAGGCGTTCAGAGGCGTTGCTGTCAAGTTGCCTGTATAACCCATGCCAGCGTTATTGACAAGAATGTCAATGGGACCGAAATCAGCGGCAATCTGGGCGATTTGAGACTCAACCTGATTCAGCTGAAATAGATCTAATGCATATGCTTTTGCCTCCACTCCCTTTTGTCTGACTGCATCTGCCACTGTTTCCAGCTTGTCTTGAGAACGACTGACCAGCGACACATGGATGCCTGCTTCAGCAAATGCGAAAGCGGTGGCGGTGCCAATTCCACTACTTGCCCCTGTGATGAGTGCCCGATATCCAACATTAGAAGCCATGTATGATTCCGAATTTCCAGTCAAGTCAACCTGAGCAAGTGAGTCAACGTGATGCTCACTAAATCTTGCCGAAGTTTTTGTATTGGCGCAGTCTGGTAGACCTGCCAGTTTTACCCGCCATTGCGGCGTTAGTCATCAACCTTAAGGTAAGGATTACGCAAATTCACAGGGGCTTATAATCCGATAGCGATGAGTGAAACGCAATCCCTGAGAGGAGAACGAAGGCATGTTGTAACATCTCAGGAATCAGGACGAGATTCCCTCAAAAGAATGATTTGCCTCCTCTATCTCTTTCTATCCTTAATTTTTGAGGTATCCATTCATCATCTGTAACGGGATAAAAAATCTTGTTATATCTCGCGTTATGTCTTCGTACAAGCCCATTGCTAGCCTGGGCGATCGCAAAAACAAGAGAATGTCGATGCGATAGAAAGATTAACGGAGTGTAAAGAAGTGTAACTTTTAGAATTATAGCATTGTTGATTTCAACGCATATGTCTTAAGTGTGATGGGGCAGAGATACAACCCTAAAATCATCCAATCCTTATTATCTAGCTTTATCTATAGATCGTTGCCCTTGCCATGTTGGCAGTGAGGTGACTCCTGGATGCTGTCCACAACCTTCTGCCTTCATTGCCGGGGGCTATCGACTGGAGTCATCAACCGACTGCTATGCCTGTGCCTGAAGACGCGCCAAACCTATGCCCCCCCGTAGTCTCCCCTGGCAAGAGGGACAGCAACAGCCGGAGGTAAATCGGGCGCAGCCTTATTCAAAAACGGGGTTACATCCTTTCATTTAGCCATGCTGTCTTGTTGAGGAGCGACGGCTTCGCCGTCGCTCCTCAACAAGACGGACAGATCCATAAATCTGTGATCCTAATCTGTGAAATGCTCACAGAGTAAGCGTTTTAGATATTGCTATCCGTATTGCGACCGAATATTTAGGCAGGAACTTCGTTGAAGACACCAATTTTACGGAATTTTTGGTACCGCAGTTCTTTGCGCTGTTGATGAGTCATCTGATCGAGTTCTGCCAGATTTTCCAAAAAGGCTTGCTTTAAGGTTTCAGCGGCTTTGATGGGGTCAGAATGAGCACCGCCCAAAGGCTCTGGCAACAATTGGTCGAGAATCCCTAAGTTCTTAAGATCAGTCGCCGTAATTTTGAGGGCTTCGGCGGCTTGGGGCGATTTGCCCGCATCTTTCCAGAGAATTGCGGCACAGGCTTCGGGGCTTGCCACCGTATAAACAGAGTGTTCGAACATCAACAGGCGATCGCCAACGCCAATTCCCAACGCCCCTCCAGAGCCTCCTTCGCCAATGACCGTGCAGATAATGGGCACATCTAAGCTGAACATCTCGCGCAGATTATAGGCGATCGCTTCGCCTTGACCTAACCGTTCTGCTTCTAAGCCTGCCCAGGCACCTGGGGTATCGATAAAGGTCAAAATGGGCATGCCAAAGCGGTTCGCGTGGTTCATCAACCGCATGGCTTTACGATATCCGCCCGGAGATGCCATACCAAAATTGCGGACAACATTATCTTTGGTATCACGTCCTTTTTGATGACCCAAGATCACGACGGGTCGCCCGTCTAACCGAGCCACTCCACCAATTAATGCCGGATCATCGGTTCCAGTCAGGCGATCGCCATGCAGTTCGATCCATTCATCGCTGATTGCCTGAATGTAATCGAATGTGCTGGGACGACGGGGATGACGAGCCACTTGCAGCCGTTGAGCTGGCGTCAGGCTGCTAAAAATTTCTTCTCGCAACTGTTTAGCTCTGGCTTCGAGCTGATGAATCTGATCGGATACGTCAACATCGTTTTCTTCAGCCAGTTCGCGAATTTGTTTAATCCGTCCCTCTAAATCAGCCAGAGGTTTTTCAAAGTCAAGGAGAATCGGTTTGCGCTCAGAAGTCGCCATTGTTGAAAGAAATTTAGATCACTCTTTTGAGAATTGTAACAGTAGCCTCGCTTTTCTAATGTAGAGAATTTATGCGTTCTCAGTTCTATCGTCTTGCTTTTGTAGCAATCCTATTTGATTTATGGAAATAGAGCCTGCCCAAACTAATCTGCAAGAGCTCTAATGATTAGATGTGAAAGCGCCCGCCCTCTGGGCGGGCGCTTTCACATCTAATTTAGGTCGCTATATCACTAAATCTTTAGCCAATTCAGGTTTTTGGCGCTTGCGATTATATCCTTTTGCCTCTGTAACACCCGTATTTCTCAGTCTTTACAGTCAGACTTTTAGGGGTTGACGATAGGGGGATATTTGTCAATCCATCCTTTAACGGATAACGGCACAAAGAAGATCCATGCTTTTTTGAGATTGTGTCTTATTGCAACATTATTTCTCATTTTCCCTAAACCGATCGCATTTTCTATTCAAAGCTGAATCCGCCAGAATACTGATCTGGAAACCAGATTTCTCAGATCAGAAGCTTGAAATTTCGAAAAGTTCTAAGTCAGCCCAGATTTTGGCTGGTGGAAATGTGGCTGGGATCGAAAAAAAATATCGCTCAGTAATGATAAGGGGGATTTTATAGCCGATGCCAAACAATGGGGGATAGCTTTTTTGACACCCTGGAATCCATTATTCCTTGAAAATCAAAAATAAATCTATGGGTACTAAAAAATCTGTTTTGGGCACATAAAACACTGGTTTTTCCGATCCTTTGAGATCAGTCTCACGGGAGAAATCTCCTCGACGAATCCCAATTCTGACGCCTGTTTAACGGCTTCAGCACTATTGCTAGTGGGAGATTTACCTAGAGCGATCGCCAATTCCTAAGGGATAGGATCGTTGATCCGGAGGGTCAACTTTCTGCCTCAGTCTTCTTACTTACTGAGTTGTGACTAAGACATTCTGGTACTCAAAGCAGATTCATTTACCGCTTATTTAAGATCAAGATGCTAGCAAGCTCAACCAGACTGAATGGCGTGAATTTTAAATCTGTAAAGGCTTAATTCTGCTTAAGAAACTACCCATTTAGACACAGTAGATTTCGTAATATCAATCTTCTAGAAAGTAGTTGTCACAGGAGTCAGATTTAAGGTTATTATTTTGTTTATATGGCAAAACCTATTCTTAGGTTTTGGCTGGTTATCCCTAATTTTTACGAGGACATCTGGCAGTGATGACCGAAGTTCCAGCAACCCCATTGACAGGCAAAGCACTTCTTCAAAAAGTAAAAGAGCTTTCCCATTTGCCTCGACGCGAGAAGGCAAGACTTTGTGGTTATTACACTGTAGGTAAAAACGATAAGACTCGTGTTAACTTAGCAGAGTTTTTCGAAGCTTTGTTAGCAGCAAAAGGGACTCCTATCAGTACCGAAAGTCCTAAAGATGGACGTGGACGTGAGCCCACTTATCGTGTCAGCGTTCATAAAAATGGACAGATTGTAATTGGTGCAACGTACACCGAAAAAATGGGCTTGAAACCTGGCGATGAATTTGAGATTAAGTTAGGTTACAAGCACATTCATTTGGTTCAGGTCAGTAGCGATAGCCTGAATGGATCGGATGACTCTTTTGATGACGATTGATTTAGTCAACGATTCTTTGTTAGGAAAAGAAACTTTCTCTGCTCAGGGTTTCGTTGAGATACCTCTGGTTGAGTGACGTTGCTAAGGATCCTCATAAAAATAACTTGAATAGCTTTTTTGGGAGAGCGCGGCGGAGCCGCACTCTCCCAAAAAAGTTGTGGGTTTAATTTTGTAAAGATCCTAATTGTGATAGAGATGTTGGGGTAATTTTGCCTGAACAATTTTTGCCAATGGTATTAGAAGCTCCTGCTTTATTAGTAGTAGGAGTTTTTCTTTTAGTTTGGTTAGGTCTGTGGTTGCCGATCGCCATTCCGGTTGCGATCGCTGTCAAATGGCATCCGTTCCAGCCCATCACTCCGGCTCAAAAATTGCCCCTGGTGGCTTCTCTATACCTATTGCTGCCTTTGTTGTTGTGGGGCATTGCTGCACTGCAAAACCAATCATTTGCCGCCTATGGCTTACCCTGGCAGGGGTCAGTTTTGCGATCGGTTGGGTCAGGTTGGGGGATGGGGGTGGTGGGTCTTGCTGCCCTATTTGGTGTCGAGTGGGCATTGGGTTGGGTCACATGGCAAGACCGATCTGTCACGGCTGATGCTGTCACGGCTGATGCTGTACCGGCTGATGCCGTATTTGCCGGTGCTGTACCGGCTGATGCTGTCACGGCTGAAATTATCCCTGTTGAAACTATCCCCGCTGCTGCTGCTTCATCCGTCAGCACGTCACTCCAGTCTGTGCTCCAGCAGGTGGTGCCGATCGCCCTTTTGGGGTTTTGGGTGAGTCTATCCGAAGAATTAGTATTTCGCGGTTTTCTCGTCAATGTGTTGCAGCAAGATTATGGTTCCTGGGTAGCCGCTGCGATCGCCAGTTTGATATTTGCGGTGTTGCACCTGGTCTGGGAAGGGCGCGACAATTTACCCCAGCTGCCTGGCTTATGGTTGATGGGGATGGTGCTGGTGTTTGCCCGTTGGGTCGATGGTGGCAATTTGGGATTGGCGATTGGTTTACACGCCGGATGGATCTGGGCGATCGCCAGCCTGGATACAACGCAAGTCTTGAAATACACGGGCAACGGCTCCCCCTGGCTAACGGGACTGGACGAGAAACCGTTGGCAGGGGGTATGGGGCTTTTATTTTTGCTGGCAACGGCGATCCTGTTAAGGATCACAAGTTAATTACCCTGTTATGTTTGGAGAGAGCGACGGCTTCGCCGTCGCTCTCCCCCAAAAAAGGTTTGATAGCAATTTCTCTTTTTTGCAAGCCATGCAGAGCATGGCTTGCAAAAAAAATAATTGGGTTCTAGCCGAGCGCGCAGCGCTATGGCTGATAACCCATTAAGACTTAAGCTGTTGCCACATCAATCACGGCACCGTTTTGATTAATCGAGCGTGTCAGGGCAGAAAGAATTTGAACAAGCTGCACACCGACCCAGCCAGACGATAGGGAAGAGGGTTCGTTGTGGAGTGCGCAGTCTAAAAAATGCTGGCAGACCTGTTGCAACGGCTCAGCCGCTTCTGTCGCCAAGGGTTGATAGTGTTGATCCACCGGGATGTAATGGGGAGGCAGATGTTCCAAATGACCCTGTTGGAATACCAGGGGGACAGACGCTGCCAGTTCGTCGAAAATCAGTGTGCCCCGAGAACCGACAACGGCAAGGCGGCGTTGTTTATCGGGATTGAGCCAGCACAGGTGGATATGGGCTTGAAAGCCCGTAGGATACAGCAGTTTGACCCAAATCAAATCGGACAGTCCCCTGGGAAATAGGGGTTCGGCTTGGGCTTGAGGTTGCAACCAGACGGTTCCTTCTGCCTGCACCTGTATGGGGGTCGCATTTAACCAATGATTGAAAATGGCAATGTCGTGAATTGCCAGATCCCACAGAGCATCAACATCTTGGCGAATTGGTCCCAGGTGGGTTCGACTGGCGTAGCCGTAGCGCAACTCTCCTGGCAGCCCTTGTTGAATCGCTTGCTGCCCACTTCTAACGGCTGGATGGAATAGATAGGTGTGGTCAATGATGAGTTGTCGGTGCTGGTGCTCGGCAAATTGGCATAGTTCAATCGCGTCTTGAGCATTGAGGGTAAGGGGTTTCTCTGCCAATACATGATGCCCCAACTCCAGGGCAGTACGGATCAGCGAGTAGTGGGTTGTTGCTGGGGTGGCGATCGCCACTGCTTCTACTCCAGGCAACTTCATCGCGGCTCTCCAATCGACCGTTAAGGCAACTTCATCGGTTAGAGCAAACTTTTTGGATAAGTCGTTTAAGCGATCGCGACTGGGATCGGCGATCGCCACGACGCGTGCTTGTGGATGCTGCAAAAAATTGCGGACTAAATGCACCCCCCACCGTCCGACACCAAAAATTGCTATGCCCAGTTTTTGGGAATCCATATCGTTAGAGTGAATCGATCAGTTATGAGCCTCAGGGCGATGCAACAGATTGCTGTAATGCTAAAAAGGCAACTTGAGCAGCGGCTTGCTCTGCTGTTTTTTTCGATTTTCCTTTACCTTGCCCCAACTTCTGCCCATTCAGCCAAACTTCTGCTAAAAATCTTTCGGCATCGCCATAGGCTTGCCCTACTTCCACCACTCGATATTCTGGCAGAGTTTGGTACTTGGCTTGCGTCCAGGTTTGCAATGCACCCTTATAATTTTGCATCGTCGGGTCTAAGCGGATGGCTTCCGCTTTTTGCTCAAGATGAGAGTCGAGCCAGGGGCGCACCAGTTCTAATGTATGCGTGCTGAGGTAGAGTGCTGCCAGGACGGCTTCAAACCCTGATGCCAGACGGGTTTCGTTGCCGATGCGATCGCCTCTAGCACTACTGCCGACCAGCAAATATCGTTCTAAGCCATAGCAATCTGCAATTTCAGCTAAATGGCGATCGCTAACCAAGATCGCTCGAATTGCTGATAGTTCGCCTTCACTGGCTGTGGGATAGCGCTCATGCAAAAACTCGGCGGCGGCTAATTTCACTACGGCATCGCCAACAAATTCTAGCCGTTCATAATTGACCTCGGGTGAAGCGGTGGGATGGGTTAATGCCAGATTGAGCAACGTTAACTCGACTGGAGCGTGCTCGGACAATCCTAATTTTTGGACAAACTGACGTAGTTGCTTGTATCTCGGAGTCTCAAAGAGGGACATAGGGATGGGAAAACTATGAAGCGATGGAGAGATGAGAGATGAGGGGATATAGCGATTTTTATTCGAGGGGAGTTCAGATAATTTTTTGAAAACCATGCGGAGCATGGTTTTCAAAAAATTATCTGGTTCTATAGCGGTATGTATTAGGGTTAGGACGGGGTGCAGGGGTGGAACCCCTGCGTGGGGGCACCGCCCCCACATCCCATGTTGCAAAATTTAGTGTTTGCAATACTAGTAAACCCAATTAAAAGTTTTACAACGGGGTGCAGGGGTGGAACCCCTGCGTGGGGGCACCGCCCCCACATCCCATGTTGCAAAATTTAGTGTTCGCAATAACTAGCAATATTGAATGAAGAGAGAAGAGTAAGACATAAGCCGGGTTCTGTTCTCCTGACAAGTAACTTGTCAGTTGGGTAGTTATCTATCTGGGACGCCTGTTACCAGACGCCTCAAGCGGTACACTCTAACGAGACCGGAAAAAGACCAACCGTCGTCTCTTCGACCTTGCTCCCAACCGGGGTTTACCGAGCCAGCACCTCTCGATGCTGCTGGTGCGCTCTTACCGCACCTTTGCACCCTTACCAGTCAACGATTTTGGTTGGTGTGCCCAATGGGCACATCCCGACAAACCGTAACTGGCGGTATGTTTCTGTGGCACTATCCTCACGGTCACCCGCACTGGGCGTTACCCAGCAAGTCTGGTCTTTCGGGAGCCCGGACTTTCCTCAGACCGAAGTCCGCAACCACCTCGCTTACTCTTCTCTTGATCTCAGTCTAAGCGTTTCTGAGGAGACTCATGTTGCTATTAAGATTTACTTTTTGGATTGAACGGTAAATAGTCTGTCCAGGGTCGTTTTTCGACGGTAAAATCGCAGCGAATGGGATACCAGCTTTCGGTGCGAATCCCAGTTTTGACTTCTGAAAATTGTAAAATCAGCCGCAATGAGTAGCGTAATGGGGCTTTTCTTGCCATGAAATTGGCATACATATCTTTAAGAAATTTGGGTGTTTTCTTGTTTTCTGATGCTTTTCTTAACCCATCTATATTGATCAAGGGGGCTTTAGGTTCTAAGATGCCACCTTCTTTAGATTCCAACAGGTCTTCGGCCGTCAAACTTTCTTTCAAACTTCGACCGGGTGCAATAATGCTATCGACTTGCCGTTGAGACAAATCTAATTTTTTATCGGGGGTCATACGAATTACACGACGCGATCGCCCGTCATAATCAGTTAAGGAACTACTATCCCAATCCACAAAAATCGAAGATGTCTTCGATTTATTTTCAATTGTGATGCCTAGATTTTTGGGTTGCTCCGTAAACTTATAGCGATCTTCAAACTTAAACTTGATATCTACAAAATCTTTTAAAGCAGAGTCTGCCAGTTTTTGCTCTTCCTCTTGACCCTCCAGGCTTTCTTTCTCAACCGCAATTTTTTCTGCTGCAATTTTGGTCTGGTCATCCAGAGAGGTAAATGCCCGATACAGGACATAGATGACACAGATCAAATAAATCGCAACAATAATCACATCAAGCTGTCCACGTCGTTGTTGCGGGTTTTGATTGATGTTGGGTTGAGGAGTTTGTGGTTGCTGAGCAATGAGGCTGGTGTGGTAGGGCAATTCGTGAAGCATATCTACAGACATGGATAGTACGCACTAGTGTATAACAACCCTTTGCCCTTGCCACTTGGCGTTGTTGAGGGATAGGCGTGAATTTGAGGGAAGAGACGCCGTCTCTTCCCTCAAATTCACGCCCCCAGTAATTTTCAATGGCTTAAGCCACAGATTTGTTGTTGTGTGCCGCGCGAAGCGTTTTCAATTCAGCTTTCTTCCCGATTTCTTCACCATTTCCCCCCAAAAAGTTCACGTCAGTGGTGTAACGTACTGAACTCAATAGAGACAAGCGTTCTAGAGATCATTGTCGGCAAGTCAACTGTTCAACCGAAATCAAACCCGACATACACGGATAGTACACGTCGTCGCAAATCGGGGTTGGGGTTAGGGGTGCAGGGGGCAGTGCTCCCGATTCCTCTCATTATCCCAGCCCCACTTGTGAAACGCAGTACTTAGACTGCATCGGAAATTATCGTGTGGTGTAGCTCAGCCGCATTACACAGAAATTTCCAGAGTCAACGTCATAGTGGTGTCAATCAGGTCAATACCGGGGGGCAGGGGTTCTACTTCTCTGTGAGGTTTGAGCCATCATGTTCCCCTTTTTTCTTTAAGGATCGTGGATTTAATAAAACCGAAGATTTATTTTTAGAATCGCGGCGTCGCCGCGATTCCAAAAATAAACGTCCGGGTTTATTTAATTTGTGATTCTATAGCGGTACGCATTGGGGTTAGGACGGGGTGCAGGGGTAAAACCCCTGCGTGGGGGCACCGCCCCCACCCCCTCGAAGCCCTAACTAGATTGCGTAGAACTATAAGGAATGTCTGTCTGTAGTATTGCGGTGTGCGATCGCATGGAATAGAGACAGATATGTTACATAGAACACGAAATCCTCTACGCAACCCATTAATACTGCTAATTATTAATGCGTAAAGCACTATACATAATTGCTGCTGTTTTTGGCTCAGCAGCAGTTTGAACCGTATATTAATTTCCCTGCCGTCATGTTTCGGAGAGAGCAACCGTGAGTAGTAAGAGAGTCTTATCCCTATCCCGTCGTCAAGTCATTCGAGGGCTATTGGCAACCACTGCCTTTGGCGTAACCGCCAAGTTTGGTACGGGCTGTAGCCCTGCCAACGAGGGGACTGCCAGTTCTGACGGGGGTGATGCAGGTGACGCACTGACCGTGGGATTTATCTATGTCGGTCCTAAAGACGACTATGGCTATAACCAGGCTCATGCCGAGGGTGCCGCTGGGATGGCAGGTAAGTTTACGTGGGTCAAGCTGGTCGAAGAAGCCAATGTCCCTGAGACAACGGCAGTAGCAGAATCGATGCGCAGCATGATCGACATTGATGGGGCAAAGGTCTTATTCCCCACCTCGTTTGGTTACTTTGACCCGCACATTATCAAGCTGGCGGGTGATTATCCGGATGTACAGTTCTTCCACTGTGGTGGTCTGTATCAAGAAGGCACGCATCCTAAAAATGTGGCGAGCTATTTTGGCTACATCGATGAAGCCCAATACCTGGCGGGTATTGTTGCCGGGTTAACGTCTAAAACGGGCAAGCTCGGCTTTATTGGCGCAAAACCGATTCCTCAGGTGCTGCGAAACATCAACAGCTTTACCTTAGGAGCCAGAAGCGTCAAACCCGAGGTGACGACCCAGGTTGTGTTTACTGGCAACTGGGCAGAACCGATTAAAGAAGCGGAAGCTGCAAACAGCATGGCAGATCAGGGGATCGACGTGATCACCTGCCATGTGGATAGTCCTAAAGTGGTGATGGAAACCGCAGAGAAGCGTGGCATTTTCTGTTCTGGCTATCATGCCAACCAGGCAGCACTGGCACCCAAGGGGTATCTCACCGGAGCCGAGTGGGATTGGTCAAACCTCTACAGCAAATTGGCTGAAGATATCAATTCGGGCAAAAACCTGATGGATGGCAGTATTCCTCACTTACTCCGGGGTGGCTTGAAAGATGGCTTCTGTAAGCTGTCTGATTACGGTCCTGCGGTGGGTGATGAAGCCAAGCAGGCTGCCGAAGCTGCCAAGGCAAAATTTATGGATGGCAGCATGGTGATCTACAAGGGTGAGATCAAAGATAACCAGGGTAAAGTCGTTGTTACGGCAAGTGAAGAACTGAAACAGCAAGATCCTAAACTAGAGCAAATGGATTATCTGGTAGAGGGTGTGGTGGGTAGCATCAGCAGCTAACCCTGATGGATGTGAGCCGAGTCCACGTCGTCACCCATAGAGGTTGAAGTGGGGGGTACAGGGGCGTAAACCTCTCAACCAAGTCCTTCCGGATTGAGGGGAAACCGAACCTCGCCCCCTAATACCAATCTTTTATGAAGTTGCGCCAAATTAGAACCCCCTGTAGTCCCCCTTAGCAAGGGGGACGGCGACAGCCGGGGGTTGAATAAGATGCAGCTTCACATTAAATCGGTATAACCCCCAATTCTGGGGGAACCGAACCATTCAAAGTCGCTCAGGATTAGGGATTTAGGGGGCGTAACGCTCTTAATCGAAGTTTGTCTCGGTTGCGGCGGATATGGTATCCCTTCATTCCCAAACCCCACCGAAATCCGGATCACGACCCATCTAAACTTTGTAATCTTAGATACTACGGGTAAGGCAGCGAATCGATAGTTTGATGGCGAGTCTTGCATTCGCAACTTGCAAGTGATTTGTCGAAAAGCATTTCTATCGGAGAAGACGACGGTGAGCTACAGAAGGTTTTCAGGTTTATCCCGCCGCCAGGTTATTCGAGGTTTGTTGGCTGCTGGTGCGTTTGGGGTTACGGCAAAGTTTGGGACTGGATGCAGCCCGTCTGCGGAAACGGAGGCAGGCTCTTCGACAGGTGAGGCACCTGCTGGCGGTGAGCCACTGGTGCTTGGCTTTATCTACGTAGGTCCAAAGGACGATTTTGGCTGGAACCAGGCTCATGCGGCAGGGGCAGCGGCTATGGCATCGAAATTAACCTATGCCAAATTGGTTGAAGAAGCCAGTGTGCCTGAAACCAGTGCTGTAGCTGAATCGATGCGTAGCATGATCGACATTGATGGGGCTAAGGTTCTGTTTCCTACGTCCTTTGGATACTTTGACCCGCACATTCTCAAAATGGCAGAGGAATATCCCGATGTGCAGTTTTTCCATGCGGGAGGGCTGTATCAAGAAGGGGTTCATCCTAAAAATGTCGGGAGCTATTATGGCTATATTGACGAGGCGCAGTATATCTCCGGTATTGTGGCAGCGCTGACCACTGCGAATGGCAAGCTAGGGTTTGTGGCAGCTAAGCCAATCCCGACTGTTTTACGAAATGTCAATAGCTTCATGTTGGGTGCCCGCAGTGTACGCCCCGATGCCACAACTCAGGTGATTTTTACAGGCGATTGGGCGATGCCGTTGAAGGAAGCGGAAGCCGTTAACAGCATGGCAGATCAGGGAATTGAATCGGTGACCTGTCACGTTGATAGCCCCAAAGTCGTGATGGAAACCGCAGAAAAACGTGGCATGTTCTGCACGGGGTATCATGCTGACCAGGTTTCTCTGGCTCCCAAAGGGTACTTGACGGGAGCTGAATGGGATTGGACGACCTTTTATAGCAAGTTGGTTGAAGACTTGAACGCAGGCAAGACATTGATGGTCGGCGATATTCCCCATATGTTGCGAGGGGGATTGAAGGAAGGATTCTGTAAGATGTCAGCCTATGGTGCGGCGGTTACCCCAGATGCCAAGCAAGCGGCAGATGATGCGATCGCCAAATTTATGGACGGCAGCATGGTGGTGTATCAAGGCGAAATCAAAGATAACCAGGGCAAGGTAGTGATTGCCACGGGCGAAGCGTTGAAACAACAAGATCCAAAACTGGAGGAAATGAACTACCTCGTCGATGGCGTGATTGGCACGATTGGCAGTTAGAAAAGGACTCAGCGATGCAAAGTTGGCGTAGAACTCTCGAATCGATTTTCATTCCTTTTAGTGCCATCCTATTTGGGTTGATTCTGTTTGGCGTATTTTGTGCGCTGGCAGGGGCAAATCCATTTGGCGTTTATGGCTCAATCTGGAAGGCAGCGTTTGGCAGTTGGAGTACGTTTCAGAATACGCTGATTCGGGCGGCTCCGCTGATGTTGAGTGCGTTGTGTACGGCATTGCCCGCTCGCTTGGGACTGGTCATCATCGGCAATGAAGGAGCGCTGGTGATGGGGGGTCTGGGAGCCATTATCATGGGGCTATTTTTGTCGTACGGTAGTGTGTTACCGACGGCGGAACAGGTGGCAGATCCGTTAGGGTTGCCGTCTGTCGTTGTCCAGATTGGTATGGCGATCGCAGCGCTGTTGATTGGTGGCGTATGGATTGGCATTGCTGGCGCACTGCGGCATTACCGGGCGGTGAATGAGACGATTAGCAGTTTGTTGCTCAACTATGTGGCGATCGCTTTACTCAATCATCTAGTCGGCGGCCCTCTGCGCGACCCCAGTTCGCTGAATAAGCCCTCTAGCTTTACTCTGCCGGAAATCAATATGCTGGGCAGCATGCCTGGTACACGGGTTCACTGGGGGTTGCTCTACGGCATTGTTGCCTGCGTCATTTCCTACTTCTTGATTCAGCGCACTACCTTTGGGTTTGCGGCTCGGACGGCAGGCGGTAATATTCGGGCTGCCCGGATTGCCGGATTACCTGTGGGTAAGCTGACGGTTGCTATTTGCTTCCTGGCAGGTTCCTGTGCCGGTTTGGCGGGTATGGTCGAAATTGCCGCTGTCCAGGGTTCGGCAAACGAATCGCTTAATGTTGGGTATGGGTATGGCGGCATCATGGTGGCATTTGCTGCGCGCCATAATCCCCTGGCGGCGATCTTTATTTCCCTATTGGTGGGTGGCATTCTGGCTAGCGGCGGGATCTTACAGCGATCGCACAATTTGCCCGATGCAACGGTGTTGGTGTTTGAAGGACTGGTTTTCTTAGTCGTATTGTTCAGCGACTCGCTGTATGGCAGAATTCCCTTCTTCAAAGAACAAATGACCGTTGTCACCCCTCCTGCTCCCCCACCTTCTCCAGGACAAGAGCCCGTGGTAACGGTATGAGGCTGAGAGCTCATAGCTCATAGCTAACAGCTAACAGCTAACAGCTATTAGCTACTCTGACACCTCGTTCAAAACTTGAAACTCGCATTTTCGGAGGACTTCTAACGTGGCAGCAGAAGCAGTAGAGGCTTTAGGTTGGTGGGGGGTGCCCCTGGCGATCGCCGCCGGGACAATGCGGGGTGGCACACCGTTCCTGTTCGTCAGTTTGGGTGAATGCCTGACGGAGAAGAGCGGCAAGATCAACCTGGGTCTGGAGGGTACCCTGCTGACGGGGGCAATGAGTGCCTATGGCATTTCTTATCTCACCGGATCGCCCTGGATAGGCGTTTTGGTAGCCGGTTTGGCAGGGTTGGTGTTGGGTGCGATTCACGGCTGGTTATCGCAACAACCGCGTGTGAATGATGTGGCAGTCGGTATTGCCATGATTATCTTTGGCAGCGGCATTGCCTTCTTTCTGGGCAAGCCGTTTATCCAACCGTCTGCGCCGCAGTTACCCACCATCAACCTGGCAACCGACGGCATGGTTCCGGCATTAAAAGCAGCGTTGCAGATCAGTCCCTTGTTTCTCTTGGGATTGGCGATCGCCCCGATTATGAACTGGTTCTTTCGCTCGACCCGCTGGGGTTTATTTATCCGGGCGGTGGGCGATAGCCCCGATGCTGCCAGAGCCATGGGCGTTTCTATTTTCAACGTGCGGATGCTGAGCGTTATGGCAGGCAGCTTTTTAGCCGGTATTGGTGGAGCCTCGCTTTCGCTTTATTATCCCGGCGTTTGGACGGAACGCATCTCTAGCGGACAAGGCTTGATGGCGGTTGCGTTGGTGATCTTCGCCCGCTGGAATCCCATTCAATGTCTCTGGGCATCCCTACTGTTTGGGGGTGCTCAAGCCCTCGGACCTGCCCTGCAATCCGTTGGCATCAAAGAAGGCTACTATCTGTTCAACGCTGCCCCTTATGTGCTGACCTTGTTGATTATGATTGCCACTTGCACTCCCAAACGCACCCTCACCGGCGCACCCGGTGCCTTGGGAACAGATACATAGCTGATAGCTAACGGCTAATAGCTATTAGCCATGACCCTTCATCCTTTTCTAACCCCCTAAACTCTTACTATGAGCGGACTTGGCGGACTCAACAAATCACCGAACGGCGTTGTTTTAGGCATGGTGCAACTGCAACTGCCCAACGTCGTTACGCCCGATGATCTGGCTGCGCAGACGCAGCGTATTGTCGAAATGGTTGGCAAAGCTCGACGCAATATGCCGACGATGGACTTAGTGGTTTTTCCAGAATATTCATTGCATGGGCTGTCGATGGATACCAATCCCGATATCATGTGCAAGCTAGATGGTCCTGAAGTCGCTGCCTTTAGTCGGGCTTGCCAAGACAATAAAATTTGGGGTTGCTTTTCCATCATGGAATACAATCCCCACGGCAACCCTTATAACAGCGGCATTATCTTAGATGACCGGGGTGAATTAAAGCTTTACTACCGCAAACTGCATCCTTGGGTTCCGGTCGAACCCTGGGAACCTGGGAATCTGGGCATTCCCGTGTGTGAAGGACCGAATGGCAGCAAGATCGCATTGATTATTTGCCATGATGGTATGTTTCCTGAAATGGCACGGGAATCTGCCTATAAAGGCGCAGAAATTATGATTCGCACGGCAGGATATACTGCCCCAATTCGGCACTCCTGGCAGGTCACCAATCAAGCGAACGCTTTCTGTAACCTGATGTACACGGCTTCGGTCTGTATGTGCGGTAGCGATGGCAGTTTTGACTCCATGGGCGAAGGGATGTTTGTTAATTTTGACGGCACACCATTAGTTATGGGTAGCCATCGCCCCGACGAAATTATTACAGCTGAATTACGCCCTGACCTGGTGCGCGAAGCTCGTCAACACTGGGGTGTTGAGAACAATATTTACCAGTTTGGGCATCGCGGTTATGTTGCGGTCAAAGGTGGCGCACAAGACTGTCCCTACACCTACATGAAAGATATGGTGAATGGCAACTATCGGCTTCCCTGGGAAGACGAGGTGGTGCATAAAGATGGCACGTCCTGTGGCTTCCCGGAACCCTCCCGGATGTATATCGAAGATGCAGAACCGCAAGTAGCTATTAGCTAACAGCTAACAGCTAATAGCTAACAGCTAAGAGCTAACAGCCAACAGCTAAGAGCTAACAGCTATAGCAATTGAGTAGATGGCTAAGACAGTGGAGGTGTGGGGGCTGCGCCCCCAGCCAGGGGTTCCACCCCTGCACCCCGTTCAACCAGCTAATAGCTAACAGCTAACAGCTAACAGCTACTAGTGTTGCAAACACTAAATTTTGCAACATGGGGGTTTCGGGGCTGTGCCCCCAAGAGAGGGTTTCACCCCCTCCACCCCCTCTAAAACTTTTAAGTTGGTGTACTAGCTAATAACCAAATCTCCTTATTCACTCAGAGACTTGCCATGGGACGTTACGTCGAATCAGAACCCTACTTGTATCCTTATAACGGCGATCTGCGCCCAGAAAACACGGTGCTGCTGATTATTGATATGCAGACCGATTTTTGTGGAGAAGGTGGCTACGTAGACAAGATGGGCTACGACTTGTCGCTGACGCGTGCGCCGATCGAGCCACTCAAGCGGTTGTTGGCAGTGATGCGGGCAGAGGGTTATCACATCATGCATACGCGAGAGGGACACCGACCCGATCTGGCAGATTTACCCGAAAATAAACGTTGGCGATCGCAACAAATTGGGGCAGGTATTGGTGATCCCGGTCCTTGCGGTAAGATTTTGGTGCGGGGCGAACCCGGTTGGGATATCATTCCTGACCTGGCTCCCCTACCGGGCGAACCGATTATTGATAAACCGGGCAAAGGTTCCTTCTATGCTACAGATTTAGATTTGCTACTCAAACGTTGCGCTATTCAAAACATTATTCTCACAGGTATCACTACGGATGTTTGCGTTCATACCACCATGCGGGATGCCAACGATCGTGGTTATGAATGTCTACTTCTTTCTGATTGCACTGCCGCTACCGACTATGGTAACCACCTGGCAGCCCTGAAAATGGTAACAATGCAAGGCGGTGTCTTTGGTGCGATCGCCTCTTCAGACGCCCTGATTCAAGCCATCAAATCTTAACCAATTCGGTATCAAACCGCGATTTATTGCACCTTAATCCCTGACGTTCAATTCCTGCTTTTCTTGCTCCCGTCTTCTCTCTTCTCTCACTTATCCACCTGCTGGAGTCTCATACCATGACCGAAGCCAACACTCTCACCCCTAATACTCAATCCCCAATGCCTGATACGCCTCGACCTGCCGAGCTGCAAGTGGTCAATATGACCAAGCGGTTTGGCAGCTTAACTGCCCTGGAGGATGTCTCCATGACCCTGAAACCGGGGACGTTTCATGCCCTGCTCGGTGAAAATGGGGCGGGTAAAAGCACCCTGGTGAAGTGCATTATGGGCTTTTACACTCCCACCTCGGGTGAAGTACTGATTGATGGTGCAAAAGCTGCTATTCACAGTCCTCGGGATGCGCACAAGTATGGCATCGGTATGGTTTATCAGCACTTTACGTCTGTGCCTGCGATGACGGTGGCAGAAAACCTGGTATTATCGCGGTTTGATAGCCCCACGCTGATCAATTGGAAAAAAGAAATGGAAGGATTGCGCACCTTCATGGCATCCTCTCCCTTTCAAGTCCCGTTAGATGTGCCGATCGCCCAATTAGCGGCTGGAGAAAAGCAAAAGCTAGAAATTCTCAAGCAAATTTATTTGCATAGCCGCATCTTGATTTTGGATGAACCAACCTCAGTACTGACCCCCGGAGAAGCCGATGAAGTATTGGGCTTGTTGCGCGAACAAGTTAAGGCAGGACAGTTAAGCGTGTTGATGATTTCTCACAAATTCCGTGAGGTAATGGCATTTACTGATGAAGTAACAGTACTGCGCAAAGGGCGATTTGCCGGAAATGGATTGGTCAAAGACCTGACCGTTTCAGATATGGCAGAGATGATGATGGGCGAGCGACGAGAGCCCAAACAAGTCGAGAAAGTGACGCATCCTGACCCTGTGGCTGTGCTTCAGGTGCAAGATCTCCATGCCAATAAAGATAATGGTTTGGAAGCAGTAGGTGGGGTCAATCTGACGGTTCACAGTGGCGAAATTGTCGGTATTGCCGGGATTTCGGGTAACGGACAGCGTGAGTTTGTAGAATCTCTGGCGGGTCAACGTCTGCCAACGTCAGGGCAAATCATTGTCAATGGCGAACTTTATACGGCAACTCGTGCCGAAATGTTTAAGCACAAGGTGTTTGCCTTGCCTGAAGAACCACTACGCAATGCCTGTGTGCCCCATATGAGTGTTGCCGAAAATATGGCACTGCGCACCTTCGATCGCTCACCCCAGGCAAAGGGCATTATGCTGATATTGAATGCGATCAAGCAAGCCGCACAGGGCTTGATTCAGCAATTTTCTGTGAAGACACCTTCGCCCGAAACGCCTATCAGCAATCTGTCGGGTGGTAATGTTCAACGAGCGGTGTTAGCCCGAGAATTATCTGCCGATCACATTCGTTTATTGATTGCCGCTAACCCTTGCTTTGGCTTAGACTTTGCGGCGGTAGAGTTCATTCACGGTCAAATTGTCGCGGCTCGTAACCGAGGAGTTGCTGTTCTTTTAGTCAGTGAAGACCTGGATGAATTGTTGAAATTGAGCGATCGCATTCTCGTGATTAGTGGCGGTAAATTTGTTTACGACAGCCCCATCGAGCAAGCTGACTTTGCCGCGATCGGTCAAAGTATGGCAGGTCATTAGCATCATCAAACCACAGGGACGCGATTCATCGCATCTCTTAGGAATCATGGCGTTTCTTAGAAATCGCGTCTCTACAGCCGCCGCAGGGCTGGTTTGGAAAGGGGTGCGGTCTGTGCCCCCAGACAGGGGTTCCACCCCGGCACCCCGTCCTAATTAACCATTTAATGGCACCATGTGAATCATGTCTTGGTATGAATCGTGGTTCTGCATGAGTTGCGGCTTCACATGAATCTCTCGATTTTTCCTATTACTCCATTACCCCTATGCCTTCTATCCCCGCTCTACCCTACGACTACCCCCTGCCTGCTGACCCAAGTAAATTGGCTTTGATTGTGATTGATATGCAACGTGATTTTATGGAGCCAGGTGGCTTTGGAGATGCATTGGGTAATGATGTCAATCGGTTACAGGCGATCGTGCCAACCTTAAAACACTTGTTAGAAACGTTTCGGTCACTGAAGTTACCGATTTTTCATACGATTGAATGCCACAAGCCAGACTTATCGGACTGTCCACCATCAAAGTTGGAGCGGGGAAAGAGTGCGCTGAAGATTGGTGATGAAGGTCCGATGGGACGGATCTTGATTGTGGGTGAGGCGGGAAATGGGATTATTCCGGAACTGGCACCATTGCCCGGTGAAACAGTGATTACAAAACCCGGTAAGGGTGCATTTTATGCCACGCCGTTATCGTCGTTGTTAGAAGAACGGGGAATTACCCATTTGTTAATTACAGGTGTGACGACAGAAGTATGTGTGCAAACCACGATGCGAGAAGCCAATGATCGAGGCTATGAGTGTCTGATGGTAGAAGATTGTACGGAGAGCTATTTCCCAGAATTTAAGCAAGCGACGCTAGAAATGGTACGGGCACAAGGTGGCATTGTCGGATGGACCGCTGCCGCTGCTGCCGTTATAACTGCTTTAGAAACCGCTACAGCACCGCAAGTGGTTCTTAAAAGTTAAACCAATATGTCTCCTATCTGAAACGTTGATTGTTCGTGCCCAACGGGCACGAACAATCAACTCTTCTCATCACGTTTCGGATCGGTAATTTAGAGAATGGATTTTGTTGTGAGACAATTACAGCTTCCAACTCAAACCGGGTTTAGAAGTTAGCAAGGAGTGCGATCGCCTTAATCATGCAGTCTGTAAAGTTAGCCGTCAATGGTACCCTGATGCGTGGGTTAGAACTCAACGATAACCTCATCCGGGTGGGTGCAGAATTTATCCAAGAAACCACAACAGAAGCCAGTTATCGGCTGTGGTCGATTAGCGATCGCCACCCAGCGATGATTCGGGTTAAAGAAGGAGGCGTGGCGATCGCTGTTGAAGTCTGGAATGTTCCCTTTGAGGGCATCTGCCAGATTTTGCTTCAAGAGCCACCCGGCTTGTGTATTGGCAAAGTTCGGTTAAATGATGGCGAAGTCGTATTGGGCGTATTGGGCGAACCCATCGCCTGTGAAGGACAACGCGAAATTACCCGTTGGGGCAGTTGGCGGCTGTATATGGCAGATCACCAAGTGAATTTAGCCCGATAGGTTAGATTTTGGGAATAAGACTTTAAAGACTGTTCTGCTACCCCTCTCAACGGCAACCGTGCCTTCTAACCCTTCTGCCAATGCGATCACGAGTTTTAAGCCGATAGAGGTCAAGTTATCTAATGAGAAATCGTCAGGCAGGCGATCGCCTTGATTAGCAACGGCTAGGCTCAGCTGGTGATCGGGGGTTTCATTTAGATAGATTGAGATCTCACCTGATTGATCGTCGTTCAAGCCATATTTCAAGACATTGGTTACCAATTCATTCAAAATCATGCCGCAATAGGTTGCCTGATCGAGGGTGAGGGATAGGGTTGGTTCGATGGCGATCGCCAGTGCAATGTGTTGAGGCGATTCGACGTAGGTCATAAGCAAATTTCGCACCAGTCTGCTGACATAGTCTGCGAAACTACTTTGATTAAAAGAGTGCAATTGATACAAATTTTCGTGCACCATCAGCATCGATTGAATGCGATCGCGACTACTTTCGAGGAAGATCTTTGATCGAGGTTCTGTAATCCGATTGATTTGCATGTCCAGCAAGCCAGTAATGACTTGCAGATTATTTTTGACTCGATGCTTCACCTCTTGCAGAAGTGTTTCTTTTTCTCGCAAAGAGGCTTTGAGATGTTCTTCAGCTTGCTGGCGTTCTGCTTCGCGATACTTGCGATCGCTAATATCTTGCCCGACGGCTTGATATTCTACTAATTGATTTTGGGAATCGAATACGGCGCAATAACTCCATTGCTGCCACGCCAGTTTTCCGGTGGGCAAAACCGCAGAGGTTTCGACCCTGGTGATGGGCTGGTCTGCGGTCAGGTTGTCAAGTGCCGCTACAATCAATGGGCGATGGAGATCGATCAGCTCATCCATGAAGTTGCTACCCATCAGGGCTTGGCTGGTTTTGCCAAAATAACGACAGTACGCATCGTTGACAAATGTTAGGCTGCCATCGGGCAAAAAACGGCTGATCAGTTCGGTTTGTAGTTCAACGACGGCTCGATATCGGGCTTCACTTTCGGCGAGTGACTCCACCAATTGGCGTCCCCGCATGACTTCTTGGTTTAACTGCGTGGTGTTTTCATCAATTTTTTGTTGCAACGTTTGAATGGTCACTGCCAGTTCTATGGGATCCAGCATCCGCAAAATGCTGGTTTGGGTGATGATTCCGGCAAGTTCTCCGGTGGTTTCGGCAACAACCAACCGCCGTGTATGGCGATGTTGCATTTCTCGATGAACCGTCCATAGCGAATCGTGCGGATGCAGGGTAAACAGTGGAGTACTCATGAGACTACTGATGGGAGTCTGCTCAAAATCCACTTGTAAAAGCTGAAACTGCAAGATATCTCGCTCGGTAATAATGCCAACGGGGCTAATTGCGCCATCTGCTCTTGTTTCGGTAATTACGATGCAACTGACCTGTCGCTGGGTCATTTGTTGAATAATGGTTTGTACCGATGCGGTCAAGGGTGCATGGATAACGTGCCGTTCCATGGCTTCTTCGACTTGTTTGAATTTCAACAAATCGAACGGTTTTAACTGATTGCGAATGCTGTGTGGCGTGATGATGCCGATGATCTGTCCTTGCCCATTGATAACGGGTAGATGGCGAATGTGATGTTGACGAAATTGATCGAGAACTGTAAATAAATCTTTGGCATCGTGATCGGTGATCGTAACGACCGAGTGAGTCATAACGTCAGCGATCGCAATAGCTTCCAAATCTATATGGCTGGCGATCGCTTTAACCAAGTCGCGCTCTGTAAAAATGCCGACTAGTTGGTTTTGCTGAGTCACCAGGGCACAGCTCGACTGAGAATGGCTCATCTGAGCTAAAACTTTATTAACTTGTGTCTCCGGTGCCACTATCAACAGATCGGATTGAGTCTCAGGAGCGAAATACAGGAGACCAGAGCCGGACACTTGGGACATTTATCTTCCCTTTTCGCAAAAAACAGGAAATCACACGCTAAGACCCTATGCAAAAACGGGGTAACAGAGAGAATTTTGTGTGCCCGCAGGGCACACAAAATTCTCTCTCCGGATAGGCTCTCAGTACTATAAATAGCAAATTCTGCCTGTTCCATCCGTAAAGTGATAGGATTTCGGCTTTTTACAGCGATTATGGTTCGATTTGGGATTTTGTACAGTGAATGATACCAATTAAACAGAACTTCAGACAAACACTGCGAGATCAAACAACGCTCACCTCAGCCAGGAGCTTCTTTCCCAATACTGCTCATACCGATTTAATGTGAAGCTGCGTCTTATTCAACCCCCGGCTGTTGCCGTCCCCCTTAGCAAGGGGGACTACAGGGGGTTCTAGTTTAGCGCAACTTCATAAAAGATTGGTATCAGGAAGGGCGATCGCGCCAAATAGCGACTGTTATTCCGGGATCATAGATATTGAGAAATAAGGTAGAGCGATCGGGCGACCAGCAAATTCCTGCAAACTCTGACCCGTTCAATGCATTATGAGCAAATGGGTAGAACTGTCCCGTTGGCGTCACACCCACCACAAACTGATCGCCGCGCCCGTCTTCACAGAGCAATACATCCCCATTTGGCGCTATGACCAGGTTATCAGGAAAATCTAGTACAGTTGCATCATCGGGTTGTAACCACAATTCCAGGGTGTCTGTTTCTGCGGATGTTGCCGCTGCTCTATAGCGCCAAACTTGCCCCAGTTGTCTATCTCCGCCATTGGTGCAGGTAAAATACAAATCCCCGTTGCTGTAGCAGATGCCTTCTCCCCTGGAAAACTGAGCTGCACCCTTTTGCCAACCCTCGATCCGAACCGTATCGTCAGGGGGATCAACCTGGTCGATAGGCACCCACTCGACCGCAACGGGTTGCCGCTGAGGAAACTGGGAACGGGTTATTGCCTGGGGTTGATCTTTGATACACAGTGCCTCCAGTACACCCCCTGCTTTGAGATTTCCGGGTTGATGAGGAATAAATCGGTAGAATAGCCCATCTACTCGATCCTCCGTCTGATACACCATACCCGTACGGGGATCAACGGCGATCGCTTCATGGCAAAACCGTCCCATTGCAATCAATGGCTCTGGATCGATCAACCCGGTTGCGGTGATCGGCACTTCAAAATTATACCCGTGTGGTTGCTCTACGTGGTCAGGCTGCTCTGGTTGATTATTCGCCGGGGTTGCCGTAAATTCTTCACAACTGATCCAAGACCCCCAGGGCGTTGCCCCACCCGAACAGTTACGAACGGTGCCTGCTAATGACGCATATTGCCGGATCAGTTGCCGTTGGCGGGATACCACCAGTGTAGTTGTCCCCCCTTTGCCCCATCGGTCATAGCGTTTAGCCACGGGAGCCGCGACCTGGGTGAGGCTACTGGGCAACAATTCGTGATTGCGAATGAGAATTGTATTTCCCTGCTCATCGGCAAACGCTGCCATGCCATCAAATGCGCCGGGAACCGGGTGCCCATCACTCATGACGTCTCCCTGGTGCGAGAGAATGCGATAGCGAAATCCGGCAGGCAGATCTAACACCCCGTTGGGATCGGGCTGCAACGCCCCATAACCTATGCTATCTGCCGCGATCGCATGGGATAGCGTATTGATAGATTGACGGTTGCAAGCCGGCAAAAAATCAGCAAAAACGGCGGCAGTTGTGCCGTAGCTTGCCAGGGCAAGAAATTGGCGTCGCGTTAAAACCATAGAGTCCGGTTTAAAGCCAATAGGTTAATGAGTAGATCTTTGGAACCAAGGGCATCGCCCTTGGTTCCAAAGATCTACTTCATGTATAGCCGTCCTCATTTGACCTTATTCATACTCAAGACACCCGATACCAGCATGAACATGCCGCCCATTAAAATGGCGATCGCTACTCCACCCAAGATCCAATCGAGCCAACCTGTATTTTCCATGTCATATCCATCTTGTGATTCTGATGTGTCAGATCACAGCTTCAATAAAACCCGAGAATCTTTTGCAACGCACGGCAACGCTGTGCATTGCAAAACAATCTTTAAGTTATTAAACCCACGATCTGAAGATGCTGCATCCCATCCATCATTATGGTTTCATCGCGGCTGCTTTTTGAGGAAGAATCTCAACGCGATCGCCCGGTGTCACGTCTAATAACTGGGTTGAGAGGTCGCTTTGGGCTAATTGCGATCGCATTTCCTCAATACTGCCTGTGGTTTGTAACACTGCATTTAAGACCCCTGTAAACACAACCTCACCACCTGCTGCGGTCGGTAGTAGATATTGAGGATGTAACATATGCAAGGCATCCAGCACCGTTTTATGACCCTGAATCACAGGCCCCAATAACGGCACCCTCAGATCGATCACAGGGGTAATGACAACATCGACTGGGGCAAAGTCCTTTAAGCTCTCAGAGTGATAGCCATGCGGTTCGTAATAAAGACTTTCGCCAGATGCTAAATCTCGTAGCAGATACCCGTTTTCGGTCAAAAATGGACCCAACTCCGTTCCTGGAAATGCCCGAATTTCTAGCCGATCTGCCAGCGTTGTCGTTTCTCCATGGGCTAATGGCGTAATCTGTTGATAATCCAGGGCTGTGACCACCTTGGCGGCATTAGGAGAGGCGACGACAGGAATCGTGCGATCCAATTGTTTAAGGGTGGGAGGATGGGCATGATCTTCCAACCCTTGAGATAGCAGAATGCAGTCAATATTGGTTGGAATGGAACGAGCGCTGGGGCGATCGCCCTTAAAAAACCAGTCCTGGTTGCCAAATACCAACGAACCTACCAGCCAGGGATCTAGTAAAATTCGTTGCCCTGCCATCTCAATTAACCAGGAATTGCTATCCAGCCAGGTCAGATACATAAGCCTTCCACAACAACATCTAACGCCTTACCCATCGTGGAATACAGAACTTTGCCGACAGAAAAGTCCCACATCTCACACTAGTGTTGCAAACACCAAATTTTGCAACATGGGGGTTTGGGGGCGAAGCCCCCAAGAAGGGGTTCTACCCTTCACCCCTTACAAAACTTTCGTTTTGCTGTACTAGATTAGGTTGACACTCTCTATTCTAATGAATCTTAACAAAACTAAACACAAAGATAGAGCCACTGACCCAGCTAGATAGCAGCAACTCCTGCAAGGGCAAGGCATTCGTTAAATAGTCGTTGGTAAATGGCGAACATCCTGATCCGAATGCTTCACCCCTAAAATTTACCGGATCACTCTGCCCCTCCACCCCTTCACCCTCCACCTCTTCACCCCTCCACCCCTTCATCTCTTCACCCCTCCCTTCATCCCTTCACCCCTTCATCCCTTCATCGCCCTACTGCTGGTCGGCATCCTCAGCAGCACCTTTGTCGTCAACAATTTCGCCTTTCAAAAGTCTTACCACCCCGATCAGATCGCCAAAACCCTGTATCTGGAGCCAGAGTCTCCACTGGTGGTGATTGTGGGATATCGATCGCTGCAAGAAGTAGCGTTGGGGTTGAGTTTTGCCTTGGAATTGCGCCAGTTTTTTCCCAAAGATGCTACCCAAATTCCGGTGCAATACGGTTTTGTCGCCAATCAGTCTCGCCTGCGGCAGTTTTGGCGCGATATTGCCCAGGTGCCCCAACCCTTGACCCCACCCCTCAATTTGTGGGTGCTGGCGTCGTCGAGTGTCAAACGTCGCGACTTTCCCGAGCAACTCCAGTTATCAAATCCGACGCAAACCGATCCGAGACACCAAAGCTTATGCATAATTGATCGCAGCCAGTCTTATCGGCTGGGGTTTCCGTATCAGTTGTATCGCTGCAAACCTTGAAGCAAACGGCAGTTTCGCAATGGCAGACGTGAGTGGAAGTTGGTTGGGAACATACTGGCAAGATGAGGTTCCTACACGATTTGAAGCCACGTTGTTGCAACGTGGAAATTTGCTCAGCGGCAATATTCTCGATGATGATTATTTAGGGGAAGCGGAGGTGAGTGGCTCTGTGGTGGGACGGACAATCCAGTTCACCAAGTGCTATCTCATCGTGTCGCTGTTTCCGGTGAACTATGTAGGCACCCTGGCAGACGATGCTAACTCGATGCAAGGAACCTGGCAAATTGGCACCCTGGATTCGGGTGCCTGGGAAGCCCATCGTCATCAGGATGACTGGATGGCAACATTTCAAACCCGGTTAGCCCAGTCATTGGATGTAGTGGGTCGCTAATGGACTGACAAAACACCTGAACCTATGATTCTTGCCGAAGTTGGGTT